>QHZE01000618.1:0-2094 GCA_003225335.1 Acidobacteriota bacterium
AGTGATTGTCCCACATGTCACAAATAATGATGGCTGCTTCGTTGGTTGAAATGTCCTCCCGCAGGGTTGCTTCCTGCCATTCCGTGCCGGCCTTAAGGGGCTGAAGTCGCGTCCGAAGGGTCAAGTGCATCGCCTGCCCGGACCGAGGGGCATCCTTCGCGAAGTATGCCGGGATCAACCCGAGTTCGCCGATCAGCAGCGCCGCCGCAACTTTCGCCCGCCACGAGGAAAAGACCATAAGGTAAGTCTCCTTTCTCAGACTCTATCGGGGACGTTCCAGGGAGTTCGGCTAGCTCGCCGAACGTACTGGTTTGCCTGTTCATCGCTCACGAAACGCTCGCCCGTTCCATCGTATATCACTCGCCGTCCTCCCAGCCGGTAGGAAATGTTCCCCAAATGGGCGAGCACTGTACTGAGGTGACCACTCTCGATGTCGGCGTTGGGTTGCTGCCGGGATTGACACAGGCGAAGAAGTTATCGATGTGCGCCGGCACAGGATCCTTGCCCTTGTTCTCCGCCGCCACTTTTCCGTCCGCGCCGTACACTTGCCAGCCGTCGCCCTGGCGGCCGAACATCATTAATCCTTTGGTCCCGTACACCTCGACCCGCGTCGAATTGAACATCCAGGCAGGGAAGACGTCTCCATTCCTCTCCGCATCCGTCGTCTTTTTCTCATACGGTGTCCACAAAGCACATTCGAAGACCATCGTGAGGTTCTTGAAGGCATATTGTACCGACTGCGTGTCGGGAGTCTCCTGGTCATCATCAAACGTCTTCATTCCGGTGCAAACCGCAGAGTCGGGGTAATCCTGTCCAACTACCCATCGCGCCAGGTCAATCTGATGGATTCCGTCATTGATGATGTCCCCACCCGAGTAGTCCCAGAACCAGTGCCAAGCGTAGTGAAATCGGTTGGGATTGAACGGCCGCGCCGGGGCTTGACCGAGCCACATGTCGTAGTCCACGCCCGCCGGAACGGGGCCGTCCGGCTTGTGGCCGATACTGGGGCGCAGCTTCATATTCAAAACGCGAACCAAGTGGACGTCGCCAAGTTTTCCTGAGCGGATGTATTCGATCCCCGCCTGAGCGTACGGCGCACTGCGGGTTTGATCGCCCATTTGCACGATGCTTCGATACTTCCTGGAGGCTTCCACCATTTTGCGGCCTTCCCAGATGCAGGAGGAGGCGGGCTTTTCGACGTATACGTCTTTTCCGGCCTGACAGGCCAGGATCGTGGGTAGTGCGTGCCAATGGTCGGGCGTAGCATTAAACAGGACATCAACGCTTTTGTCGTCGAGGATTTTTCGAAAGTCGCCGATGTTTTTGGGTGTCTTGCCCAAGCCCTCCGAAGCCACCTTGGAGGATTCTCCAAACACGTTCGAATCCACATCGCAGAGGTACGCGATCTCGACATCTCGGCGCTTTACCAACTGTTGGACGAGTTCAACACCTCGCCCCCGTACTCCCATGAGCCCGACGACGAATTTCTCATTCGCAGCGACGGCGCGCGTACCCGGTCGCAGCACCGTTGCGCCGGCGGCAATGCCTAAGGCTGTCCGCCCCGTTTTCGTCAGAAACTGGCGCCGGTCCATGGGTTCAACGGTCTTGCTTTGACGCATTGTGTTGCCTCCTCAAATTCTGGGATTTCTGGTCGGCGCGCTTTCCGTCGCTCAAGTGAGTCCCTAGGGCAGGGAACTGCGCTCCGAAGCCCCTGCCGGCCGCACCCACTTATCCAGGAATTGAAAAGTAAGGACCCCATGAATCTCATGAGGTCCGTTGAAACGATCCAGCACGATCCGATCGCTGGCGTCCCAGGCGCGCGCAAAATCTTCCACCTGTGCCCAGGCGCGGGCGTGCCATTCGGCTGTCGTTGTAATGTCTTGTTCGCCAAACTCAATGCAAACTGCTCGCGGCCACATTGCGGCGATGAGTTCCAAGTGGGTAAAGCGGTTGAGCACGTTCCAGTTGTACATGTCATCGTTCGAATGGAACAGGAAGCTCCTTCGATTTGCCTCATCTGTGATCTTGGTTCGCCAATCGTTGAAGTACCCCGAAATGATCACCGCTGTGAGGCGCGGTTCCAGCGGGGCCATC
>QHZE01000618.1:2102-5921 GCA_003225335.1 Acidobacteriota bacterium
CGACAATGCGATGGAGCTTCACGAGTTCGACACTGGTGCGCATTCTTCCCAGCGCGGCCGCTTGGCGCACCAGGATATCCAACAGGTCAGGGGAAGTGGCGCTGTCGTCTCCCTCGGGAACGGCCACGTAGGGCGCGAAGGTCACATAGCCTCGCTCGGCCAGTCGCGCCGCAAATTCGTGATAGACCTGCGGCTTCGGGTCGCATCCAACCCCGGTAACGGAGCATGGCTGCCCGCCGATTCCGTGCTGGCAAATCACAGCCGGCGCCGGGCTTCGCACGTTCCGCGGAACTAACAACTGGCCATAAACCTCGACTCCGGGAAGGGCATCGAGCAAGACATCGTAGGCCGCGAAACTGTCGGTCACCTTAATCAAAGACGTGCGAGGATTTAGAGGGAGCTTCCGTGATGGTATTACTCCCATCAAATCGCTCAGGTCTTTTTGAAGGGATTCGACTTTACTGGCGCGCTCCTCCGGCGTCGTTTTCAAGAGATTCCAGCGGTTCTCCCTCACCTTGTCACTTTGCGCATCGAGCCGGCAAAGATAACGATGCAGCGATTCAAACTGGTCATTGCGCGCCTGGATTGCGCGATCATGGGGCACCCGGAGCGGGATAGCCGGTTCTCTGCCTGCTCCTCCGCCCGCGCCGAGAATATCTGCCGACTTCATGGCCCCGGTGAGGAGACCTTCGGACCCGTCGTCAGGGCCGTACACGAGATTCCCTGATTTATCCAGCCCCTGGTAGAAGCGCTGCGCCCGCACCAACTCTTTCAGCGCACTTGCCGCGAAGACAGGTGAGTTGGGCGTGCGTTGAACAATCAAGGGGCGGGGGGCGATTAACGCCGCAACCTCCGCATCTCCAAATTCGTTGAGCTGGCTAAAGAGCATCCGGTCAATCGGTTCCGTCCAGCAGCGTTCGTGTTGATCGAAGTAATCGACGACCGCCGCGCCGGCCAACTTTTCGTCTACCGCTGCGGCGTACAATGCGGTCATCCCTCCCTGTTCTTCACCCAAGACACCGACGCGGCCGGCATCAATCTCGGGCTGAGAGGCCAGGAAGGTGTGAAGGGCAATGACTTGCTCAACGTCCAGTCCCACCATCGTCCGCCCGACGATGAAGCCCAGCCGGAAGAGAGTCTTCCGGAGGTCTTTAGGTGCAAGATCCGGCGGATCGCCCTGAAGCTGCCTGGAAAGGGGGTAATCGGTTGTGCGGGTCACCATGGAGGGAATCGCGACCGCCACGCCGCGGCCGAGGAGGGCGGTAAGCCATCTCGCAGGGGTGATTCCTTCGACCACACCTGCGAACTCCTCCCGGGTTTCTGCGGCGGATGGAATCGCAATGATGACAGGTTCCGGCCGTTCGCTTCGAGGCAGGAAAAGCAGGGCGCGGGCGTGGAACTCCTTGTCGAGGGGTATGGAGACTTCCTTGATACTCAATGCTTCGTTGGTTGCAAGCGTGGTGATTTCCGCCTTCCCTGGGTGCAATTGAACCAGGCCCAGCATCCTGCGGAGGCTCTCCCGGTGTCCGTCCAGGGACTCACGGTATGCGGAAATCGTGGAGTAGTCGGGACGCCACAACTCATCTCGCCGAGAGGGCGAGGTCGCAATCTCCCGCAAGAAATAGTCATAAATCTGGAGGTATTGCTGATCGATGATGTTATCCGGCCGCTTGAAGGGCGCGGTGCCCTCGAGGACTTGGCCTCCACTATGCGGTGCCGCAAGCTTCAGAGGCAGAAGACTTGGTCCCCGGGACGCGCCCTCCGGGGATTCCAATGCAATCAGAACGGCAACCCAGACGATTAGGTTGAGCGCGCAACGTTGGCGTTTCATTTCAAACCACATGGCCCTTCCCGGGCCAGTCTCACGCAAGTTTCCAATGGACGAGCTCCGCGATGTGCACGGTTGGAATTGAGGCCACGGCGTATTTACCATCCACCTTGAAAGGAATGCTCCGCTTTGCGCGAATCAACTCCACTGACCTCGCCTGCCGGCCTTCCGGGACCAGGACCCGAACCTCGACGTCGTGCACCGGCAGAAAATCTTGCCGCATGCGGCCGATTGAAGCGTCCTTGAAACCTACATTCGCCAGTACCCAAAGCGCCAGATCTCCATTCGCGGACTCTCGGAGTACTCCATAAACCCCCCGGGGAGCCGACATTTGGAATGGCACGGGCGCGTCTCCTGCCAAGTATCGGATGATGGATACAAGCATTTTTTGAAGTGAAGCGACTCGACTGGAGGGGTAGTGAGCTTCCAGACTTCCGCTGATGTAAATCGTTCGCCCTTTGCCAAGGGTTTTGGCGACGATCGCCGGTCCTCGAACCTGCTCCATTTGGAGATTCCAACAATCTGCAAGGAGGGTTGCCCCATCCCGAACCTCCACGGGCGCCAGCCGCGCATCGCCCATCACCACGGAGCTTTTGCCATATTCGCCGAGCGCCGGGTGATCAGCCTTGACCCGATAGAAGCAATCGGCCTGCCCTTCCGGCGGCTCGCCTTTCATCTCCACGTCGAGCAAATCCTTTAAGGCGCCTCCATCTTTCCGCGGTTCACCGTGCGCCGTATAAAGGCCTGAGTCGTAGGTTGCCAACAAACCTCCACCTGCGCTAACCCAGTCAGCCAACAGGCGGACGTCCTCATCCTTCAGCGCCGATGCGCCACAGAGCGCAACCACTCGCTGACGTTGCAGCCAGTCGGCAGTCATTTCGGTATTGGGATTGACATCAAAACTGATGTGGCTATCCAGCAACACCAGCGCGAGGCTTTCGGTCATCATCATGTTCCAACTTCTTCGCCGGGTCCGCCAAAGTTGAAGCGCTTCCCAGGTCGGCACGATCCCCACATAGGGAACGGGGACGCTGTCTTTTAGAATCGGTTCTGCGCGGCGCACGACCCTGAAGACTTCCTGGGCAGCCTCGGCGCTGCCGCTTCCAATTCCGAAATAGAGGCGGTTGGCGCAGGCATAGATTGGAATGCTGCCTCCCGCCAGATTCGCAAACCCTTCCATTCGGATCTCGTCGCTGTCCTCGATGTCGGCCATGTGCACTGCCCAGGGCTTGCTATGGGATGGCTGGTCGTCGGTGGAGACATCGTAGCTTCCCATGTACGCCATGGCCAGCTTCCGAGCGGGGCGTGCCATAGAGGCCCCCATCAGAGCTCCTACCAGGCGTTGATAAGTCTGGTCGTGGTACTCAACCATGAAACCTTCAGGAATACGGTATTGCAAGGGGAGTGAAGCACCTCGCCACGTTGCGCCGTTGTGACAGAGCATGAATTTCCCGGCGCAGTGGATGATCTTGCGGAAATCCAGCAAGTCCTCCTTGGTCAGCTTGTTGGCCCATTCGAACCAGGCCACCAGGGCTGCCATATCGACGTCGCGCGGAAGGCTGTAGACATCAAGGACGTTGCCCAGGCGCTCCAGGTCCATGCCGCTGAACTTCTTAAAATTGCGCATGCCTTGACGATAAGCGTCGCCGGTAATGCAGATTTTGTAGGAATACTTCACACCGTACTCGGTCTCTACTCCATAAGGCTCGCCATGGATATCCCGCAGTACCCAATCGGAGAATTCGGGGTGTTGCTGAATCAGGTCCAGGTCCATAATGATCATGCCGTAGCCGGTGTAGCAGTAAAGGTGCAAACCCGCTTTCCGACACTCCTGCGAGACTTCGTTAATCAGGTCCCGATTGCCCAATTCGGAAAAGACAGGGAACGCCTTGCTTGGAAAGTACGCCCGGTACCCGATGGGTTGAAATCTCAAAGTGTCTCCACCCAATTTCAGCGTGATGTCGACAAGGCGCTTCGCATGGAAGTGTTTG
>QHZE01000619.1 GCA_003225335.1 Acidobacteriota bacterium
TCTACAAGATCACGGTTTCGCGAGCATCGTTCAAGACGCTGCTTAAGGAGGACCTCAAGATCGAGGCGAACAGAACCTTTCGTTTCGATGCGCAATTAGAGGTAGGAGAAGTGCAGGAGACTGTTGTCGTCACGGCTGGTCAGGAAGCGACCCTGCAGACTGATCGCGGTGACGTGAACGTCACGCAGTCGGCAAGGCAGGTCAACAACCTGCCCCTGTTCGGGAGTGTCGGCCGAAACTACCAGAGTCTGGTTTTTCTGATTCCAGGAACCACCAGGGGCACAGGAGGCTTTTTCATCAACGGCAGCGGCACCGAGGATAACTCCGCCGCTGGTAACCCGCAGCGGTCCATGTCGTTCAACGTCAATGGCGTATCGCGATTGCAGAACAACACGCGGATTGATGGCTCGAGTGTTATTTACCCATGGCTGCCGGCGAACACAGTTTACGTTCCGCCAGCCGAGGCCATCCAGGAGGTGAACATTGTTACCAACGCCTTCGACGCGGAGCAGGGGCTTGCGGGCGGCGCGGCCATCAATGTAACCATCAAGACTGGCGGGAACGACTTCCACGGAGTTGGCTGGGGCTATGACACGAACAGCCGGTTCCAGTCGCGGACGTTCTTTCAACCCACGAACCAGGCGAAGATTCCCAAGAACATCCTCGCACAGTTCGGCTATGCCGTCAGTGGGCCGATCATCCTGCCGCGTTTTGGCGAGGGTGGAAAGAGCACCTGGAATGGCAAAAACAAGCTGTTCTTCTTCACCGACCTTGAGCGCACCACACAGCGGAACGCGGCTGGGACTACGAGGACCATTGCGCCTGCGAGTCTGCGGCCGGATGCTAACGGGAACGTGAGCTTCGCCGGAACCGGAGCCACAATCTTCGACCCAGCGTCGAACCCGGATCCGCGTCTGCGCACTCCCTTTCCAGGCAATATTATTCCCGCAAGTCGGATTGATATCGCTGCCTTAGAACTGATCAGGCGCCTACCGCTGCCAACAGGACCGGGCTTTACCAACAATTTCGCAAGCACTGGCGTAGCTTCGTTCAACCGGACCAACATTGACACCAAAATCAACTATGTCAGCAACAAGCTGACAATGTGGGGGCGATATAGCCGCTCGCCTACGCTCATCATCGACCCGCCCATTTTTGGAGAAATCGGCGGTGGAGCCCTAAATGGAGGACAACTTGGTACAGCACCGGGACTGATTAATGTGGTTGGGGTCGGGGGAACGTACACGTTCAGCCCAACGGTCGTTCTGGATGGCAACATCGGTTATACGCGACAGCGACTCGGTGCGGAGGCCTTCGACGTTAATACACCGTTCGGGTTGACCGTTCTGAAAATCCCAGGAACCAACGGACCAGACCGGCTTCAGGGTGGTTATCCATTCTTCAATATCACAGGTTGGAACAACCTAGGCAACGACAACACCGGGAACCCGTTTTTGTTCCGAGACAATCAGTACGTGGCAGCGGCGAACCTTTCGTGGGTGAAAGGCGCGCACTCCTTCCGCTTTGGCGCTGACTATTTGAACCCGCGGATCAATCATTTCCAACCACAGGGGGCGGCGTTTCAGACAGTACGCGGCTCCTTCCAGTTTAGCGGCACTGCCACAGCGTTGGAGGCATGTAACGCGGCCAACACAGGAACAGACGTCTGCGCGAAGCCGGGAGCGAGCCAAAGTGTCGCGGCGGCAAGTGCATTCAACGCCTGGGCGGCCTTCCTGCTCGGACTGCCGAGCGGTGCCGGCAAGGCAGATCAACTTCGCAATCCGAACTCAGTGTGGTGGAAGCAATACGCGCTTTACGCACGCGACCATTGGCAGATTGGTCGCAAATTGACACTGACCTACGGCTTGCGCTGGGAATGGTTCCCTGTACCACGGAAGGACCATACCGGCATTAACCGCTTTGACCCGGCCACTGGACAGGTCATAACCGGCGGACTGAGTGGTCTGCCACTTAACGGCGGAGCTACATCTGGCCCAGGTCTGTTCCTGCCACGCGTTGGAATTGCTTATCGCTACAACGACAAGACGGTGATTCGTGGTGGCTATGGCCAATCTTCCGACCCAAGGCCTTTTCAGGACGTGAGGAATGCTTATCCGATCGTCAACATCTGGTCGATGGCCTCACTCAGTTTCAACGGACTCAGTGGGACATCAGGGTTCATCCCTGTGACGACTCTCCGGCAAGGGCTGATTAATACGAGCACTCCGCCTGATCTCAGCAAAGGCACCATTCCCCTGCCGCCGAACACCGGTACGACGACTTTTCCGAAGACACCCATGCGAGGCAGGATTCATTCATTCAACTTTTTCATCGAACGCCAACTGCCAGCTAAGTTCGCCGCTCAGGTCGGCTACGTTGGTACGCGCGCGGTCGGTCAGATGGGGTTCATCAATATAAACGCCAGCGCCCCGGGAACTAGCGATGCGGGTCGCCCACTTATCGGTTTCGGGATAAATGCGGACATCTCTAGCATCCAGCCATATGCAACCACAACGTATGATGGTCTTCAGGCGCTGGTCACGCGTCGCTGGGCCAGTTCGTTGTTCGGCGTAGCTTACACTTGGTCTAAGACACTCAATTTTGCCGATAACGACGGCGGCCCGAGAATCCAGTACCTCCCGGCGAAGCAACTAAACCGCGGCCCGGCCAGCTATGACCGGACGCACAATCTCCAGAGCTATTTGGTTTATGACCTGCCTTTTGGCAAGGGTCAACGATGGGCCAAGGAAGGTTTGGCGAGCAAAATCTTCGGTGGCTTCCAGGTCAGCGGTGTGATGAGCATCATGAGTGGGATACCGTTCTATGTTGTCCAAAATACTGCGCCAGCCTTGCTCGCTCGCGGTAGTGGCCAAGTGCCAAATCAAGTCAACCCAACCATTCGAATCCTCGGCGGAATTGGAACACCGACCCAGCGTGGTGCTGCGGGTGGTCCTTGGTTTGACAATACGGTTCTTGGAGGTCCAGCCATATTCGGAGTTACGTGCACCTCGAATTGTTCCTGGGCATTGGAGAATGGCGCTCGCTTTGGAAGTGCCGGCAGAAACAACCTTCGTGGCCCAGGCTTCTTCGAGACTGACATGAGCATTTTCCGTACGTTCTCGATCTCGGAGAAGGTTAAGTTTCAGCTTCGTGCTGAGGCGTTGAACGCAACGAATCATGCGAATTTCAACCTTCCTGATGCAAACGTGAACAGCACAACCTTCGGTTACATTACGTCGACGTACGGGGCGAACCAGTCACGCCAGTGGCGTTTCGGTGCGCGACTCTCCTTCTGATTGCCGACGGCGTGACCCGAAACTCTCCTCTCCGGGCCACGCCCCTCTTCCAAAGAAAAGGGCGCGCAGCCGGTAGTTTTTCGTCTCCGACA
>QHZE01000620.1 GCA_003225335.1 Acidobacteriota bacterium
ACAGAGCGCGCTGCGATGCAATCACCTCCGTACAGATATCGGTGACACTGCGCGTGACGGACCAGCCGGGGTAATGGGACTTCAGTTTTCGCAGGTCGCTTATGTAGCAGATGTGGTCCCCGACGCGATTCTTCTCGACGTATCTCCAGCGCACGGGCTCGCCGGTGAGGTCCTGGATCAGACGGATGCATTCCAGCACCGAAGCGCTGTTCTCCCTGCCCCCGCCAAGGTTGTAGACTTCGCCCGGCCTCGGGTTTTTCAGGAATTCTTCAAACGCCCGGATGACGTCGTGGCTGTGGATCTGATCGCGGACCTGTTTCCCTTTATACCCATATATCGTGTACATCTCGCCGTGGAGGCCAACCTTGACCAGGTACGAAAGGAAGCCATGGAGCTCCACGCCGGAGTGGGCCGGGCCGGTCAGACATCCCCCGCGAAAGACCCCGACTCTCATTCCGAAATAGCGGCCGTATTCCTGAGCCAGGATGTCTGCGGCCGCTTTGGATGCTCCGAAGAGAGAGTGCAGGCACCGGTCAATCCTGCAGGTTTCGTCTATACCGTTGTAGTCTTTGGGATCGGCATAGTCATACCGCGTTTCCAGTTCCGTCAGCGGCAGCTCGTTGGGAGCGTCGCCGTATACCTTGTTGGTGCTCATGTGGATGAACACAGCATCCGGACAGAACTGCCGCGTGGCTTCGAGCAGATTGAGCGTGCCGACCGCATTGACTTCGAAGTCGACGACGGGCATCTCGCTCGCCTTGTCGTGGGAGGGCTGTGCGGCGCAGTGGATAATGCAGTCGAACCATTCCTTGCGAAACAAAGAGAACAATCCTTCCCGGTCTCGGATGTCCAGATCCGCGTGCGTAAAATTGCGCGTGCTTCGCCTCAGGCGGGCAAGATTCCAGCGCGTGTCTCCGGCCGGTCCGAAAAAGACCCGGCGCATATTGTTGTCAATCCCGGTGACAGCGTGTCCGTGCTCGTCGAAATAAGACACCGCCTCGGAACCGATGAGGCCACTGCATCCAGTAACCAGAAATCTCATGTGCTACTCACTCCAAAATCCTTCGCCAGCCGGCAAGGGTTTTCTTCAACATTTTTCTTGACGGCAGAGACGCGGAGTACGCTGAGACTGTCTTCACAAATGACAAATGACCAATGATCAATGACAAATTCGATTTCCTCGCGTGCAATTTGTCATTGGTCATTTCTCATTTTACAAAATCCTTCTCCGGCTCTCTGCGTCTCTGCGGTGAAATTGCTTTTGGTCACGGCTATGCCGCGCCAAGTTCGCCGCACCCTTCTCACATCTGGACCCTGCCGACGGCCAGTTTCAGCCGCCGCAGCCAAAGGGGGTACCGTGATACGCAGCGCCCCATAAGAGGAAACTGCGGATCCGGCATGCGGCGGTTGGCCTGGGCGGCGTTCGTCGCGTTCGTAAAGCAGTGCAGGTAACTCCGAAGCATTCTTTGGATTGTAAAACGCTGGGCACTCTGCCACGCGGCGGCCCGCAGCGAGCGTAAGAGGCGCCGGTCCTGGTCCAAACGTTGGATGTCCGCGACAAAGTCGTCGATGCCGCCGACAGGGGCAAGCATACCGTTCTCCAAATGTCGCACCAACTGGCGGTTTCCGCTCGGGATGTCGGTCACCACGGGCGCCAGGCCGTGCGCCATCGCCTCGACAAGACCAATGGGGAAACCTTCGGAATCGGACGTGAGGATAAACACATCCGACTGGTCCATCTCTTTGTGCAGATCCTCCCTGCTCAGCCATCCCGTCATCACGGCCCGGCCGGCGGCTATTTCCGGCGCGAGATCGCGGCAAAAGTCCCCTTTCAAAGGCCCGTCTCCCACGACACTGACGTGGTAGTTCAGCGCGGTCGGGCGCAGGCGCTCGACGATTCGGATGACGTCCGAGGCGCGCTTCTGGGTGTCGGTAAGCCTGCCGGCGTAGATTAGGCGCAACGCGCCGTCCGGGTCAGGCGCATTCAAAAGACCGGGGTTTGGACCCGGATAGACGCCGTACGGAATCCAGACGACACGTTCTGCCGGCAGTCCACACTCGGTTCGGAGGTGCTCGCAGACAGTCTCACTTACTCCCACTGCCCAGGTGAGGTACCGGGCATAGTGCGCCATAGGGTGAAAGAAAGTTGCCGAGTCGCCGTGGGCTATGGCCACGGTGGCGATCTTCGGCTGCAAGTGGGGGAGCGCTGCCCATCCAATATCGGGCGAAACCGAAACGATGTAGACGTCAGGATTCAGGTCGTGGACCCAATCAGCAAAACCGGGAGCGATGTCTTCCACCAAATAAGGGGACGGCCATATGTCTGTATGCACCGAGGCGCCAGTCTGCTCCAAAGACGCAGCGATTCTTCGCTCGGGCTGCCCGGCAGTGGCCACATGAACTCCCAACCCCAGCTCGACGAGACCCGCTGCCAAATCGAGCAGGAAAGTCTGCGCACTGCCAATGACGGGGCCTGCGAGCGTTGTATCGACGAGCACTACATTCATCATGGAAATCAAGCTATTGTGCCTTGAGCATCTCTTGTCTGGTCTCGCCTGACGAAGCTTCGGAAACGCGGATTGCTTTCCATGGAAGGCAGGGCGCGATGACTCCGGGAAAGCTTGTCGATCGTTCGGCGCTCCAAAACGGCGAATCGCTGTGATCCAGCTGCACGTCAAAGGCGATGCCAGGGTCCCCGTTCAAGATCCAGGCGATGCAGTGCAGTCCAACTTTGGGGCTTATGAAATAGGTCCCATAGTTAAGCAGCCCCGGAGGAATCTGGCACTGCAACCTGTTTCTTCCAACCCTCAAGGAGGGCCACTCGCCCTGGCTACGGTCATTATGATTGCTTCTGAAGACGATGGTACCGTCACGGTGGATCAGTTCAAACCCGACCATCAAGGCGCTGTGCAAAAAGTGGAGGTCAAATTCCATCTCAACGGCGACGGGCTGGCTGCTGTAGAACGAATTG
>QHZE01000621.1 GCA_003225335.1 Acidobacteriota bacterium
AGCTCCGGAACTACCCTGCCGCTGCCGTCGTTGATAACTGTGGCCGTCTTCGTGCTCGCGTCGAAAAGATAGACCTTGTTGCCCGTCAAAGTGGAGACGTACACACAATTCTCGCGGTTGACAGCCGAGCACGACGCGGCCTGGGCCTGGCTCAGCGGGATGAAAAACGCCGGCAACAAAACCAACAAATGCAACTTTCTCATAAGCTGCACCTCCTTGGCGCATTCCCAACCATCTTCGGACGAATCTAAAAAGCTGGACAATTTTTCAACCAACGGAGAGAAAAAGAGAGGACTTGCTCCGCGCGCCGACGTACCGATCGAGGAAGAATATGATTATGCTCCTAGGAGGCGCAAAATGTAAGAGCTAAAATGCTTTGCCAAAGGATCCCCGGGGAAAGAGTTCGCGACAGAAAGGCTTGCCACGAATTACAAGGAATTACGCGAATTTTTTTTGACGGCAAAGTCGGTGCTGGGGATCGTAGACGCTTAGTGCTCCGTTTACAGACCCGCAAAAATGGCCACTGACCAATGACCGGTGAGAAATGACAAATACACCCGCTCGGCGTAGCGCCTCATCTGAAAGTCACACTACTTGGATTGCCGCCGGGGATTTGTCATTTGTCATTTTCGACAAAAGGCCTATCCACTTGACTCATGTTGGCCCAAGGGATTGTGTTGATCCGAGGAACAATGCCACAAGCAGTAGGGGATCGCTGGAGTCAAGTAAATAGGCCCTTTCGACAAATTGCTGACCCTGCCGAGACCCTGTCCCTTCCCCCTATTCGCTTGCGGGAGGCCTTTCAATCCCCCTATAATTCGCATCTCCAGCGACATTACGGGCATATGCGGAATATCGCCTGTGCGCGCGAGGCCTTCGTTTCATGAATTGCCCCCACTGTCATACTGAAAACCCCAGCAGTGCCGGCACGTGCCAGCAGTGCGGGCGCATGGTCAGCTCCGCCGATGACGGAGCGACGCTCGAGCCCGCAGGCTTTGTCCAGGCTGCCGGTGGTGTTTCCGCCCCCCCAGACTCCCGGCGATCCGCTGCGGGCCATCTGCTCGCGCTGGAACCGGGCACCGAGTTCGGCCCGCGCTACCGCATCGCATCGAAGCTCGGCCAGGGAGGTATGGGCGCGGTCTACAAAGCCTACGACAACGATCTCGATCGCACGGTAGCGTTGAAGCTGGTACGTTCCGATCTGATGGCCGACACAGAGACGATGCAGCGCTTCAAACAAGAGTTGCTGCTGGCAAGCAGGATCTCCCACAAGAACATCTTGCGGATCCATGATCTGGGCGACGTCGAAGGCATCAAGTTCATCTCGATGGCTTATATCGAGGGCGAGGACCTGTACCAACAGTTGAAAAGGGAAGGGCGATTGTCCCTCGATCGGAGCGTCGCAATTGCCCGGCAACTCTGCGAGGCGCTGGAAGCCGCTCACGCCGTAGGCGTCGTGCACCGCGATCTGAAGCCCCAGAACGTGCTGATCGACCGGGAAGGCACCGCTTATGTTTCCGACTTCGGCCTGGCCAAATCGCTCGAAGCGGACGTCGCCGGTATTACACACACCGGCCAGCTCCTTGGCACGCCGCGCTACATGTCGCCCGAGCAAGTGGAAGGAGGGCCTCTGGACCACCGCAGCGACCTCTACGCGCTCGGCTTGATCCTCTACGAGATGGTGACGGGCGAAGTGCCCTTCGCGGGCGGATCCACACTCAAAGTGCTGTACCAGCGCGTCAAAGAGCCGCCCAAGAATCCTAAGCTGGTCAACCCCGAGCTGCCCGACTATCTTGCCCGGATCATATTGCGCTGCCTGGAACGGGACCCCGCGCGGCGCTACCAGAGTGCGCGCGAGGTCCTTGACGATCTCGAGGGGGGACACGCTTCTCGTGCGCCGAAGGTAGCCGTACAAGGTTATTGGAGGCGCCGCTGGCCTTTTGCGGCCGCCGCAATCCTGTTCCTTTCGCTTGCCGCCTACCTGACGATCGACAGGGTATTTTTCAGACCGTCCTTGAAACAGGGCGCCTCGGTCAAACCGGTCGCCCTTGCGATCCTTCCCTTCCGCAACGTCTCGGGCGATCCGGCGCTGGACTGGCTCGGACCGAGCCTCGCGGAGATGTTACGGACCGCCATAGGACAGTCTTCATATCTGCGGGCTGTGTCCTCCGATCGCCTTCACCAGGTCTTCAAAGACCTGCGCTTGTCTGCCAACACGGACTTCGACTCCGCTACGCTGGAGCGCCTGGCGGAATTCACGAGCGCCGACCGGCTCCTGAGGGGGCAATATGTGAGGGTGGGCGAGCGGATCCGCATAGATGCAACCATCCAGGACCCAAAGGGCCAGCGCGCGACTTTTCTGAAGGCCGAAGCTCCGAACGAAAAAGAGTTGATAGCGGCCATCAGCCAGCTGGCGCGCTCTGTCCAGCAGAACCTCGCGCTCTCGGCCGAGGTCGTCAGAGAGTTGCGGGCGAAGCCGCTTCAGCCTTCCTCAAAGTCCCTTACCGCTCTTCGCGAGTACAACGAGGGACTGCAACTGGCTCGCCTCGGCAACCATTCTGAAGCTTTGAAACACTTCGAGGCTTCGACCAGGGAAGACCCCAACTTCGCCATCGCCTATTCAAAACTGGGGCAGACCCATGCCACGCTCGGGCATACGCGCGAAGCAGAACAGGCTTCACGAGAGGCCGTGCGCCTGAGTGAGAAGCTCCCCGAGCGGGAGAGATTCCTGATCCTTGCCAATCACGCGCGCATCGTAAACGATCTGGACAAGGCCATCGAGTCCTATGAAAATCTGGCCAGGGCCTTGCCCGCCGATCCGCAGATCCATTTCGACCTGGGCGGGTTGTACGAATCCAAAGGGGCGTTTGATGCCGCGCGCGATCACTTTCTCAAAGCTTTGGAGAGCGACGCCAAGTACGTGGATGCGCTCTATGCCGTCGGCAGGGTGGAGATCAATCGTGGTAGCCCACAGGGTTCCCTGGAACCCCTGAATCGCGCTCTGAGTCTCGCCATTGAGCTTGGCAACGAGGAGGCGAAGGCAAACATGCTGAACGCGATCGGAGTCGCCTACAAAAACCTCGACAAACCGCAGGACGCGCTGCGCTATTACCAGGAGTCCCTCGCTATCAAGCGCGAGCGTGGCGACAAGAGAGGAATGGCTGCGAGC
>QHZE01000144.1 GCA_003225335.1 Acidobacteriota bacterium
CGCCGTATTCAAGCACCTTGTAGCCCTGGAGGCTCGAGGGTTTCTGCGACGCGATCCCAAGCGCGCCCGTTCGATCGAGCTGTCAATGAAAAAGGGATCGGCCGGCAGGTCGTTGCCTCTCCTCGGGTACGTCGCTGCAGGACGGCCCATCGAGGCGGTTCCGGTTCCAGCGGCCCTTACTATCCCGGACGACTTGCTCCCTCCAAGGGGAAATCATTTTGTCCTGAGAGTGAAGGGCGACTCGATGATCGAGGAACACATTGAAGATGGCGATTACGTGGTTGTGGAATCCCGCGAGGAGGCGCAAAACGGCGAGACTGTGGTGGCACTGCTGGACGGAGAAAACGTGACACTCAAAAAGTACTACAGGGAAGGCCCCAATGTTCGATTGCAGCCGGCAAACCCGCAACTATCGCCAGTGCTCGTGCCGGAAGCTCGCGTGAGGATTCAGGGGGTGGTTGTGGCCGTGATGCGCAAGTACCGATAGCGAGCCTTCATACCATCCGGGGTCGTTCAAGTGTGAGGGCCGCGGTGCGTGCAGGATGGCTGGTCCCGGCCATGATTCACATTTGATGGTTTTGTGAACTTCGCACTCACCAAGTGGGTTGAGCGAATGAGGTGAAGCCATGAATCCGATCTATCGCATAACCATCCACGGAAGAACATTGGAGGACAGCGACCTACGGTCCCTTCTCAAACGAGCCGTACAGGAAAAGAGAGCTCATCCACTGGCCACGAGCACAGAGAACAAACTCATTCCTGTGAGTGAAGAAACTGCCGATGGCTTGGAACCTGCAACCTCGCCCTTCCTCGGGCCGGAACGTTGAAACTCAGACTCGTTTTTGGGCGGAGGGGAGGGAGGTTTGTTTCGCTTTCGAGGCGGTTGGGTCTTCGCGAACCGCCCGGAATGTCAGAAGACAATGAGTACGATGCTAAAGTCCAGCTGGCGGGAAATCCCGCCGGTCCTGGCCAGGCGAGATTGCACCCTGTGCCGAGGCACGGGTTGGGAGCTTCTGATTGTTTCCGGTTTGTCCCGAGCGCGTCGCTGCGGCTGCCTCGCCCTGGATCGCCTTCTAAAGCTGAAAGAAATCGTGCGCATACCTCGCCGCTACGAGCATTGCTCCCTGGGTGAATTTCGCCCGTTGACGCTATCCCAGACCCGCGCCCTGGGCGAAGCACAGAGGTTCGCCGAGCGGTTTCCAGAAGTTACCAGAGGGCTCTTCTTTTGCGGGCCGCCTGGGGTTGGCAAGACCCATCTGGCAGTGGCCATCGTGCAGGAGCTATTGCAAAGGTTTCATGAGGACCTCCTCTTTGTGGATTT
Source organism: Acidobacteriota bacterium (assembly GCA_003225335.1). Lineage (GTDB taxonomy): Bacteria > Acidobacteriota > UBA6911 > UBA6911 > UBA6911 > Gp18-AA60. The sequence goes on from QHZE01000144.1 coordinate 1,322, forward strand.
TGAATCCCTCGCCTACAGACATGCGTGTCCAACGAGGGCAAGCCACAAAAGGGAGGATCTGGAATGGGGAAGGATGACGAGGGTTTCTCTTCTCATTCTCGACAATTTTGGACAGGACGCACCTTCGAGAGATATTGTCCGTATGACGGAAGAGCTTCTTCACGCGCGCCGGGTGCGAAAGAAGGCATCGATCTTTACAGGAGACGCGATACCCTCGCACGCGTCCTTTCCGCTTGGGCGGGCATGGAAACTCGAACACTCCCCGACTCAGAACTTGCTGTGTTCTCTTTCCGCGAACACGGTGATAGACCTGTTCGCCAGTGTCCGCGTAGTGCATCTGCACGGAGCGGATCACAGAAAACTGAGCTCCGACACGGAGGTTCTTTTTCAGAACCGGAACCTGAGAAAAACGTAGGGGCGACCCCGCGCGGCCGCCCGCGACTTCAAATTTTTTCACAGCTTCTCAAGCAACTGTAAGTCCATGATTTCATAAACACGGTAACGAAAAGGAAATCAACCGGGGGTGAGCGAAGCGAACCCCCGGGGTAGAAGAGAAACAACGATACGCACCCCGGCAGGCGTCGCAGGAACTCCCCGCGCTGCTGCCGGGGCGCATTCGTTTATTGCAATATTCCGAAGGTTCGCTTCGCTCACCCCGGCTAACCTCCCGGCGCCCTCCCCGAGCTTGTCTGCAAAATACGCTGCCGTATTTATGAAATCATGTACTTAAGTTAATTTGCATAAGGTAAAGACCCCGGCAAGGACGCAGGCATTCGGAGTTCAGGTTCCAGCCTGCTCGGAGAAGGCACTCTGAGCGGCCGCCTGAAGGCCGATCGCCAGACTCGGATTTTCACAGAAACTGTGGAAAACTAGGTGGAAATCAACTTTTTCGACATGGATAACATGTTGCTGCGGAAGAAGATCGTTCCTGTTTGCTTAAATTTTGTGCAGAGCGCCCGCCATTTGAGATTTCAATTACGTCTCTAGCTTGCCATTGATTGCGCGCCCGCCGAGGATGCGAGTGACGCAAGCCTCTCTCCGACAGCCGCGAGGAGGTCAGCATTCTCGACCTGCCGGCGCAAACTCTGCGGGATCGCCTCCACACCGGCGAGCGCGCCGACAAAGCTCCCGGTAAGCGCGCCGACCGAATCCGCTGCGTCACCGGCGTTCACTGCCGCCAAAACTGCGTTGTGGAATTGTCGCGGATATTTCAGAAAGCAGTAAGTCGCAGCAGGGATTGCCTCCAGCGCGTCCGCGCTGCAGCCGATTTCAAAGAGAGCTTCTTCCGGCGGCAAATGCGTGATCTGGGTCACCCAACGCAGCAAGGCCGCCATATCTTCATCTATGTGCGCCACGCGGTCAGCCGTCTCGAGCACCTGATCTCCGGGCGAGCATTTTTCCGTCGCTTGAGCCAATCGCGCAATGAGATAGGCAACTGCCACAGCAGCCGCCCGGGCGCGCGGCTCGGTGTGCGTAATGATGCAATCGTCCAGCGCTGCCTTGATCAAGATTTCCGTACTTTGGCAGAAAAACAAGCCAATAGGCGGCATGCGAACAGCTGCGCCGCAGCCGCCGCTGAATACTCCGCTCTTCGTCCACGCACGGCCGGTTGAGAGATGCTTGCACGCCCGCATATTAGCTCGCATGGGCGTACGGTGGGGTACTGTGTTGAGATACCATGACAGCAGAGCATCCCCTTGTCGCGCGGCATCCATCTTCTGGCACTCGATCAGGCATTCGGCAGTGGCCAGCATCATCTGGGTATCGTCGGTGTAGGAGCCTGAAGGCAGGAAATCGCTGGCGTGTCCCTGGTGGGCTCTCAGAAAGTCCGTGATGGTCTTGCCGTAATAGCGCCGGATCTGGTCCCGTGTTAGAAACTCTGCAGGCATCCCCAGCGCATCCCCGATGGCGAAGCCTACAATGGTCCCGACGCAGCGATTGGTAAATTCTTTAGAGTTCACTTCCGGAATCTTTACAGGCGGGTACCTGCGTGTCCGCCGGTAGAAAGGTTGCAATTCTAAACTCTCTAAGCGCCATACCCATCTGAAAAGGACCGGGGTCTCATCGTAGTGACTGACCTACGGCAGTTTACGAGCATAATAACTCAGCGGCGAGATGCTCCGGGCGTTGAGATCCACACGCCAGACGTACTGGACCGGCGAGGCGAGGGGCTTGTCGTAGAAGGTGAACGTCACCTGATAGGCGTCCGTCCCCGCTGCTTGCGCTTGCCATCCGCGGTAATCCAGGTTGTCATTTTTAACCCCTATCATCGTGGTCAGGGCCGGGCTTTTCTCCAGAACAATGTCCCTGGCAAGTTCCTGGCGTGCCGCCTCCAGGGGAGTGACCCCAGGCGTCGTTTCCGGGTTACTATCCGCCTGCTTCACGGGCTTCGCCGGTTCCCGCCGCTGTTTTTCCGGGCTTGCAGATTTCCGGTTTTCCTTTTTCCCAAACGAAGGATTTGGTGCCTTCAAGGGCTCTGTTTCTTGCCTGGAAATCTCGGGTTTCTGATCGACCGGCTTTCTCGGCTCCGGTTGTGGAGCGGGAGCCATCGGTTGCGGGGAAGCCGGAGGGGGGAGTTCCTTTGTCACGGGAGGAGGCGCAACGCTTGTGCTGGTCGGGGCCCCGTGGTGTCCGCCAAATGTCTGAATTACGAGAGCGGCCAGAAGCGACAGCCCCAAGACGATATAAAACAGCTTCTTCATTGAAAGGCTGTCGGAAGTGGGAATCTCGTCAGTCCGTTCCTTGTAAAGCTCCGAAGCTTGCCGCTTGAGGTCGTCCGTCATTGTAATTTCGCTTGCACAGGATTATAGCACGTCCGATTTCGGATTGCGGATTGCCGATTGCGGACGCCCGTGAATGACTGAGGGGAGTGGGGTTACTCGCTACATATAGTGGTCACCGGACTCTCTGGAATTTCGGATTTGCGGTTTCGGACTTCAAAGATTCGTCAGGCGACTTGAAATCCGCAATCCGAAATCCGCAATCCGCAATCCGAAATTCAAAGGGGATTTACGGCTTCTCCGCGGACAAGGTCTATGAAGCCTTCGCGCCTTCGAATCACCTTCATGCGTCGCTCCTTGACGATCACTTCGGCAGCGCGAGGACGGGAATTATAGTTGGAAGCAAGAACCATCCCATACGCTCCGGCATTCATCACAGCCAGCAGGTCCCCTTTCTTTGGTATCTGTATTTCCCGATCCCGTGCCAGGAAATCTCCGGATTCGCAGACCGGGCCGACAACGTCCGCCTTCCAAAGTCCGCGGCCGTTGACTCTTTCCGGTTGAATAGCGTGATAGGAACCGTAGAGGCTGGGGCGCAGAAGGTCGTTCATTCCAGCATCCACCACAATGAAGTTCTTGGATCCGTTCTGCTTTGTCAGCAGCACTCGAGTCACTAAGATCGCGGCGCTCCCCACAATCACGCGGCCTGGTTCCAACAAGACGGTGCACTCCATATCCTTGACTATTTCACAGATGGCCTTTGCGTAGGCCTCCGGAGGAGGGGGATCCTCGTCGTTATAGCTGATACCCAACCCGCCGCCCAGATCCAGATGCCGGATATGGATGCCTGAAGCACTCAGGGCCGCCACGAGCCCCTTCAGTTTTTTTACGGCATCGACAAAAGGCTCTAATCGCGTGATCTGAGATCCTATGTGACACCCGATCCCGCCAATCCTGAGATGCCGCGACCGGCTTGCGATCCGATAGAGCTCCGCTGCGTCTTCCATCGGAACTCCGAATTTGTGTTGCCTCAGGCCCGTCGCAATATAAGGGTGCGTTCGGGGATCCACGTCCGGATTGACGCGCAGGGAGACCTGAGCGACCTTTCTGACCGAACGCGCGCGCTCCTCAAGCATCTTCATTTCGGCCGCCGATTCCACGTTGAACAGCAAGATGCGGTGTTTCAAGGCCAGATCGATTTCTTCCTGAGCCTTACCCACGCCGGAGAAGACTATCTTTTGCGGGTCCGCGCCCGCCTTGAGAGCGCGAAAAAGCTCACCGCCGGAGACGATGTCGAATCCCGCGCCTAGGCTGCGGAACACTCGTAAAATCGCAAGATTCGAATTGGCTTTTATGGCATAGCAGGTCAGGTGAGGGATCTCCCGGAACGAGGAATCGAACACCTGGAAGTTCCGCTCGAGGGCAGCCTGGCTGTAAAGATAAAAAGGCGTGCCGACTGTGGCGGCCGCCTTCGCCACAGACACTTGTTCGCAGTAGAGTCTCTTCTTCCTGTACCAGAAACCATTCATGCTTGCGGCTGCGGATTCTAAGGTCCAGCGCCTGAACCGTCAACCCTCCGTAGTCCGACTTCGCCTGGAACCCGCCCGCTACACCGTCGCGCCTCTGCTCTTGTGCTGATCCGTGTTCCTGCTGTAAACGATCCGCCCGGCGACCATGGTCTTCTGAACCACGAGGTCCCCGTCCAAAAAGACAAGATCCGCATCCGCGCCGGGGTGGATGATACCTTTCACATTGTCCAGCTTCATACTGCGCGCGGGAGTTGCGCTGGCTGAAGCAATGGCTTCGTAGAGAGGAACGTCGAGCCACTCAACAAGGTTTCGCACGGCGCGGTCCAGTGTCAGCGTGCTCCCGGCAAGAGTTCCGTCAGGATCGCGGCACGCCCCGTCTCTTACGATCACCTTTTTGTTTCCCAGGGGGTACTCGCCATCGGGCATGTCCACGGCGCTCAAACCATCGGTGACGAGTATGGTTCGGTCCGAGCCCTTAACGCGCCAAAGCAGGCGCATCGCGACGGGGTGGACATGAATTCCGTCTGCGATCAGCTCTGCAAACACCCGGTTGTCTGTCAGGACCAAGCCGAGAATGCCGGGCTCCCTCTGATGGAAGGGCCGCATGGCGTTAAAGACGTGCGTCGCCTGGTGCACACCGGCATTTACGGCCTCTCTGGCTTGCTCGACGGAAGCATCCGAATGGCCGATCGATATTTGAATTCCCCGATTCAACGCTTCTCGAATCAGCTTCAGTCCACGGTCCATCTCGGGCGCCACGGTCATCTTGCGGATCGCGTTACCCGAGACCTCGATGAAGCGGCGGAAAGTTTCGGGCTCCGTGGGCTTCAGATAGGTGGCGTTGTGAGTGCCTTTGCGGATCGGATTCAGGTACGGGCCCTCCATGTGAATGCCGAGCGGGCGGGCGCCGTCGACGACCTTCGCGTGATGGGCCGCAAACCCTTTAAGGGCCACTTCCGTATCCGAGTCGGACGCGCTCAGCGTAGTGGCGAGGAACGACGTCACGCCGTGAGCCGCAAGTGCCGCAGACATTGCATGGAGCGATTCCAGGGTCCCATCCATCACATCCCTCCCGCGCGCTCCATGCACATGCAGGTCGATAAAGCCGGGCGCGACGGTGGAATCGAGCTCTTCCTGGATTTCGGCGTCGGGAATATCCCGGGGATCGGCAGCCGAAAGTATCTGATAAATCTTTCCCTCTTTGATATGGAGAATGCAATCCCTAAGCCGTTGAAAAGGAGTAAAGAGAGTTCCACACCGGAGCCAGATGTCTCGATCGTTCAGGGCACGCATGCGTCAACTCCTTGGGGTCAGTTTGTGGAGAGTTCTTCGGGAGTTCCGGTCATTTGCTTCGATTCGTAAGCCTGGTAGGCGCGGTCCAGGAGCTCTACAGGATGCGCGACGTCCATGGGTAAGTTCCTGCTTCGAATACCCTGGCTGATTTGCAGCAGACATCCCGGATTTCCTGTCGCGACTACCTGCGCGCCCGTGCGCGCGAGATTGCCGATCTTGTCGTCAAGGATCCGGGCCGCCATTTCAGGCTGGGTGAGGTTGTAGATTCCCGCGCTCCCGCAGCAGCGGTCCGCGTCGCGCAGCTCCACCAGTTCCAGTCCGGGGATACTCTTCAGCAGGTTTCGTGGCGCCGCTTTTATTCCCTGTCCATGGAGCAGATGGCAGGGATCGTCATAGGTCACCTTCAGATCCACCCTTCCCAGCTTCTGGTTCAAACCTATGGAGTCAAGATATTCCGAAATGTCCTTTACCCTCCGGCTGAAGGCGAGGGCGCGCTCCGCGAACACCGGATCCTCTTCCAGCAGATGCGCGTACTCTTTGAGCATGGCCCCGCAGCCGGCTGCATTGACGATGACAAAATCGGCGCCATCTTTCTCGAAGGCCTCGATGTTCCGGCGGGCCAATTCCCGGGCCATGGCCTCTTCTCCGTCGTGCAGGTGCAGGGCGCCACAGCACGTCTGCCGCGAGGGGCTGCAGACGGAGCTTTCGTTACGCTCCAAAACCCGCACTGTGGCTTCATGCACCGGCCCGAATAGCTCCGGCATAATGCACCCCTCGAAAAGCGAGACCCGGTGGCGCGCTGAGGATAAAGCGGCTTCAGGTAAACGGTAGCGGGGCGATGCCGGAACCTCGGGGAGCAGGGCCTCCATCTCCCGCACTCTCCTTGGGAAGAGATGCAGCATGCCGGATGCGCGAACCAGCTTCTGGAACCCGTTGCGCTGATAGAATCTCAGCAGGCGGAAGTTAACGTGCAGGAGCCGCCGGCTGGGGAGCATGGTTTTGAAGATGAAGCTACGCAACAGCCCTTCCCACGCAGCAGGCTTCCGCGTTTCGCGGATTGCGGACCGCGCTTCGTTCATCATGAGCGAGAACTTGACGCCCGAAGGACAGGCGGTTTCGCAGGCGCGGCATTCCAGGCACAGAAACATGTGCTTTTCGAAGGTGACGCTGGAAGGAGATATGCGGCCCTCGTCGACGGCCTTCATCAGGTAGATACGGCCGCGCGGAGAATCCACTTCGCTTCCCAGCTGCAGGTACGTGGGACAGACAGGGAGGCAGAGGCCGCAGTGAATGCAGTCCAGGTTGGGGGTTTCGTGTTCTGTTGGCAAAGTGGCCACTAGATGCCCTGCCTCTCCCTTCATGAAACCACCGATGAACACATATCTGTACTGCTAAACATGAAAATCCTTCGCCAGCGGGCACGCGTTTTCGGTCAAATGACAAATGACAAATGAACAATGACAAATAGAAGTCGGAAGTCCGCACAACGAACTGCGCTTTGTCATTTTTCATTGGTCATTTGCCAAATCTCCGCGCTCCCAGGAATGACAGAGCTAGATACCACCGACAAACCTGCCGGGATTCAGAAGGCCCTTGGGGTCGAACTCGCGTTTGATGCGCCTCATGATTTCCAATGCCGGAGCTTCGTACCCCCAGACATCGATTGCATTCTTCACCTCCGGCCTGATTTTTTCAATGACTGCGTGCCCTCCCGCGGAAGTGGTTTGGCGGCGCAGGTCCTGAAAAACCTGACGCACTTCGTCAGCCGCTCCGGGTTCGCTGTCGGTCCACAGGTAGCGCGCGTAAAGGATAAAAGTCCCAGCGTGGCAGAACAGGGATGTCCTTGCTCCCAGACGCTGCCCTGCCTCCTGCATCTGTCGCGCCGTCTCGGCCGCGGACTGGTAGAGAACTGAGCATTTGACGAGCGCCTCCTCTCCGGGGAAAGGGGCGTCGCGGGCTGAAGCCGCCTTTTCCCAAAACTGTTCCGATTCTTCTGTGGAGAGAGTATTCAGAATCTCCCCGGGACTACCTTGGACCATTTCCTTTAGTTTGTCCACCTGCCAGCGAACCGCGGCATCGACTTCGCCAAAACGGAGCATCAGCACCCACGGAGAACCGGAGTTTGCGGCTGGATAGGGGACAGCTTGGAGCGCTTCCCGGTTCCAGGCTTCCATGGCATCGGGGAGGAGACCGGATTTCATGGATTGCTGAGCGGCCTCGAGAGCGGCATGAATGGAAGGATACGCGATCAGAACTGTGGCCAGGGCGTCGCAGAGTGGCTGAACTTTGAAGGTCAGTTCGGTCAGAACTCCGAGCGTGCCGAGCGACCCGGTATAAAGCTTGCACATGTCGTAGCCGGTGACATTCTTTACCAGCTTTCCGCCCGCCTTGGTCCGGGTTCCGTCTGGATGCGCGATCTTCACTCCGATAAGCATGTCGCGTACAGTACCGTATCGGAATCGGATAGGACCGCTGCTGTTGCAGGATACGATGCCGCCCAAAGTAGCGCGCTCAGGATGCGGAGGATCCAGAGGAAGGAACTGTTGCGACCCTCGGAGGACGCTCTGCAGTTCTGCCAGAGGGGTTCCAGACAGCACGGATACGGTCATGTTGTCCGGCTCATATTCCACGACGCCGCGCAGTCCCGAGGTGTGGAGGGCGATGTGTGCGGCGCGCGGCGGGTTACCGAGATGCAGCTTCGTGGCCCCTCCCACCGGTATCATAGCGGCGTCCGCTTCGAAAGCCTGGCGCATTGTATGAGACAACTCTTCTGGCGAAGCGGGGAACTCTTCGCGATCTACGGAGAACCCGTCAATCTCGATGCCGTTCAATTCGAACCTCAACTGGCCAAGATCTTGAGAATCTTTGCGCCGGCTTCGCGTCTTTGTGGTGAGAAGGAAGCCGTCAAAAAAACCGGCAATGCCGGGAGGGAAAGACCTTCCCCGGATTGCAGAGCTCTTCGGGATTGAACACAGTGCGAAGCCTTTTCATGGCCTCCAGATCGGCGTCTGAGAACAACATTCCCATGTACTCATTTTTCTCGCTGCCGATCCCGTGCTCTCCGCTGAGGGTTCCGCCTGCATCGATGCATACTCGAAGCATCTCTTCGGCTACGGCCAGCACGCGCGCCTCTTCACCTTTTTTTTTCCTGTCAAAGAGGAGTATGGGATGAAGGTTGCCGTCCCCGGCATGAAAGACGCTCGCCAGCCGAATGCCGGCGCGATCCGCGATGTCGTAGATGCGTACGACGACGTCGCTCAGGCGGTTGCGTGGAACGACCGCGTCCTGAAGATAAAGGTCGTGAGTCATCCTGCCGGCGGCGCCGAAAGCTTGCTTTCGTCCTTTCCAGATCATCGTGCGCTCTTCTTCGTTCTGAGCGACGCGCAGTTCCTGGCAATCATGCTTTCGGCATATTTCGATGATGCGCGCAGCCTGGGTTTCGAGAGCCGCGGCAAACCCATCCAGCTCGATAATAAGGACCGCGTCGGCATCCACCGGAAGTCCCGCGCGGTTGACCGATGCCTCGACGGAAAGAATCGTCCGCCGATCCATCATTTCCAGCGCGGCCGGAATGATCCCGCTCGCAATTATGGCCGACACGGTGTCGCAGGCGTCTTTCAAGGTAGGGAACGCGGCGAGAAGAGTCTTCACTCCCTGAGGGAGCCGCGTGAGTTTAAGCACCGCCTGGGTTGCGATGCCAAAGGTGCCTTCGGAACCCACAAAGACCCCAACCAGGTCGTAGCCGGGACAGTCCGCGGCACGGGTTCCAAGCTGCGCCGTTTCTCCGGTCGGGAGCACGACTTCCAGGCTGATGACGTGATTGGTAGTCATTCCGTACTTGAAGCAATGAGGCCCCCCGGCATTCTCGGCCAGATTGCCGCCTACACTGCTGATCATCTGACTCGACGGGTCCGGTGCAAAGTAGTATCCGGCGGGAGCCGTAACTTTGGAAAGATCCAGGTTGATGACGCCAGGCTCGACGACTGCCTGACGGTTCTCGAGATCGATTTCGCGGATACCCTTCATACGGGTTACCACGAGAACCAACCCGCCGCAGCGGGGGAGGGCTCCACCGCTCAGGCCCGTGCCCGAGCCGCGAGGCACAAACGGGATCCCGTACTTTCGCGCTATCTGAATCGCACGGGAAACCTGATCCCGGTTGGAAATCAGCAGGACGAGGTCCGGAGTGTGCCTGTGAAAAGCGAAGCTGTCACACTCGTAGGCAATCGTCTGCTCCGGCTCGACAAGGACACTTTCTGCCCCAACCGCTTCCTGGAGCTCACGGATCACTTCAGCTTTCAAATCACTCACCCGACTCAGCACGTGGGATTATAGCACCTGAGCTCCGTGATTCTCCCTCTGTTCGAGTTGTCGTGGTCGTTTGTTTTTTGGGGCGGTCCCGATGGAACGTGCAATTCAGACAGTGACCCTGGTAGCCACAAGACGTCTTTGTTTCACCACGGAAGCACAGATCTCACAGAGGCATCGGGGTTCTCCGTGCGTCTCCGTGTACTCCGTAGTCGTGAGAAAAAATGTAGCGCCGGCTTCCAGCCGGCAAAGGTTCTGTTGACCCAAAAGGAGTTGT
>QHZE01000582.1 GCA_003225335.1 Acidobacteriota bacterium
CGTCCAGGTCCTCCGGTATTCGCTCGCGTCGCGCGAGTTTGTGCGCGACATCCACTCATTCCTCAGGGAGCGCGACGCCCCTCCGCCCGGGCTCGCCGACGTCTTCGACGAGGCGCAGCGTGCATGGGATCGCGACCGGGTGATCGAGAAACACCAGGGACGCTTCGCTGCTTCGCAGCCCGAACTCCTCCTGCGACGCGTGGGCCGCGTCGTTGCACTCCTAGGCGAAGGCCAGGAGATCCACGCAGGCGAGGAATCGGGCATCGGCCAGTGGGCCGACGGCGCGCGCGACTGGGATGTCGTCGGCCCGCCCCACCTGGCACAGCACTTCCGGCGCTACCGCTCCGAAGAGCTTCTCAATCTGACCAGTAGCCTCCGGTCCCACCGGGCCTCCGACTTGGCGCTGTGGGCCGACCTCCTCCTCGGGGGGAAGCTCGACGAGGCCCGACGGGTCGTCCTCGAGGGCTACACGATGCTCGCCTCCCGCAACCTGGACGTGCTCCGCGACTACGCGCGCGGCCGCGAGGTCCGATGCGGGATCTTGGCATCCTCGAAGCACCGGAAGCTCGAGGTCCGGGTCGCGCGCCATCCCTACTGGCACTACGGCGAGTGGTACGAAGCGCCTGCCTCCGATCCGAGATCGTCCTGCCGCCTCGAGTTGGCGGTTTCGGAATTCGGATGCCAGGGACTCGAGCTCGAGCTTCCCATCCTCTGCTGGGGGCCCGATCTCGTGTGGGACGGCTCACGCTGGGTCGCGAAAACGGGGCGTCCGAGAAAGGTGCGCGACCCGCAGCGCCTCCGTGTGAACGCTTACCGCGTCCTCCTTACCCGCGGCCGCGACGGGATCCTCGTCCACGTCCCGCCCGGTCTCGACTCCACCTGGGACGCCCTCCTCGCCGCCGGAATTCGCGCAGTTGTGTGAGGCGGGGGCCGCGACACGCGATGGCTAGTTCCACTTGGTGGCCACCAAGTTCACAAACTGGTCAAGTTTCGTACGAGAGCCATGGTCGAGAAAGGGGCAGTTGAGAGTTTGAAACCGCCGATCAACGCCGAACGCGGATGTTCGTCGGTTCCATCGGCGTCAATCGGCGTGCATCGGCGGTTCCCTACCTCGGCGGTATGAGGCTCGCTCGCTATGTATAGCGAGGAAGCCTTATACCGCCCAGTGATCCACGAGCGAGACGGATCTTCGTGGCATGGCGGTCTCGGCCGTGACCCAGTTAGGTGGGATGTCCAAGTTTCCACGGGCGGGACGCCCGTGCCACGATGGCTTCGTGGCGTGGCCGTCCCGGCCATGCGAATACTTGACCGATCTGTGAACTTTGTGCCCACCAAGAGGACCTAGCGCCGCATTGATCCGATTCCCTGGAACCTGAGGCCGGGGGAAGTGTCCAAGGTTTCAGCCGAAGTGAATTAGATTTCGTCCGAAGGCAATATGACCGGGCGCATGGGTTGTGCGCGTCCGCAGTCTGCCAACTAGGAGGCTTGCAGACCAATGGGACACATAAACCTTATCCAGCTCTGGGCCGAAATGAGCGGGGTTGCCCGGAGCGTGGTTGTCCTCCTCGGCGTCATGTCCGCCTACTCGATAAGCGTCATGATCGAACGATGGGTCACGTACCGCCAGGCGCGCAGGCAGTCGCGTGCGTTCGCGCCTGCCGTTGCGGAGTACCTCATGGAAGGGAAGATCGACGAAGCGATCGCCCTGGGCGAGCAGAACAGGAGGAGCCATCTCGCGAAGGTGCTCGTCTCCGGATTGCACGTGCTGCGGCCGCACGCTCTCAGTCCCGAGATCCCCGAGAAGACGATCGAGGCCGCGCGCAGGGCGCTGGAGCGCGCCACAGCCATTGGCGTCGAAGACCTGAAACGAGGGTTGGGCGGGCTCGCGACGATCGGTTCCGTTGCTCCTTTCGTCGGCCTGTTTGGAACCACCATCGGTATCATCAACGCGTTTCAGGGCATGAGAATAAAGAATGTCGTGGGGATCGAAGCGGTCGCAGGGGGCATCGCCGAGGCGCTGGTAACGACGGCTTTCGGTCTTTTCGTCGCCGTGCCCGCCGTCATGGCCTTCAACGCGTTTTCCAACAGGATCGAAACCCTCACGGTTGAGATGGACAACTCGGCCTCCGAACTTCTCGATTATTTCATAGAGAGGCGGAAGGGCATCCCGCGTTGACTGGATCCGCTTCGTCGGCCTGCTGTACGCTGGAGCACCTCCTTCGTCGAGCCAAGGCAAAGCGGACAAACCCGCGTAGTGGCGGTCCTGGGGATGCAGGTATGAATCACGATTTGGCTTTTCCAGCGCCGGAGAAGGTTGTTGTCCGGTTGAATTGCTGCGTTTATAGTTCGGGTGACCGATGCAACTGCCTGATGTGTTCAATATCCGGAAACCCGTAATCGGGATGCTGCACGTGCCGGCGCTGCCCGGCTCGCCGCAAAACAAGCTCGATTTCAACGCCATCATCGATTGGGTATTGAGGGACGCCGAGGCATTGGCCGGCGGCGGCGCTGATGGATTGATGATCGAGAATTTCGGCGATGTTCCATTCTATCCGCGACGGGTGCCGCCGCACACCGTGGCGTTCATGACGGCGCTGGGCCGTGAGCTCAGGCGCCGCTTCGATGTGCCGCTCGGCGTCAACGTCTTGCGGAACGACTCGGCGAGCGCGCTGGCGATTGCAGCGGCAGTCAACGCTGCGTTCATCCGTGTGAACATCCACACGGGTGCAAGACTCACCGACCAGGGATTGATCCAGGGAACGGCGCACCAGACTCTCCGTTACCGCAAACTGCTTGGCTGCGACGTGAAGATATTCGCTGACGTCGATGTGAAGCATTCGGCGCCTCTGGCTTCTCGCGAGCTGCGGGACGAGGTGGAAGAGGTCGTCTCGCGCTGCTGCGCCGACGCGATCATTGTTACGGGTTCGGCCAGCGGAAGGCAAACCGCACTCGAAGACCTGCGCACAGCCAAAGGCGCTGCCGGCGGAGCGCCCGTGTTTGCGGGCAGCGGACTCGATCTGATGAATGTGGCTGCCGTCCTCGAGGTCGCGGACGGACTCATTGTTGGGACGGCCTTCAAGCAGGCCGATGTCATCACCAATCCCGTGGCGAGCGAGCGCGTGCACGCGTTCATGGAGGCGGTTCGGAACCTGCGGCACCAATGAGCGTCGCCACTTCCGCCGCACGGCCGTGCCGGGACGAGCACCGGACGCATTGACAGCGCATGCACCGCGGACCAACTTCGCGCCACAGTGCAGCCTGAAGGCTGAACTCCGAACCTGCGCTGCGCGCGCCATGACGCAAAATTCGACCATTTTGTGAGCTTGGTGGCCACCTGGTGGAACTAGACAATCTGTTCGATGACGGTTCCGTGCAGCTCGGTCAGGCGTTCTTTCCGCCCCAGGTGCAGGTAGCTGAGGACGTCCTGCCGCCGCCGGCCATCCACATCGTAAACCCGAGGTTGTGATGGTCGCGTCCCTTCGTTCCCTGTGACTCAGGGGAGCGCCCGAACTCGCCGCCCCACACTACGAGCGTTGTCTCCAGCAGCCCGCGCGCCTTGAGATCTTTCAAGAGCGCGGCCACTGGCCGGTCCGTCTGAGCGGCCATCCTCAGGTGGTTCTCTTCGATATCCTCGTGCGCGTCCCATTGCATGTTCCCGGGCCCCCCTCCGGAAACCGGGCAAACAAAACGCACTCCTTTCTCGACCAGCCTGCGGGCAAGGAGGCAGCGACGCCCATAGTCGTCGGTCGGCGTCCTCCCGACTCCATAGAGGTCCAGTGTCTCCTGCGGCTCGTTCGACAGATCGAAGACGGCGGGCGCTTCGGTCTGCATTTTGAATGCGAGATCGTAGGCGCTGATGCGGGCCGCGAACTCCGTGTCGTCTTCCGCCAGGTTCGCCTCATCCAGAGCTCGGATAAGATCGAGTGTTTTCCGGCGTTCCCCGAGCGAAACCCCTTCCGGTAAATCCAGATTGAGAACAGGCCTTTTGCCCGTCCGGAACATGGTCGGCTGGTACACAGCCGGGAGAAAGCCGTTCAAGTACATGGGCTGTCCGGCTTCGAGCGCGCCTTTCGGATCCGGCATCACGACATACGCGGGCAGGGACTCGCTTTCCGACCCGAGGCCGTAGATGACCCAGGAGCCCATACTGGGGAAACCCGGAATCACACGGCCCGTGAAGAGCTGATATTGCGCCGCGGAATGCACCACCATGTCGCCGTGGCACGAGCGGATCACCGCAATATCGTCGATGCACTCGGCCGTGTGCGGAAACAGATCCGAAACCTCGATTCCGCTCTTCCCGTACTTCTTGAAGACGCGCCTGGTTCCAAGGAGCTTTGCATCGGGACTGATGAACTGATACTTCGCTTCGCCGAAACTCTCCGGGCGCTTCTGGCCGCTGAGCTTGTTCAGCAGCGGTTTCGGGTCGAACGTCTCAATGTGGCTGGGACCACCCGCCATGAAGAGAAAGATGACCGACCTGGCCCTCGCCTTGTCCGGCATGTGGGGGCGCTTGGGCGCAAGCGGATTAATGCTTGCAGCCCGCGCCTCCTCTTGATGGAGCAGCGCGGCATACGCGAGCGCTCCAAAACCGCAGAACGCGTCGCAGAGGAACTCGCGCCGATTGCGTGTAAGACGAATGTGTTCCGGCATGGGATTTCAGACCTCAGACTTCAGACCTCAGACTTCAGACCGTTTCGCTTTAGCTCTGATCCCTGAGGTCTGAAGTCTGATTCGGTGTTGATCTGTGGTTCCATGTAAAGTCAGTTCACATACAAGAAGGCGTTTAGATTGAACATCGCCAGGGCGAACTCGCGCATCGACTGAGTCCGGAGAAAATCGAGCGCGAGCCGCATTTCCTTGGGGTTCGGCGGGCGTCCGGAGACTGACCGATAGGCCAAATCAACCAACCTGGCGCGATCGCTCCCGGCCTCACCTTCCAATCTCGCCGCCAGGGCTTCCGCCTGGCTGTTCGCAAAGGTTCCGTTCAGCAACTCGAGCGCCTGGGGCGCATGAGTGCTCGATTCCCGCCGGGCGCAACTGACCAGCGCATCCGGAGCATCGAAGGCTTCCATGAAAGGCAACCTCAAGTTTCGCTTGACGATCAGGTAGATGCTTCGCCGCGAGTGTTCCTGCGGGTCGGCAGTGACCGCCCACTGCGAGGGCTTGTACAGCGCGTTCACCAATTCTTTGTCGATCGGCACGATGACGCTCGGTCCGCCCATCTTGAGATTCAGAGTGCCGGCGACGGAGAGCATGGCATCCCGGATCTCCTCGGCTTCGAGCCGCCGGCGGTTAAATTTCCAAAGAAGTATGTTTTCCGGGTCTTTTTTCTTCGCCTCGGCGTCCGCCCTTTCGGAAGATTGCCGGTACGTGTTGCTGAGCAGAATCAGCCGGTGCATCGGTTTTAATCTGAACCCGCTCGAGACGAATTCATTCGCGAGGTAATCGAGAAGCTCCGGGTGGGACGGCCGCGCGCCCCTCCGCCCGAAGTCGTTTGGGGTGGCCACGATTCCGCGGCCGAAGTGATAGTGCCAGATTCGATTCACCAGGACCCGGGCCGTGAGCGGATTATCGGGATCGACGATCCACTTTGCCAAGCTGGTCCGCGGGTCGCTCGCGGACGGCGGCTGCTCCGGCATCTCCTCGGGCACCAGCACACCGAGCGGACGCATGCCTACGCGGTCGCCCTTCTTCTGGTATTCACCGCGAGCCAGGATATGAATGGGGCTTTGCTTCCCGGCGTCGTTCGACACGCTGAATAGTGCCGGCAGCGGCGCGGGCATGCGCTCCTGTGTCTCTTCGAGCTTCTTTTGCAGCGCCTGGCGCTCTTCGTCCTTGGAGTACTTCATGGCTTCGCGCAGGCGTTTGATCTCCTGCTCGACAGGCTCAGCCTTTGCCTTCACATGTGATCGTGGCAGCGCGCGCAGCCGAGCGTCACCCCGAGAAGCGAGGAGCCCACGACGTTGGTCATCTCGGTCAGCACCTCGTTGCGGCTGCTTGCGACCTCCTGGTTGCCGGCATTCTTGCGCAGAGGACCGAGACGATTGAAGCCCGCGGCAATCAGAGTTTCGTCCTGATTCGGGCCGATCTCATCTCCGGCGAGTTGCTCGAGTATGAAACGGTCGTACGGCTTGTCGTTATTGAATGCGTTGATGACGTAATCCCGGTAACGCCAGGCGTCTCTGCGGTGGGTGTCGTATTCGAAGCCATCGGTTTCGGCGAAGCGCACGACGTCGAGCCAATGCCGGCCCCAGCGCTCGCCATACTGAGGGCTTGCCAGGAGGCGTTCAACCAGCTTGGGGTACGAATCGGGAGATTTGTCGGCGATAAACCGGGCCACTTCGCCTGGCGCCGGAGGAAGCCCGATCAAGTCAAAGTAAACTCGCCGGATCAGCGTCGCGCGATCGGCCGGCCGCGCCGGGCGGAGCCCTTCTTTCTTCAGTCGCGCCAGAATGAAGGCGTCTACCGGGTTCTTGACCCAGTTCCGGTCCGCCGCCAGCGAGAATTGAGGCGCCTGGGGCCGGCTTCGTTTAACGAAAGCCCAGTGCTGGCGCTGGGATGGAGTGTAAGTGCCGAGGGGCGCGGTGTTGTCCGCGCCGATCAAGTACGGAAGAGCGGTACCTGCGATGAACACCAGGTAGAGTGCGCGTCTTTGCATAGAACGCCGGGCATTATACTACGGAGTGATTCTTTGTGTCTTCGCGTCTTGGCGGTGAAGGCTGACCCAATTTCACCACGAAGACACGAAGGTTCGCGAAGCGTGATACCATCTGCGCCGGTGCCCGGAAGGAATAATCACCATGTCTGGTCTCCGGGGCCTCACGCATGCAGGTCGGCGGCCGGCATGAACCTGGGCGGGCGGCGATGCTTCGTCGCTTGCTCGAATGCGTACGCAATTTTTATGAGCGCCGGCTCGCTCCACGCTCTTCCAAAGAACGAAATCCCGATTGGCAAACCGAAAACGAAGCCTGCGGGAACGTTGATGTTCGGATAGCCGGCCACGGCCGGCGGAGTCGAGCAGCCTCCACCGAAGTGATCGCCGTTAATCAGGTCCGTCGGCCAGGCCGGCCCGCCTGTGGGGCCCATCAGCGCATCCAGGCGGTGCCTGCTCATCACAGCGTCGATGCCTTCCGTTCTCGACATTCGATGGTTCTTCGCGAGCGCCGCAAGATAGGCTTTACTGGTAAGCGGTCCCTTCGCTTCCGCCTTGATGAACAGCTCCTGGCCGAAGTATGGCATTTCCTTATCGCGGTTGCGTTCGTTGAATTCAATAATCTCCTTCAGCGAATGCACCGGCGCCTTTGGTCCGAGACCTTTCAGATAGGCGTTCAGGCCGGCCTTGAGCTCAAAGAGGAGCACCTCGAGCTCCGAAGGATCGACCTTGCCGTGTGTCGGGATGTCAGCCGGGTCGATGATGACGGCGCCGGCGCGCTTCATCACGTCTATCGCCTCGGTCATCCGCTTGTCTACCGCGTCGCTGAAGCCGAAGAATTTCCGGGCTACGCCGATGCGAGCGCCCTTGAGGCCGTTCGGGTCCAGAAATTTTGTGTAGTCGGGATGAGTCCTGCCCCGGCTCTCTCCAGTGACGCTGTCGCGCGGATCCGCGCCGGTCAGAGCGCTGAGCACTATCGCGGCCTCTTCGACCGTACGAGTCATCGGACCCGCGCCATCCTGGCTATGAGAGATAGGGATGATGCCTGAGCGGCTGACCAACCCCACCGTCGGCTTGATGCCTACGATGCCATTTGCCGACGAAGGACAAACTATCGAGCCGTCAGTTTCAGTTCCGATCGCAGCCGCGCAAAGACTGGCGGCCACGGCGGCGCCCGAGCCTGAGCTCGACCCGCAGGGGTTTCGATCGAGCGCGTACGGGTTCTTGGTCTGGCCTCCGCGTGCGCTCCAGCCGCTTGTCGAGTGATTTGATCTTATGTTGGCCCACTCGCTGAGGTTCGTCTTGGCCAGGATCACCGCGCCGGCCTGACGCAGCCTCTGAACAACAAAGGAGTCGAGCGGCGCTATCGATTCAGCAAGGGCAAGCGAGCCTGCGCTGGTCTTCATCTTGTCCCCGGTGTCGATGTTGTCTTTGATCAGGATCGGAATGCCGTGCAGCGGTCCGCGCGGACCTTTCTCCCTCCGCTCCCTGTCGAGCGCATCCGCAATAGTCAGCGCATCCGGATTGATTTCGATGATCGAGTTGACCGCGGGGCCACGCCTGTCCACTTCGTCGATGCGCCCGAGATACATTTCAGCTATCGAGCGCGCGGTGAAGCGGCCCGACTTCATGCCTTCGCGGAGATCGTTTAGGGTGAGCTCGTCGAGCTCAAACGGACGCGGAGTTGAGCTCGAATCAACATGGCTTTCGGCGGCCCGGGACAGGAGACGGCCGGTGACCGCCAGCGCGCTTGCGAGGGCGCTTTGCCGCAAGAACTGTCTGCGGCTTGAGGCGCGTTTGTCTTTCTTTGTTTTGTGGCCCATCGGTTTCCTCTTGAGGCAGCGAGTGCCGGACGAGCGCCACTCTAATCTGCGGGGTTGCGAGGTGTCAAATTCCGCCGGGCAGACGAATATCAACCAGAGTCTTCTTGTGATGAGCTCGGATTACCGGGCTTTTCATTGTATGCGCGATTCTGGTGTTTAGGTATACTGCACGTCGATCCGGGTTTAATTGGAAGTGCGAGT
>QHZE01000583.1 GCA_003225335.1 Acidobacteriota bacterium
TGCTGGTTCTGGACGATTCCAGCGCTGGCACAATTCGACCTTTTGCTCAAAGGGGGTCATCTTATCGACCCCAAGAACAACATCAACCAGCGCATGGACCTTGCGATACTCGATGGCAAGGTAGCCGCCGTTGCGCCAAACCTGGAGGCCACTCTCGCCAGAAGGGCCATCGACCTCAAAGGGCTCTATGTCACGCCCGGGCTTGTCGATCTTCACACGCACCTCTTCAATACTCCGGGGCTGGCAGGGGTCTGGGCCGGCGACAGCAGCGTTTCTGCGGATGCCTTCAGTTTTCGAACCGGGGTCACGACGATGGTCGACGCCGGATCCGCCGGCTGGCGCAACTTTGAATACTTTCGCCACTCGGTGATTGACCGGGCGCGCACGCGGGTTCTGGCGCTGATCAATATTGTCGGGTTCGGTATGATCAACGATTTTGCGGAGCAGGATAAGAACGACATGAAGCCGGAGGAAGTTGCCCGGCTGGCGCAGAAGCACAAGGATATCGTCGTGGGCGTCAAGTCCGCTCACTACCAGGGTACAGACTGGACTTCCGTCGACCGCGCCATCGAAGCGGGGAAGCTTGCCCGCATTCCGGTTATGGTCGACTTCGGTTACTTCCTTCCCGAGCGCCCGTATTGGAAGCTCGTCACCGAGCGGCTGCGTCCCGGCGACATCAGCACGCACATGTTTCGGGGACCCGTTCCCTACGTCGACGAGACCGGGAAGCTCTATCCATATCTCCGGCAGGCGCAAGCGCGCGGCGTGAAATTTGATGTCGGCCACGGAGGCGGGAGCTTCGTCATGCGGAACGCCTTTCCGGCTATCCAGCAAGGATTTTATCCGGACTCCATTTCCACGGACCTGCATGCCGGGAGCATGAACGCCGGGATGATGGACATGCCCACCACCATGTCCAAGCTGCTTGTGATGGGAATGCCCCTGCAAGAAGTCATCCTGCGATCGACGTGGAATCCGGCCCAGATCATCCACAGACCGGACCTCGGTCATCTCAGCGTCGGCGCAACAGCCGATCTCAGCGTGTGGAACCTGATGGAAGGAGACTTCGGATTTGCCGACGCGAGCGGAGGCAAAATTCAGGGGAACCGGCGCCTCTTTTGCGAGTTGACCCTCAAGGATGGCCGGATCGCCTGGGATTGGAACGCCCGCGGCGCCGTCGACTATAAGACGCTGGAACCGATGTACGGGATTCGAAAGGGCATCGATCACATCGTGAGGCCGAGGTGACGGTCCATTTTCCGGAAGTGTTCGCCACGCTCCAAGTGCGGTTCGGGATTGATGTCGCGGGATCAGCGATCACCCGTTCGAACTCGGCTTCAAGAATCCCTGGCTGCGCAGCCACCTGACGCAGAGTTGCGTCCAGCTCGATGGAAGTTTTTCGTTCTGACGCACGCCGAAGTCGTGGTTGCCGGTCGCAAAGATGTGCAGCTCGACCGGGATGCCGGCACGCTTCAAGGCGAGGTACATGATCGCGCTGTGTTCCGCGTTGGAGCCTCCAACGCTCTCACTGTCGTCGTTGGCATGGGTCAGCAGGATCGGAGGAGTATCGGCCGGAATGCGGATACCCGGCGAGATTTCATCTTTGTCCTTGGCCTTCAGATAGCCCGAATAGCACAGGATCGCGAAATCGGGCCGGCAGCTTACTTCGTCGATGGCGTCGATCGGTTTATATGTCCGCTTCTCGAAAGTGGTGGCCGTCGCCAGCGCGAGATGGCCGCCCGCCGAGAAGCCGACCATCCCGATCCGCTTCGGGTCGATTCCCCATTCCGCGGCGCGGCTGCGGACGAGGCTGACGGCCCTCTGGGCGTCGAGCAGCGGGCCCAAGGGCGGCTCGCCTCGGACATCACCCGGACGCCGCGGCACACGGTACTTGAGGATGATGCCGGTCATGCCGAGCGAGTTCAGCCACGCCGCCACTTCCTCTCCCTCGAGCTCCCAATAAAGATCCCAGTACCCGCCTCCCGGACAGATCACCATCGCCGTTCCCGTGTTCTCGTTGTTGGCCGGCTGGTAGATCGTGAGCGTCGGCTTGGTAACATTGGTAATCAGCTTGGTCGGACCGACGATTGGCGACTGATGAATGCGGCTGACTTCCTGGCCATTGATGCCGACGTCTCCGGGCGTCTTCCCCGGCCAGAGATCGACGACCAACGGATCTGCCGCGAATGATGTACAGGTCACGAAAGCGCAGAGAATAAGTAAGACGGCGGAAGTGATTCGATTCATAGTGGAAGTCCCCTTCACGCTTGCTTTGAAGTTTTGATGTCATTTTTATCCATTTTAAGCAATGCTCCCATACCTTTCTTCGGGATTTCTCAGCATCCTTGTCTTGCAACATCTCACCTAAAACAGATGGGACAATCTGCCATGACACACCATATCTGTCTTTAAGCAACGCGCGTAGGGGCGCCCTTATGTGGTCGCTCGACCGGTCAAGGATAGCGCAGACTTGCGGGCGAGGACGGAGGGCCGTCCTGCGAAATCTGGATTTTTTCGCAGTCTCAGGGCGGAGATGGCGGAGTTCATCCGACAGCCGAGTCCGCTGCTGATCGCCCGGAACCGTGTGCGCAACGCCACTGGTCCCAACACTCGGAGCAGACGCAGGCCCTCGTCGGCCAGGTGTACCACGAGATCGATGAAATCCGGGAGCAGGATGCTGGCCAGGCCAGTCACCTCCCCTCCATCCCTCCTTTATCCGGGAAGGTCTGACGCCGGCCATCTATGCGCTGGCTGAGCGCTTCCAGGGGAAGTGAGTATCACGGTAGAAGTGGACCCTGCCCTGGAGACATGGACACGCTCATCCGCAACCCTCCTCCAGGAGCCGTTACGCCTGGCGGATTTCCGGCGCGCTATCGCGCGCAAAGGCAGGCTCGGTGAGCGATGCTGGAAAGGGGTCCGTCCTGTCCAGATTCAAAAACGCGACTTCAAATTCCATGGTATGATTCCTCACATTCTATGGACATGCCGGCAGAGACTGCCTTCCAGCAATCAAACCACGCTCTGAAGCACATGAGCATCGCCATGCGACTCTCTTTGGGCGCCGGCTTCCTCATGCTTCTTATCAAAGTGTACGCCTACTGGATCACGGGCTCCGCCGCCATCCTTTCTGACGCTGCCGAGTCCGTGGTTCTGGCCGTTTCTTTCGCCGCCTACAGTTTCAAGCTCAGCTTCAAGCCCGCCGACCGCGATCACCTCTACGGCCACGACCGCATCGGTTTTTTCTCCGCGGGCTTCGAGGGTGCCATGATCGCGCTCGCGGCCGTCTACATCATCTATGAAGCGGCCCGCAGGTGGATCGTGGGACTCTCGCTTCAGAACATCGACGAGGGAGCCGGCTTCATCGTCCTGGCGACAACCATAAACGGCGTATTGGGCTGGTACCTCGTGCGACTTGGCAAGAAATACCATTCGATTGTGCTCGAGGCGAACGGGAAACATGTCCTCACGGATTGCTGGACAAGCCTTGGAGTCATCGTTGGACTCGGACTTACTCTCTGGACGGGCTGGCTCCCCTTTGATCCCCTCGTCGCAATTATTGTGGCGGTAAACATCCTCTGGTCGGCTGCCAGGCTCATGCGCCGCTCCATCGGCGGCTTGATGGACGAGGCGGATCCACGAGTCGATGCCAGAGTGCGTGAAGTACTCGAGACGGAAACACGCCGGCATAACATCGATTTTCATAACCTTCGCCACCGGAACACGGGGAGCAAGCTGTTCGTGGAGTTTCACCTGCTGTTCCCTAAGAACGCGTCCATCGCGTCGGCTCACGAGCTCGCCACGGCCATCGAGGGGCAGATTCAGAAGGCCTTCCCCTTCCCCGTCGAAGTCATCAGCCACCTCGAGCCAATCGAAGGACACGACGAAGTCCACCACAAAGCTGCTGAAGAAAAAAGCATCCTCCTCTAGGTCCACTTGGTGGGCACAAAGTCAGAAATCAGTCAATGTATCATGGCCGGGCGTCCATGCCGCGAAGCCATCGTGGCACGGGCGTCTCGCCCGTGAATGACCGGCTCACTCGCTCGACCTGGCGAGGAAGCGTCATACCGCGAGGGGCATTCACAGACGAGCCGTGGCGTGGCCGTCCCGGACCCAGGTCAGAGCCTCGTTTGCCACGGGCGGGACGCCCGCGCCACGGGGCTGAATTGTGAACTTTGTGCGCACCAACAAAACCTAGCGAGTGAGCCCAGTCAGGCCACCACTTCAGTCGTGGCGACCGCTCCGAAGGAGCAGGAGGAACTTAGCCCGGGGTGAGCGCTTTTTTTCCGAACCCCTGGAACCCGTCCTACGTGACCAACGCGCCCCGGCAGGGGCGCGGGAGGTGCGTATCGTTTATTTCTATTGTATCCCGCGGGTTCGCTTCGCTCACCCCTGGCTAAGGGCCCGTCAGGAATTAAGGTGTACATTTTGCTGCTGGCCCCCAGGCCCGCTGGCAAGGCGCGAGCGACGAGCATACCCGCTGCGGTATGTAAGGAGCGAGCAACACAGCCAGCGGGCCTGCGGGCCGCAGCCCGGAGGGGCGCGGCGGCGGGCGGGCATCTGCGGCGTTGCCGCTCCTCGACGATGTCACCACATCGCCTGCGTCGCGGCGCCTGTCACGAAGATCCGTCTCGGTTACTGCAAGCTGGCTACTACGGGAACGTGGTCGGAGGGTTTTTCTCCCTTTCGTTCGTTCCGGTCAATCTCCACGGCGGCGCAGCGCCCGGCGAGCGGCGCACTCAGCAAAATGTGATCGAGCCGCATCCCCCACCCGCGATGGAACGCTCCCGCGCGGTAATCCCACCACGTGTAAAGGCCCCCTTCCTGCTGGTGCAGGCGCAGAGCGTCTTTGAGCCCCCATTCAAGAATCTTGCGCAGAGCTTCCTTCTCGGGATCACTGAACAGGATCTGGCCGCGCCATTTCTCGGGATCCCAGACGTCCCGGTCCTCCGGAGCCACATTGAAGTCGCCGCAAAGAACCACGGCGCTGTCCGGCTGCGCCGAAGAATCAAGAAAGTCCCGCAGCCGCCGGTACCAATCGAGCTTGTACGCGTATCTCTCGGACCCGACTTCGGTCCCCATGGGCGCGTAAACATTGATTATCCGAAGTCCCTCGATCGTCGCGGCAAGGAGGCGGCGGGGAGCATCGGGCGCCTCGTCAAGCAGAGAGAAGAATGGATCGGTTGACGGTGTCCGGGAGAGAATCGCCACGCCGTTGTAGGTTTTTTGGCCGTTGACGAGGCAGTGGTAACCCAACTTACCCAGTTCCTCCCCGGGAAAATCCTCGTTTACAACTTTGATTTCCTGAAGACAGACTATGTCGGGCCGGCGCCGCTCGAGCCAGCTTACCAGCCGCGGCAGGCGCGTCCGAATCGAGTTGACGTTCCATGTGGCAATCTTCATGAAGGCTGTCATATTCTATCGCATCCGGGGCTGCTTCCCCACCCCAGCTTCACCACGAAGACACGGAGGGCACAGAGATACGCGGCGCAGCCCGGCCGTAACAAAAGTATCAACGAAAGCAAAGATGAACACGGATCTGTACTGTACCACTGATGTGCAAATCCGCCCTGGGAGCGCACGCATCTTGCCTGCGGGGCGTCAGAAACGAAGCACGCTGGAAGCGTGCGCTCCCAGGCACGGAACCTCTGCGGTCTCTGTCCGTTGCGTTCGTTGCGTAGGGAACACGGGGACGTCCCACCAGTTTTTCTGCGTATGGGGCAACGGCCGGTCAAATCTCAAGCGACCCACGGCAGATTCAGCTTGGCCTGAAGATGCCGTATTCGGGCCGGAATAGGAAATAGCTTTCAGTCCAGGAGAAAAGCATGAAATCACTGCCCATTGCAGGATTCTGTGTCTTCATCAGCGTTGCGTCTGTGTGGAGCGGCGCGCCGCAGGAGAAACCCGCAAGACAATTCCTGAACCTCGCGGGCAAACCCAAACCACCGGGGTACACCCACGTTGTGACGGCACGATCCGGCCGCCTGGTGTTCATTTCAGGCCAGGGAGGAACATCGCGGGACGGCAAGTTGCCCGAGGATTTCTCTTCACAAGCAAACAACACGTTCGAAAACCTCAGAAGCTGTCTGGCCCTGGCGGGTGGCAGGTTCGAGGATATCGTCAAGATCAACTACTACGTGACCGACATGGCCAACACCGCCGAGTTGCGGCGGGTTCGGGCAAACTACCTTAACATGGAGGCCCCGCCAGCCTCCACGCTGGTGCAAGCCGGCTTGGGTAGTGGCGCGTTGCTCGAGGTTGAAGCCATCGCCCTCGTTCCGGAGTGACAGCCGGATCGCGTTGGAAAGAATCTTCGTCTGCATAAACTGCACAAAATGAAACCACAGATGAACCTGGCGCGGCATAGCCGCAACCAAGAAACGAGAGCCCACGAACGCCTTTGTGCCAGGGTTGGAGCCCAGCCTTCAGGCTGCCCCGCGCCCGTCCAGCCGCAACCAAAAAAATCTCACCAGGATCGCGGGGAATATCAGTCGACGGCGCGGCGCTCGAAATTGCGCAACCCCAGATAGGTGAAAAGGACCGAGAAACCGATAAGCCCGCCGAAGACTCCCCACAGGGGCATGTGCGGCAACTGAGCGGTCACGGCGGCGCGGAAGCCCTCGCTCGCGTAAACGAGCGGGTTGACGAGAACGAGCTTCTGGAACCACGGGATGATCTTCAGTGTTTCCCACGGATAGTAGGCGCAGCCGAAGAAGATCATCGGCCCGAGCAACACGTTAAACACGAGACCAATCTGCTGCGGAGCCGTAATTGTCCCGAGAACCAACCCGAAAGCCGAAAACACCCAGCCGGTCAGGACCGCGACCGAGACCAGCAGAACCGGATGGGCCAGCTTGAAGTTGAGACCCTCCTCCATGATAGCCCATGCGATCGGCAGCACTACGAGGCCCGCCACCAACGCCTGGAAAAGCCCCATAAGAATCTTTTCGAACGCGACTCCAGCAATGCTGATCGGAGCCAGCAGCCGGTCCTCAATCTCTTTGGTCCAGCCGAACTCGATCACGAGCGGCAGCGCCACGGCCTGCATCCCCGAGAGCGTCATGCTCAGCGCCAGAATCCCGGGCAAAAGGAGGCTCGTGTAACCGCGCGCGACGATCCCCTGGCGCGGCATGACATAGCCGAAGATAAACGTGAAGAGCAACGGCTGCACACCGACCCGCAGAATGAAGAACCAGAACTCGCGCCGGGCTACGCGTAGGTCCCTGTGCAACAAAGCCAGCAGCGTCGGATGCACCTTTGTTTATCCTCCAGCGAACCGCCGTTTCACACGTCCTCTTTCACCACGGAGACGTTTCGCCCAGCATAGCTCAACCAAAAAAATCTCACCGCACGAGATGCAGTGCCCGCAGAGAGACATCTGGCAAATGACCAATGACAAATGACAAATGAGAAATGCCCAATGGCAGTTCGTTGTCCGGACTTCTGACTTCTATTTGTCATTGGTCATTGGTCATTTGTCATTTGTCATTGGACCGAAAATCCTTGCCTTCTTCCAAGTCCATCACTCGCGGAGGCTGCGTCCGGTGAGATTCAAGAACAGGTTCTCCAGGCTGGGCTCGGCGACGTGGGCGTCCGTAACCATGACACCCTGTTCGCTCGCCAGCCGCATGGCCTGTGCCAGCAGCCCTTCCGCCTTGTCCGAGTGCATGCGGATACGGCCGTCCTGAGAATGAACC
>QHZE01000145.1 GCA_003225335.1 Acidobacteriota bacterium
TCTCCCTGGTATCACGCTCCCGGTTGTCGGGGCTTACGATCTCAACCACCAGGTCGGCGCCCAGCCAGAAGCGGTTCTGGCAGCGCGGGTCGTTCGCGTCACGCACCAGCAGAATGTCCGGCTCCCGGAACTTGCCGGGGCGAATCTGGAGGCGGAGGGGTGCAAACAGGACGGTGCCGCCGCGCGGCTGGAGGAACGTGTAGAGCGCGAGGAAGACGGAGCGCAGGATCAGCTGGTGCGTATGGGTGGGCATCGGCAGGACCTCCACGTAGCCGTCCGTGAATTCGATTAGTCGCCTGGTCTGGTCGGTCAGCAGGAGGTACTGCTCCGCAGTCCAGCGTCCCTGCAAGGGCGCGAGGCTGAGCACCAGGGTATCGTCTTCCCAGGTCATGCACAAGGCTGGTTGCCGGACATCGATCACCATCGTCGTTGCTCCCGCCCGAGTCGGCTGATATTGGTGGAGTATATCCCGTAGCCGGGCGCATCGCAATGAGCTGTTCCTGCTCTTTGAGATTTCGTCAGATTCCGGTAGATTTCCGTTCCGAATGATCTCCCGACGTGCTACCGGAAGCCAAGCTCAAGAAGAATTCAAAAACTCTATTCACCACGGAGAGACAAAGTACACAGAGATGCTTTTTGTGGGGCTCGCGGGCAGGACCCGGTCAGAATCGTTCGCAATCTGACAAGGATTTCCGGCTGTACAGACTGCACAAAATGAAACCACAGTCTCACATGTGCCGGCGCACACCCAACGCGCATGAAAATGCAGCGCGCGCAGGTTCGGAGTTCAGCCTTCACGCTGCACTGATCGGGGCAGGCTAAAGCCTGAACTCCAAACGGATCCTTCATGCGGCAAGCGGCATGCCACGTTGGCTTCGCGGCCACCAGGTGGACCCAGTTGCGCCATTCGGTATTTTCGAGACAGATGAACACAGATGAACACCGATCGGTGTTCATCTGTGTTCATCTGTGGTTGCTCTTTTTCCTCTCGGGCGGCGCGGTGTCAAGAGTGCGAGGTTCCGCCGGCACGCCGGTCATTCCACGTCGATCACAATCGAGAGGGGCGGGTTGACTCGGGCGGAGGGATTTGCGTATCATCGGGCTTCTGCAGGAGAATCAGCATCATGGATTGGAAAGAACTTGAAAAAATGACGATCGTGAAGATTCGGGAAGAGGCCCTGAAGCACGAGATCAAGTCGGTGCACGGGAAGTCGAAGGCGCAGCTCATGGACGAGCTCGCGTCAGCCCTCGTCATCGAAAAGCCGCACGTTCACTTCGCCGAAAAGGTCGTCCATAGCAAAGGCGAGCTGAAACACAAAATCCGGGAGCTCAAGGGCGAGCGGCACAAGGCCATTGCAGCCCATGATCACAAGGCGCTTCACGACATCCGGAGGCAGATCCACAAAATGAAGCGCCAGATCAAGAAGATCGAGACCAAGGCCGCCGCCAAAACCTCTGCCTAAAACTCAGCGAGCAGCCTCATACTGCTCAATCATTGGCTGGGAGACGGATCTTCGTGGCATGGTCCCACTTCCCACGGGCGGGACGCCCGTGCCACGCCCCGGTGACACTGAGCCAGAATCAACCGCGAAGACGCGAAGAGAGCAAAGGATTCGCCAAGAATTTTGCTGAAAACGGCCTCCTATGCCCAGCGGGATTCTTCCGCGCGACGCCACCACGAGTAGAAGAGCCTTTCCGTCGTCATATCTACGAGCAAAGCCATTCGCTCCGCGAACGGCTTCTTTATACTGTAGGTAACTTCGTACACCTCTGTGTTCTGGCTGGCGGCCAGAAGATAATCGTCGCTGGTCGTCAGATCGTCGATCAGATTGAGCTTCCGCGCACGGGCTCCGTACCAGTATTCACCCGTAGCCACGCTCCCAACATCCACGCCGGGCCGGTTCTGCGCAACAAGGTCCTTGAAAAGGCCGTGAAGATCTTCCAGCTGTTCCTTCACTTTCGCGCGCTCTTCGTCCGTGTTTCTGCCGAACATGGAGAGAGTCTTCTTGTGTTCCCCCGCGTTTACCTGCTCGAAATCCACGCCGTGCCATTCGAGCAGGCGGTGAAAATTCGGAAGCTGCGCCAGGACTCCTATGGAACCGACAACCGCAAAGGGAGCCGCAATGATGCGGTTTCCGACGCAGGCCATCAGGTACCCGCCGCTGGCGGCCACCTTGTCGACCGCGACGGTCAGACGGATCTGGCGGGACCGGATGCGTTGGAGCTGTGATGCGGCAAGCCCGTGCTCGTGGACCAGGCCCCCGGAATTCTCCAGCCGCAGCAGCACTTCGTCTTCGGGCGTGGCCATCGTGAGCACCGCGGTCACCTCTTCCCGGAGTGAAGAGACGGCGGTCGCCCTGATGTCGCCGCGGAAGTTGAGGACGAAGATCCGCTTGCGCGACTTCGACGCACCGGCCAGTTTTCTCTTTTCCTCCGCCTGCCTGCGCGCCTTTCTCTCTTTGAGTATCTTTTTGAATTGCTTCTTGCTGAGCATTGCCTCTTTCAAAATGTCCGACATCTCCTCATATTTTTCGTTAAGACACCTCACTTCCAACCTGTCAGGCGGGCGGCCCCTCCGGTGAGACATGCTGACAACCATGGCGATGATGATCCACGCCATGACCACCACCGTTACTGCCTTCGCCAGAAATAAACCGTATTGCATTAGAATATCTGTCATATCCCTCGCTCCTGTTGAGGCCACCTCTGCTCGTCCTTCGCAAGCTGTCCACGATTGACCGAGAGGTCAAGCCATCCAAAGATCCGCATCATAATCCACAACGTGAATCGGGGAACATGTAATCGGGTGCAATTAGAAGCGGGAGTCAGTTTCTGCCGCGGGATGCGTGCAAAAGACTGACAAATGACCAGTCCGATATGGAGTGCGGCGACTCCCACTTAATTGCACCCCGTTGCTCCCGGGAGGGACCTGGGCAAAGAATTGAGGACAGAAGACTTGCCACGAATTTCACGAACGGTTTCCCTCGTACGGTGGCCGGCCTGTTTTTCTCCCCTGGGAGCGCGTGCATCCCGCCTGCTGTGCGTCAAAACGCAGGGGCCCGCCGTGCGAGGGCGCTCCCAGGAACTCCGGCTGCGGAATGCGGTGAAGCCAGGCGCCGATTGTGACGAAAAGAATAATGCAAGGGTATGTCGAGGTTCGGAAAGCAGATGTTTCACTGGAACGTTCAATTCGAAGACTACCCGCTACGGGGCGGCCGGGTCCTGGCCCTTGGATTTGCTCTCCTTGCCATGACAGTGCTCCCGGCCGCCGCGCAGATGCACCCGGACTTTTTGGCTATCGGGGAACGCGACATCAACCCCCCGGCCATTGGCAGTCCCAATCAGCTTTCAGCCTCCGAAGAGGTGGAGCAGGCGCAGGCCATCGATGCTCTGCTACTCGAGAAGCTTGTTTTGAGCGAGAACCGGGAGCTTCTGGATTACGTCCAGGGTCTCGCCGAGCAGTTACGGCGCCGGTCCGACCTAAAAGAGCCGCTGCACGTGCGCCTCGTTCGCAAACAGCAGTACCTTGCTTCGGCCACACTGGCCGGTTATCTCTATGTTGACGAAGACCTGTTCCGAACCGTTGCCAGCGAAACGGAACTGGCCGGCGTGCTTGCCCACGAGATCGGGCACCTCGCAGCGCGGCACGGCTCGGAAAACATCGCACGCCTGCGCCAGCTGAAAGCGCGTTCCTCGCAACTTTCGAACACGCTGCTTCCGGCGCCGCCCGAGAAGGTACCAACGTGCGATCTCTCGGCTTTTTGGAAAACTGTCCGGTACGAAAACGAGGTCGAAGCAGACGAACTGGCCACCCAATACCTGTGGAATTCCGGTTTCGATCCCCGAGGACTGTGGACCTTCCTGCAGCGCGTGGGGCAGCGGAACGAATCGGATGCGCCAGCCGGCCCGGGTCCCTTGACCCATCCTTCAATTTCCTTGCGCCAGGAGAAAATCCAGGCTGTCCTGGACCTCCTTCCGCTTCTCTCCTCCATTCGCCCCGACAGCCCGGAGTTCACGGTGGCCCGCGCGCGCCTCATGCCGGAGCCCAAGTAAACGGCAGAAGGGGTTTTGAGGTTTGGAGTTCAGCCTTCAGGCTGCACTGACTCGGGGCAGGCTAAAGCCTGAACTCCAAACGAAAGCCCACGAGCTTCATTTGCGCGAAGTTTGGAGTTCAGCCTTCAGGCTGCACTGACTCGCGGCAGGCTAAAGCCTGTATTCAGAACAAAAGGTCCTCACCAGCGGCTGGACGGGGGCAACAGGATGCTGTTGAGGAACAACCGGTGCGCGCCATAGAGGAACGTCCGGAACGTCACATCGTCTGCGAAGCAGATGACATGCCCGTGCCCGGCCGGCTCGTCCCAAAGGAAGCCGGCGTCCTTCAATGCCTCGCGTGATTCCTCGAAAGCGAAACCCGCCAGGACCGGCCGCTCGCGATCGATCGTCCCGACGCGCGCCGCCTTTTGAGCCGGTTTGAACACGAGATTCGAGCGCAGAAGCGCGACCACCGGGCCGTCTATGCCCGTGCCCAGAAGGTGTTCCGTATCGACGTTGACCCGCACGAAGGCGCCCGGGACAGCTTCCAGTCTCTTGGGCGGTTCCTTCTTTTCATCTGCCTTCTCTTTCGGCGCCGGCTCGGCGGATCTCTCGCGAGTGGCCGTGAGCCCTACCTTTTCGCCGCTGGCCCACAGAGCCGCTCCCTTGACGCACACGAGCGTTCCTCCCTCGCGGACCCAGTTTTTCAAACGCTCCACTCCCTGCTCGCCGACAATGCGGGCGTACCCCTCCGGTTGCCCGTCGGGAAGGACAATGACGTTGTAACGCTTGAGGTCCGTGCCGCCCAAATCGCCTCCCTTGATGGCTGTAAACGGGATATCGTAGGTTTTCTCGAGCAGGAACCAGATCGCTCCGTAGGCGGTTGCCGATGTAGGCGGCTCGCAGATAACGGCTATGGAGGGTTTCTTGAGATCCACGACCGAGGCGTCTCCCAGGTCCTTTCCCTTTTCCACAAAGGCGCTGTTCGCCGCAAGCACCTCCACCTCATTGGCGGCCGCAAGAGCCACGAGCCTTGCGTGGAGCGAATCCGGATTTGTCCTGGTTCGCACGACTACGGTCCCCCCAGGGAAAGCGCGACCGCCCAGCGTAAAGGGCTCGCGTGCCAGCGCGAGCTGAAAACCCTCCTTCCAGAGTGCCGCAACGATCCGCGCAGCCCCCTTTGTGTTCCAGGGAAACAAGTAAGCAAACTGCGCCGCTGCGGGAGCCGCAAAGGAAGGCGCCGGCCGCGCGGTTACGGGATCCATCGGTCCTTCGAGAACGTCCTCGGTCCAGTAGGCTTCGACGCAGTACGCCATGGGCAGCGACCAGGCATTGATGTCGTAAAACCCGTAGGGTTTCTTCGGCGCCGCCTCTCCGGCCGTATCGTTGTAGGATTTCGCCTCGCGCACGGTGTCAAGAAATTCCTGGTCGAGGGGCGTTTCGCGATCCAGAAGCGTGCGCAGCAGCCTCTTCTGAGGCTGGTTCGCGGGAATCACGAACGCGCCCGCGGGGAAGTTCCTGCGCTCAGTCTTGTCGGAGAAGTAATCGTGCGCGGCCGCCGACTGAAAAGCTCCCCGCGTGCGATGGACCTCGATTCTGTGCTGGAGGAGCAGCTCCACGAGGTCGGCGGCGCGCGACGGATCCTTACCCGGGACGAGGACAAACTGCTTCACTTTTTCCGCGGCCACGTCCTTCATGGCGGAGGCCCGAAAGTTATACAGATCGAGCACCCGCGCCGCGCGGTTCTCGGCCGTGGTGAGGAGCGAAGCCATGGCCCCCGTGAAATGGTGCAGGATGCCGTCGCGCAGCGTAGTAACGCGGCCGTCTGGAAGCTGGTAGGCCAGGCCCTTGTTGCCGCCGCCGTCGGTCTCGAACGTCATTCCAGTCGCGCCGTTGAGCGCGGGATAGCTGTCGTAGTAACCCGGGTAGTAAATGTCGAAGACGTTGCGCGTGAAGTACGGCCAGCCATTCTTGTCAAAAGCCGCGGCGATGTTCTTCCCGTAGGTTTCCGCCCATCTGCGCGCGTTTTTGTCCAGCTGGGCGTTGATCGGCAGCGCCCACGGCGGGAAGAAAAAGCGGTCGGGATTTCCGTGATGGTCTATGAACACGACCGGGTTCCACCGATGGATTTCGCGCACGATAACCCGAGTCTCGCTTTGACTGAGGAACGCCGCGTCGCGGTTCAGGTCGATCTGGTAATGGTTGTTGTTGGTGTCCATGCGCCAGTCGCCGCGGTGCTCCTGCGCGGCCGGGTCAGGGTTGCCGGTGGCCGACGCTTTCATCCAGGCCACGTGACGCGAGTGGCTCTCGGGATTGTGCGCCGGATAGATCAGGGTCACGACTCCTTTGAGGATTTTCGACGTCACCGGATCCTGCGCCGCAGCCAGGTGATAGGCGAGGACAATGCCGGTTTCAAATGCCGCGGATTCATTCCCGTCGTTGGCGAAGTTCATCCAGGCAAAGGCTGGTGTGTTGGCGGCGATCTCCCGGGCCCGAGTTTCCGCCGTTTTTCTGGGATCGCGGAGATCTTCGACAGCCAGGCGGTACTGCTCGAGCTTCTGGATGTTCCCGGGATCGCTGACGGCCACCAGCAGCAACTCCCTGCGTTCGTTGGATTCCCCGACGCGAAACACCTTCACACGCCCGGTTGCAGCTTCGAGCCGGCGCATGTATTCCGTCATGTGCAGGTGCTCGGTGTAATCCTCGCCGATTTCGTAGCCGAGGACCGATTTCGGCGCCGGAACCCGGGCATCGTAGGTGCTCCCGGGAAACCACGGTTCCTCCTGGGCCAACATAGGGAGCGCGAACAGACAGAGCACGCTTCTTGGTAACCAACGACCCATGGAGTCCCCCTGATTGATGATTGCGGATTGCCGATTTCGGATTGCGGATTTTTTTCAATCGGAAATCCGCAATCGGTCAATGCTTACGGTAGGCGATTTTGCCGCCCACGACGGAGCAGACGACTTCGGTCGTGGGGATCTCGTACTCCGGCGCTGTCAGAATATCGCTGGAAAGAACCGTAATGTCCGCCAGTTTGCCTGCCGTGAGCGAGCCCTTGACGTTTTCCTCGAAGGCCGCGTACGCCGTGCTCCAGGTGTACGACTTTAACGCATCCTCGCGGCTCATCCGCTGGTCCGGGTAGAACACAGAACCGTTCCCGAGCTTGCGTGTCACGGAGGCGTAGAAGCTGGCGATGGGGCTCACATCCTCCACCGGAGCGTCCGTTCCGTTGATAACGATCGCCCCCGATTTCATCAGCTTCTGCCAGACATAGGCGCCTTCCTCGGCGCGCTTCGCGCCCAGCCGGGCGGTGACAAAAGGCGCGTCCGAGGTGCAGTGAATCCCCTGCATCGAGGCAATCACGCCCAGCTGCGCGAAGCGCGGAATGTCGGCGGCGCTCAGGTGCTGCGCGTGCTCGATCCGCCAGCGCAGGTCCTTCTTCTCCGGATGCGCCCTGAAGGACTCTTCGAAGATATTCAGCGTTTCCCTGTTCGCGCGGTCGCCGATGGCGTGAACGCACAGTTGGAATCCGTGCGCCAAAGCGAGCCTCGCCGTCTCCTTGATCTCCTCGATCGGAGTGGTGTTCAGGCCCGTGCTGGCCGGGAGATCGGAGTAAGGCTCCAGCAACCAGGCGCCGCGCGAGCCGAGAGCGCCGTCAATCGCGCGCTTGATGGCGCGGACCGTCAGGCGCTTGTCTCCGAAATTGATGATCCTGTACTTCGACAGGTCCTGCGCCAGCTTCGAGTTTTCTTCCCGGATCATCACCCAGAGCCTTAAGCCGAGCTTCCCCTCTTCGACAAGCTTCTTGAGCAGGTCTATCGTCGCAAAAGACGAGCCGGCATCCTGAAAGCTGGTTATCCCCTTCGAGAGGCATTCCTGTGCAGCCAGCTCGATTTCCTTGCGCGCCTCGGCCTCGACCTGCGCGGGGGACCGCCTGGCTCGCGCCGCGGCCAGAGCGCGCGCTATCAAACCGGAGGCCGTTTCGCGAAGGACGCCGATTGGATTTCCCTGCGCGTCCTTAAGGATCTCTCCACCCGGCGGATTTGCGGTATTCCTGTCGATTCCCGCCAGCTCCATCGCTTTGGCATTCGCGAAGGCGGCATGGCCGCTGGCGTGGGTCAGGTACACCGGATTGTTCGAGGAGACCTTGCTGAGAGAAGCATGCGTTGGAAAACCTTCGACATTTTCAGAAGGCGCTTTGTCCCATTTTTCCTGATGCCAACCCCGTCCGAGAATCCACTCGCCGGGTTGGGCTTGCCGGGCTGCCTGCGAGACCATTGCGACGATCTCGTCCCAGTTTCGCGCGTCCATCAAGTTCAGATTCATCCTGGCCTGCCCGATCGCCGTGAAATGCCCGTGCCCTTCGATAAGGCCGGGGAGGGCGAGCTTTCCCGTCAGGTCGATCACCTGTGTTGATTTGCCGATGTAAGGCTGAATTTCCTTGTCGGTTCCTACGGCGACGATCACGTCGCCCCGCACCGCCAGCGCTTCGGCCTTGGGCTTTGCGCGATCCATCGTCACGACCTTGCCCCCGCGCAAGACCAGGTCCGCCGGCTCGATGTTCTGCGCGAATCCAAAGGCAGAGGCCAGAAAGAACGAAAGACAGAGAACAAACCGGCAGCATCCGGTGCTAATCACCCGTTAATTTCTCCGGAAGGTTGCTCCTGCTCCAAACCACGGATTTTCCATGAAGGTTCGATCCACGCTCGCGAACGAAGAAACGGCCGCAGCCGGGTCCCAATGACAAATGATCAATGACCAATGACCAATGACCAATGACAAATAATCGTTGCCTTTCGTATTTGATTTCATTTGTCATTGGTTATTTGTCATCTGAAGAGCGTGCAGTCTCATGAGACGGCGCTGAGGCCGGGACCGGTGAGTGTCCCCGTATCCAGCATGCCGTCCTTGACGCGGAACAGTCCCGGGAATTTGCTCTCCCACGCCTTGTTTGCGGCGGGTACGTACTCGCGCGCGTTCCCTTCGATGCCTGAGACGCCCGGGACGTGGGCAGCCAGACCCGCCGAATGGATAAAGGACGCCCCGGGGCAGGTCAGATCCTGCACGCAGAGAAACATCTTGTATTTTTGCCCGGCTGCGGCCATCAGCAATGCCTGGCTTTGTCCCTTGCAGGCCTTCAAAGCTGCGCCCGTGTAACCCATCTCCCGGGCGAGCATGAGCGCCTCGAAATCCGTGAGCGATTCGTCGATAACGACCGGGCGCAGCTTCGACGCCTGGTGCATGACGTTGGAGCGGTTCGCCTTCAGATCCCTGGCGGTCGGCTGTTCAATATAGAGGATTTTAAAAAATCCGCCTGGCGCCCTTTCCTTGAGCCGCCTCAGAAACTCCAGAAGGAATTCCACATTGGGACAGTTCTCGTTGAAGTCCAGGCAGTAAAACCACTCCGTGACGCCGCGCTTTTTCTGCGTCTCCTCCGTCACCCGGTCGATTTTTGTCACTCGCTCCAGATCGCCGGCCAGATCCTCTCCGTTGAGCTTGATCTTGATCCGCACCAGGCCGTTGTACTGGATCCACTCGGGCAATGTTTCGGGAAGCCCGTCGTTGATGCGGCGCTGGATGTCTTCTTCGGTGATGGGATCGCCTGCGCCCACGGAGTGGAACAGCGGAGTGCGGGGCGCCGGCTGCGTCTTGACGTATTGCTGAAGATATTCGCCCCGGAAATCAGGCCCGAGGTAGCGTGAGAGATCGCCGGCCATGCAATCGGGACCGTAGGTATCATAGCAATTCCGGTCCAGAGCCTTGCCGAACGCATCGTGGATGGCCGCGTCGAAAGGGCTGGCCGTGACCAGGGTGCAGAGTTTGGGAATCGGCGAAGTGAGCTTCAGCTCCGCGGAAACCGTCTCCGCCTCTTTCAGATACGCTGGTTCGAGCGCATGGTTTATCTCGACCGGATGGGCGGTTTCCTTATACTCCGACGTGATTTTCGAGAGGCGCCCGGCAAGCGTTCTCATCGCTCCGAGGGTGGCGTCATAAGACATCACTTTCGAAGGGAACGACCAGACGTTGCCGAGCGGCATGGAGCCGAATCCTTTGGCGACGCGCCCCCCGCGCGTGCGCACGGCGCAGTGCACGTTCAGCAGCGTCACGCGATCCACGGCCCTGCCGCCGAATTTGTACGGTGTCCGGTAGAGATATTCTTCGTAGCTGTGGCTTACCTCCTCAATGCGGATGTCTGTCGGCTTGGCTGAAACCCCGCGGAACAACGCCGCGGCGGGCGAGACCGCCGCAGCACGCAAAAGCGCTCGGCGTGAGATTTCCCTTCTTATCTTCCGTCTCCTCTGCATTTTCCGTTTCTCCGGTGACCGATCGCACGATCCAAAAACTGGCCACGAATTTCACGAATTACACGGAAAACAGGCTCGCGGAATGATCTGCTTAGAAAAGCTCTTCCCCGTACAGCCTCTTTGGCATCAGGCCGGCATAGACAGCGAGCGAAAAAATTCGTTTAATTCGTGAAATTCGTGGCAAGTCGTTCTGGCGTCAAGTTCCTTCCCAATCATGAGTAGGCTTCGGCTATGCGGGCCTTGAGGAATTCCAGATCCCGCTGTGCGGCGATCATCGTGTTCTCCTGCCTGGCGGCCGCCGTATTCCCGGGGATATCGTATTCCAGATGCAGGGACACGGGGCCGTGAAATCCCGAGCTCGCAAGGACGCTGAAGAAATATTTCCAATCCACCATCCCCTCGCCCAGAGCGCAGTTCCGTTCTCCCCATCCCTTGGGGCTTTTTTCCCAGTAGAAGTCTTTAACCGCGATCATCTTCAGGCGCCGCGAGACAAGATGGGTCGCAATCTTCCAGGCTCCGCCGCCCCCTTCCGCCATCGCATGGCGAATGTCGAAGTAATACCCCACCCATCGAGGGTCCATGCTCTCTATGATAGGCGCAACATCCCACACGGGCGCGCCGACGTAGGCCGCATGGTTGTGAAAGCCTGCCTGGAGCCCATGCCGCGTCCCGAGCTCCGCCAGGCCGCGAAAATCACTCCCGGCCCGTTCGAGCTCTTTTCGCACGTCCACGAACGAGTACTTGTAATAGCCCGGCTTGAAGAAAGGGATTCCGTGTTTTCCCGCGGCCGAGAGGATCGGGCTCGCTGTGGAATGCGTCGCAGAAACCAGCTCGGTCGTGATCATCGGGACTTCAAGACCCTCGTCACGGATGGCGGCCACCGCTCTGGGCAAGTCTTCCGCGCCTTTTTCCGGCACAACATGCCCGCCCGTGCGCACGGTAAGGTCGACACCCTCAAAGCCCATGCGTTTGACGCGCCGCGCCAGTTCGCGCCACGTCGTGTCCGGAAGGTGCTTGGAAAAAAAGCACACGCTCCCCTTGAATCCTCCGCCGGCACGTGGATCGTTTTTGGTGTTCGATGACCCGGCAATCGTGGCTGCGGCCCAGAGGCCGGCCGGCGCCGCCGTCAGAAATTCTCTTCTCGATTGTCCCATGTTCCAATTTCCAGTGAAAAACGTACGGAGTTCAGCCTGCCTTTAAGAACTGAGGAATCCAAGAATCCAAGAATCCAAGAATTCATGGAATGGCCTTGACACCAATGCAGACTCCGAACCTCGGATAATTGACAAAGGCATTCAGCTGGCGTAAGTTTCCGGGTCATGCTTGCCGCCCCCAGGTCGAGGCAGATCTGGTATCGGAGCTGCGTTCTCCTCACGACGTTGCTCCTGGGACTGCTGTCCATGAGCATCGACCTGCTGGAGGATCATACTACCCTCGCAACTTCGCCAGCAAGCAACCATTCCGAAACCGGAAGCAAGCTGCACCTGGTCCGTCGCCAGGTCGATGGTGAGACGGGTTCCTGCAACGTCTGCTTCCTCGACAACCTCCTGCGCCACACATTGATGCCGGCAATCAGCGTCATTCCGGCGGACGAGCTTTTCGTCCCGCACACGGAAAACTGTCGCGTCCTTCCTCCAGGCCTCGAGTTCAGCCGGCAAGTCAACCGCGGCCCTCCGGCAGCCTGAGACCCTCGTCCCAGACCTTCGGTATTTACAAACAACTGTATCCCCCCCGGGGACGAATCCCGGCGCGATAACAGTTGCGCAGAATGAAGGGAGACAGACTCATGGCGCACCGCAATTTCGCAATCAGATACATGGCCGCAACTCACCGCAAAAACACAAAGACACAAAGTACCGCGAAGGGAGCGAACGGAGTCTCCGTGGCGGTGGTCATACTCCTTGCCGCGCTGGAGGTCCCGGCTGCCTGGCCGGCGGACGATTCCAAAGACTCCGCAAAGAGCGTCGCTCAGAATTCTTCGCAGAGGCAGGCCGCACCCGAACTGGCCGAGCTTCGTTCTCTCAAAGACCAGATCGAGGGAATGAGGGCCGAATACGAAAAGCGCATCAAGGAACTGGAGGCCAGGCTGGAAGACCTGCAGGCGCAGATGCTGCGGTCCCTCCCCGAACCGTCGGCAGCAGGACCAGCGCCGGGCCAGCCCGTCCAGACTACGCCGGGAGCGTTAAATCCTGCGATTTCGGCTATAGGTAATTTCGTGGGGCGCGGCGACAGCAGAAAGGTGTTTAATGAGGAAGGGGCCCGGATCGACAACAAGACGAATTTGCGCGAAGCCGAAATCGACATGCGGGTCCCGGTGGATCCTTACGCCGACGGAGTG
This sequence comes from Acidobacteriota bacterium, assembly GCA_003225335.1. Classification (GTDB taxonomy): domain Bacteria; phylum Acidobacteriota; class UBA6911; order UBA6911; family UBA6911; genus Gp18-AA60. Next base: position 12,679 of record QHZE01000145.1, read on the forward strand.
CTGATCACTTCGCTGGAGTCCGAAACCCCCGGCCGGTTCTCGGTGGATGTCGAGGAGGCGTACGTCAACATCAAGAAACTCCCGTTCCTCTCCGGATCTCCCCTCGGGCTCAAGCTGAAGGTGGGAAGATTCCGGCCGGCTTTCGGCAACTTCAACCGGCTCCACACGCACGATCTGCCGCAGACTTTCCGGCCGCTCGCCGTGCAGGAGTTCCTCGGTGAGGAAGGGTTTGTCCAGAACGGACTCTCCGGGAACTTTTTCATTCCTACGCCGTGGGACGAAAAGTCCAGCCTGGACCTCACGCTGGAGTTCCTCAACGGCGGGGACATTGCGATATCGCCGGAATTACAGGGCCGGAGATCGTATCTGGGCCACTTGCGCTGGTTCCGCACATTCAAGGACACCCACAACCTGGAGCTGGGTTGGTCCAGCTATTACCATCCGTCCGGCAATAACGTGCCTTCCGCGAACCTGCATGGATTCGATTTCATCTACAGATGGAAACCGTTGCGGCTGGGGGAGTGGAAGTCGTTCCTCGTGGGGGGCGAGACCCTGTTTACGCGTTCCAGGTTATCGGCGCCGCCTAACGGCAGGCCGGTGGGGTTCACTGTCTTCGGCCAGGGTCAGTTCAACCGCAGGACCTATGCGGGCCTGCGTTGGGACCGGACCGATTCTTTGCTGGAACCCGGAGCCGTGCGCCGGAGCGTCACACCCTACCTGTCCTACTACTTCAGCGAATTCCTCCGCTTCCGGCTGAACTACGAACACCGCTGGAGCGACCTCGTGACTGAGGACCGAAGGAATTCCGTGTTCCTGGAATTGAACTGGGTTTTCGGCTCTCATCCTCCGGAGCCGTTCTGGGTGAACAAATGAAAGTCGAAACCATTCGCCCGCATGCTCATCCAGTACTTCGTGTTTCAGAGCTTTCGCGGTGGATCCTGCACCGTTTCCACCACGAAGGCGCAAAGGCGCTAAGAACCGCAAAGGGTATGAGGCCGTTGAGATGAAATCATCGAAACTTCTGTTCGTAGTTGTCCTGTTCGTGACGCTGGTTGCCGGGTCCGCGCGGGCGCAGGGAAAGAAAGTGCATGTCGTATGCACCCTGCCGACGCTGAAGGCCCTGACGGAAGAAGTCGGCGGTGAAAGGGTGGACGTCATTGCCCTGGCCAAAGGGGACCAGGACCCGCATTTTGTCACCCCTACGCCCGTGCTCATGAGGAAAACGCGCGAGGCGGATCTCTTCATAGAGAACGGGCTTTCGCTGGAGCTGTGGGCCGACGAGGTTGCGAATGGCTCTGGAAACTCCCGGATCTTTCGAGGCACACCGGGACGCATCATCGCCAGCGCGGGGATCTCGGCTCTCGAAATCCCCGCGGTGCTTACACGCGAGTTGGGTGATATCCATCCCCAAGGTAATCCCCATGTTTGGCTGGACCCGCTGCTCGCCAAAGTGCAGGTGGGGAATATATGCCAGGCGCTCAAGGCGGCGGATCCCGCGGGGGCGAGTTACTACGAGGCGCGCATGAACAATTTCGACAAACGGATCGACGACGCCCTGTTTGGTCCTGAGCTCGTCAAGCTGATCGGCACGCCGAAGCTGACGCGGCTGGCGTGGAGCGGGGAGTTGCACGATTTTCTTCAGAACAACAAGTTCGGCACTCAGCCCCTGTCCGAGCGTGCCGGCGGCTGGCTGAAAGCGGCGGCCCCCTTGCGTGGAGTCAAAGCCTATGAGTTCCACAAGGTCTGGGTGTATTTTGCCCGCGTGTTCGGAATTCAGTTAATGGGGACGATCGAGGAACGGCCCGGGATTCCCGCGGGCCCGCAACATATCCGGCAGGTGATAGAAAAGGTCAAGGGGGAGAAAATTCCTTTGATTCTGGTGGACAATTTTTACGATCCGTCCCTGCCGCAGCGCATCGCGCAGCAGACCGGCGCAGTTATGGTCCTGCTCCCCGATCAGGTGGAAGGGGAGCCTGGCATAAAGACGTATTTCGATCTGATGGACCATCTGATTCGCGCCATGACCTCGGCCCTAAAAAACTAATTGCGGATTTCGGATTGCGGATTTCGGATTTGAGATTGGAGATCTGGACCTGATTCCTCACTCAATCCGCAACCCGCAATCGCCAATCCGAAATCCGCAATCCGAAATCGGAGAGTGACACATGCCTGAGGTGCTGGAGCTGAAGTGGATGTTGCTCCCGTTTCTTGCCTGCCTCGTGCTGTCCATCAACCATGTCTATTTGGGAATCCACGTCATTGCGCGCAAGGTCATCTTCGTCGACCTGGCGCTGGCGCAGATCGCGGCTCTGGGCGCCACCTACGCTCTCATGCTGGGCTACGATCCCTACGGCGATTCCCTCAAAGTGTCTCTCTTTTCCCTCGCCTTCACTTTCGTGGGCGCCGGCGCCTTCGCGATCGCGCGGATGCGCAAAGAGAAAGTTCCTCAGGAAGCCTTCATCGGCATTATTTATGCGGCGGCCTCGGCTGCCGCGATTCTCCTCCTCTCCAAATCCGCGACCGGCGGGGAGGAAATCAAGCACATGCTCGTGGGGGACGTGCTTCTGGTCTCGCTGCCGACCATCATCAACATGGCCCTTCTGTACGGAAGCATCGGCATCTTCCACATCGTGTTCCGAAGGAAATTCCTGCTCATCTCGCTGGATCCCGAGCGGGCGGAGGCCAGCGGGATCCGTGTCCGGCTGTGGGACATCCTTTTCTATATGTCCTTCGGGGTGGTCATCACCAAGTCCGTGGCCATCGTCGGAGTTCTGCTCGTGTTTTCTTATCTGGTGGTGCCCGCCGTCATTGCTCAGATGTGGTGCGAGTCGGTGCGCGCCCGCCTGCTCCTGGGTTGGTTGGCGGCCATCCTGGCAAGCACGGCGGGGATCGTCTGGTCGTTCTATTCGGATTATCCCACGGGGCCCGCGGTTGTAGTGATGCTCGGGATCTTTCTGATTATGTCGAGCATCGTCTACTACATTCGCCATGCCCCCGCTCCAGGCCGCGCCGTGGCGAATGTTGCGGCCATGGTGCTGTTCGGAGTTCTCTTCATTTCCGGTCTTGCCTATTTCAAGAAGACCGTACCCGTCTCCTCGACACCCAAAGGCGGCCCGGTTGACCTTCTGTTGAACGCCTTGGCCGAGGACGACGAGGCGCACCAGCTCGACGCCGCCAGGCACCTGGGGGACATGCATGACCCCAGAATCGTCCCCGCACTCACAAACCTGTTGATGCGCACCAAATCGGAACAGGTCGTGGAAGCTACCGTGGAGGCGCTCAGCAAACAGCAGGATCCCCGGGCAATCCCGGCGCTGCGCCACGCCGCACAGGGGAAATTCGATCCTTTCCTGAAACTCTCGATTGCCAGGGCCCAGATGACGCTGGGCGATAAGGAGGGTTTTGCCACTCTGATCGAGATTCTCAAAAACGAGGAAGCTGCCTTTGCCCGCCAGCAGGCCCTCGAATTGTTCCAAACACAATCGGGCCGCAAGTTTGGTTATGATCCTGAACAGAGCGTGGCGGCGAATGCCGCGGCGATCGAGAGGATCGAAGAATGGTACAGGAAAGAGGCCGGCCGTTTAGCCTGGGACAAGAAGTCCGGCAAATTCCAGTAAATTCCGTAGCGCCGGCGTCTCGCCGGCATGCGAGCCTGGACAACTCCCTTTGTCGTCTACAGGACCGTTGCCGGCTGGAAGCCGGCGCTACATTTCGGCTTCTTCCCGCGCGTGGCGGCCGCACCCGGTCGTGGCACGGGCGTCTCGCCCGTGAGATGCGAGGACTGACGCGCGGTCCGTCTCGGCCGTCGATGACTGGGCGGCGTGAGATCGCTCGCTATACTTTCTCAGGCACGACGAAGGGATGCCGGTAGCGACGTGCCAGATAGGCGTCCGCCTGCGGGTCGTTGACGAAGCACTCCGTGTTGGGATCAAACTGGAGCTGGCGTTTCAATCGGTACGCGATATTCGAGAGATGGCAATACGCAGTGGAGCGGTGGCCTTCTTCGATATCGGCGTTCAGGTCCTCGATCTTCCGCGAGCGCATCGCCTCGATGAAGTTTCTGAAATGCGGCGAGTCTCCCGTCCCCTTGAGGTTCATCGGATCGGCGGCCCCTTCCTTCGATTCCATGCTGGGCCCCGGTTCGTTCTTGCGCCCGAAATAGGTCTTCCAGGTGGAACCGTTGAGGTGCATCCATCCCTTGGAACCGTAGAAGAGGTTCCCGATCGTAATCCCGTCCTCCGCATTCGTGTAGAGACCGCGCACTTCAAATTGCAGGACTTTGCCATCGGCGAACTCGAGGGTCGCCACCTGGGTGTTCGGTGTCTCCTGATCGGAGTCGAAGGCGAAATATCCGCCCGCGCCATGAATCTTTACCGGGTACTCGTATTTATTCATCCCCCAGCGCGCGACGTCCATCTGGTGCGGTCCCTGGTTCCCTAGGTCGGCGCAGCCGTAATCCCAGAACCAGTGCCAGGTGTAATGGAAGCGGTTTTCGTTGAAAGGACGATAAGGAGCCGGTCCCAGCCACAGATCGTAATTCACACCGGCGGGAACCGCGCCGTTGGGCTTTCTCCCGATGCTGTCCCTCGGCTTGAAGCACAGGCCTTTGGCCATATAGACGTCGCCGATGCCCCCTTCGTGGAGAAACTTCATCGCGGCTCGAACGTTCGCGTTGCTCCGGTTCTGCATGCCGGCTTCCACGATACGGTTGTATTTGCGCGCCGCCTCGACCGTCTTGCGTCCTTCCCAAATGTTGTGCGAGGTCGGCTTCTCCACGTAAACGTCCTTGCCCGCTTGGCACGCCCATATCGCCGCCAGCGCATGCCAGTGGTCCGGCGTCGCGATCGAGACTGCGTGGACTTCCTTGTCGTCGAGCACGCGGCGAAGGTCCACTTCAGTCTTCGGCCTCTTTGAAGAGAGCTTCTCCATCTTCTGGAGCGCCTTAGGGAATTCGCGCTCGTCGATGTCACAGAGGTATGCCACCTCTACGTTCGCGATCTTGGACCACTCGGTGTAGTGGCTCTCGCCGCGGCCGC
>QHZE01000584.1 GCA_003225335.1 Acidobacteriota bacterium
GTGATACAGGAGTCTGGATGCTCACTTTGTTGCTACTCGCAGTCACTTTTCACACGGACTTTGAAGGAGCCAGCCTCGGAAAGGTTGAAATACTGTCGGACACCCATTTCCGATGCGCCGTCAAGGGCGAGGCCGACCACGATGGGCGGAATCGTCAGGCGAACTGGTATTACTTCCGTATCGACGGCGCGACCGGCCGCAAATTGACGATTGATCTGGTCGACCTGGTAGGCGAATACAACTATCGGACGGGCACCCACGCAGTCACAAGACATACCCGTCCCGTGTATAGCTATGACGGTACTGAATGGAAGCATTTCGATAATGCCGAGTGGGACGACAGAGCCATTGCCCTCCGCCTCCAGTTCACGCCGGACAAAGACCGGATGTGGATTGCCCACATTCCCCCTTATACCAATCAAAATCTGGCGAAGCTGCTACGAAGCTTTCACAGCCATCCTCACCTGAAAAGGGAAACCAGGGGCAAGACTGTGGAGAGCCGGGACATCTTGCTCCTGACGGTGACAAATCCGAAGGTTTCCGATGAGAAGAAGAGGGTCGTCTGGCTCATGGCCAGACAGCATTCCTGGGAAGCCGGCACCTCGTGGGTGGCGGAAGGCGCCCTGCGGTTCCTGCTGTCGTCCGAACCCCAGGCTGTACGCATCCGCGACGACTTCGTCTTCAAGATATTTCCCATGGCCGATCCCGATGGCGTGGCTAGAGGCGGAGTGCGCTTCAATGCCAACGGTTACGACCTGAACCGGAACTGGGATGCGGTGGATCCCCGGCGCATGCCGGAAATCGCTGTCCAACGCAAAGCCATCTTTGACTCGGTGGACTCGGGCCGTCGTATAGACTTCTTCCTCACGCTCCACAACACAGAATCGGAAGACTATATCGCGGGCCCGCTCTCAGCCGGAAGTCCAGGAGTTCGAAAACTCGCTGAACGGTTCTCGACGCTGCTGAACGAGCTGACTGCTTTTCATTCGCCCAAGGGACCGCGTGATTCCGGCCAGACTACAACGCCCGCAATGAAGGGGCGCATGATGGTCACTCAGGCGTTGTTTTACGAGCGGCAGATTCCTGCGTTTCTAATGGAGCTCATGGTGGAGCGCAGCCCTAAACTTCGGCGGCTTCCCACGATCGAGGACCGGCTTGAATTCGGCGCAACCCTGGTGAAGATCATTTCGACCGCAATAGCCGATAGGTGAGATAGCCGTGACCGGCAATGTTCGTTGTTCAAGAAACGACGGTTTGGAGAGAGCAGCCGCCATTGCCTCCTTTTCAAGGAGGGAATCACGCGTCACCCTACGGTTTTGCCGATGCTGGTGGAGTATCTCGGTTGTTGATGTCGTGGATCGCTACCCACCGGCCGTCTTGTTGTTTCCGGTAGACAACGATGTACTTTCCTTTTGCGGTCGCAGGCCGGCTGGTTGCGGCGCCGGTCAACGTCACCGTGTACGCTCCTCGCGTGTAGGCGAGGTCTCCGCTTCTTGAAACCTCGACCTGGGCGAGTGCGAACGACAAGGCGAAATTGCGATCCGCGAAGGCCTGTTTGACTCCCGCGCGGATCGCGTCCTTGCCACTTACGATCGGCATGTCGGCCAGTTCCACCAAGGCGTCATCGGCATAATGATTGACAACCTGCTCGACATTCTTTGCCGCCCAGGCCCGGGCCCACTCGGCCTCGGACCTGCGAATCGCCCGAGCGTCGGCGTCGCGCGCTTCGGCTGATTCGCTCAGTTCCGGTTTCACATAGGACCAGTGCGAGTGGAGGATCTTCCACGAACCGTTGATGCGCTGATACACCTCGGTCGAATTCCATCGCGCCGTCGTCTTGGGACCGTCGCCCACTTGTGCTCCGTGATCGACGAGATTGAAGGTGAGCACGGCGACGTCCCCGCTTTGCTGGACTTTCGGGTCGATCATCTCGACCCGCTCGATTTTGATCTTGCCGGTGAACGGCGCGATGTACTGCTTCAGGGCCGCCTGGCCGTCGATCCGCTTCTCCGTCATGGGATCGAAGTAGGTCTGGTCCGCCGCCATGATTTCGAAGAACCCTTGCGGATCGCCTTTGCCCCAACGATCGAGGGCGGCCCGCTCCATCGCGATGATCGTTTGTGTCGCGTCGCTCTCCACGCGTTGCAGACACCCGACGAAGAAGCAACTGACAATCAATAAACCACCTGGCAGACTCCTTCGAGTGGGATGTCCGGTTCGAAGCGAACTGTTCTGTGTTTGCATTACTCCAACTCCACGATGGACTTGAATTTGGCGTCGTCAAAGAGAATTCGCAGCGACGCGACAAAGTCCGGTGGCGTATGAAAGGGATGGTCGCGATGAATCTCGGCGTACTGGGCATCGAGCGCCTCGAGGTCCTCGCATTTCTTCTCGGCCACTTCTCGCACTTTCGTCACATGCTCGCGCGCGAACAGCAACCTTTCCGGATTGAGGTAACCGGCCCTGGCGAATCCCTGCGTTTTCTTCGCACAGCGGCACGGGTTCACCGTGTTCACGCGTCCGCATTGGTTCTGCATGAACGAGTGCAGATCGCGGCGCGCCCGCGACAGCTTCTGCCGGAAGTGTTCGCGGCTGATGTCGAGCAGCTCCGCCCCGACCCGGTCGCTCACGCCGAAGATTTCGCCAAGGATATAGATGAGCCGCTGTTCGCGGTCAAGGCACAGCAACATGCCCGACGTGCATCCGATACGCGCCTCGTCGACCATCAGTTTCACGTCCGCCGGAACCGTGTTCGGATCCGGCAAATCCATGTCTGGCGTGGCGTCAAGTCCGCGGCCGTACTCGATGAAGTTCAGCCGGTCCTCGAAGCTCCTGCGCTTCACGTTCAGGATGTGGTTCACAGCGATCCGATACAGCCACGTGCGGAAGCTGCTTCTCCCTTCAAACGTCGAGAGCTTCGTCGTCAGCTTAATCAAGATCTCCTGGGTGACGTCTTCGGCATCGTTCGGCCAGTACAGCATCCGCAGGGAAATGTTGTAGATCCAGGCCTGATGCCGGATGATCAGCCGTTCGAGCGCGTCACGGCTGCCGCCTTGAGCGCGACCGACCAGCACCTGGTCTTCGGCGTCGGTTTCGGCCTGATCGGAAAACGGGTTCACCATAGTACCCTCCTATCCCTTTTGACACACGTCGGAGCCCGTCTGTGACAGCGGCGTGACCCAAATTCTGAGACATCGGCGGCGAGCGATCATGCGTGAGCGGATAAGCGGAACAAGCGCGCTTTTCCAGCTCTATGTCGACGACGATTTTTCCGTATATCAACTTCCGGCGTCCCTGGTGCCGTCTCACCCGCTCCATGAACAGGTCGTTCTATCGCAGGGGAGCATTTTACGTCCTTGGATGGATTGGAGCTCGACATTTAGGTGCATCTTGCCCTAGCGGGGGCGGT
>QHZE01000585.1 GCA_003225335.1 Acidobacteriota bacterium
GTGCGGCGACTTGTCATTTGTCCGTCGTTTGCGCGCATCCCACGCCAGAAACTGACTCGTACTTCTAATTCCACCCCCTGTCGTTCACCACGGAGGGCAACCCCTTTGCGCTCTTCGCGGCTTCGCGGTTAACTCCGGCCCGGTCTTTACCGCGAAGGCGGCGCTGAGCTTGAATTTGGTCCACGCAGCCACTAGGCTGTAGTGCGATGTATGAAGAACTGAAGCGCGATGTGCGGCTTCTGACTTCGCTGCTTGGCCAGATCATCCGCGAGCAGGAAGGCAAGAAAGTCTTTGATCTGGTGGAAGACCTGCGCAAGACAACCAAGCGCCTGCGCCGGCGCCTCACGCCGTCGGATATCCGGAAAAAGGATGATTTGATCCAGCGGCTGGATATCGAGACGGCCGATTCCATCTCGCGAGCCTTTACTCTCTATTTTCACCTGGTGAACCTGGCTGAAGAGAAACAGCGGGAGAGACGTCTGAGGGACCGTGAAACGGAAGGGCGGCCGCCCGAGGGTTCCATGGAGACCGGCTTTGCGCGCGTGCTCGCCGCGGCCTCCGACAGACCCCAACGGGAGCGAATCGAGGAACTCCTGACCGGCCTGACCATCGAGCCGGTCCTCACGACACATCCCACGGAAGCCAAGCGGCGCACGGTTGCCGATCATCTCACAAGCATCACCGATCTTCACGCACAGTGGGAGATACCCAATCTCTTGCCAGCTCAACGCCGGCAGATCGAAGAGCGCATCCTGGCCGTCCTCGAAGCGCTCTGGGTGACGAACCAGACACGCGCGCTGCGGGCCACAGTGGAAGGAGAGGTTGAACGGGTCCTGTTCACGTTCCGCCGGTCGATCTTTCCCGTGATCCCTCTGTTCTATCGCAAACTGGAATCTGCCACCAACCTGAAAGACTGGCATCTGCCGGTCCTCACGTTCGGGTCTTGGGTCGGGGGGGACCGGGACGGGAATCCCGCGGTCACGCCGCAGGTGAGCCTGCACTCCGTGGAGCTTCACCGCCGCTTGATTCTCGGCTACTACGACGAGGCCCTGGCCCGGCTGGAAAGCGAGCTCAGCCATTCCGAGCGGCTGAGTCCGGTGTCGGAGAGAATCGCCGACGAAATCCACGAGCAGATGATGTACGGTCTGTTCCTCGAAGGACCACACGATCGGATCGAACCTCAGGAGCTGTATCGGCGTTACGTCTACCTCCTCAGGCAGCGTCTCGAAAAAACCAGGCAGCGCCAGATCGACGGCTTTCCGGACGCGGAGCAGTTCCTGCGCTGTTTGGGCGCACTGCAGAGGAGCCTCTTGAGGGGCAGATCCGTACGCACGGCGCATGGACGCCTGAAAGACTTGATTTACCAGGTTCGCACCTTCGGCTTCCACATGGCCACACTGGATTTCAGAGATCACTCGCAGAAACTCGCCGCCGCGGCGCTTCTGCAGCATCAAAGGGACCGTCCGGAAGGTGCCCCGGAATTGCGGCCCGCCGGCCTCGCGGAAGCGCTCGAGAGCGTCTCCCAGATAAGCTCCGCCTCCGGCGAGCTGGGAGAGCTGCTGGACCAGTTCCGCGCAATCCGGCGCATTCAGCACCAGCATGGTTTGAAAGCTTGCAGCCGCTACATCATCAGCATGACGCATCGCCCCGCGGACTTGTGGAACGCGATACGTCTGGCCTCCACCGCGGGCCTTGTGGAGCGCCGTGGAAGCGAATGGACCAGCCGTCTGGACTTCGTTCCGCTGTTCGAAACCATCCGGGACCTGCGGGACTGCACGACACTTCTGCAAGAATGGTTTTCCGACCCTGCGTACCGGCAGATTTTGAAGAGCCGCGAAGATATTCAGGAGGTCATGCTCGGATACTCGGATTCCAACAAGGACGGAGGGTACCTCACGGCTAACTGGGAGCTGTACCGCGCTCAGCGCAACATCCTCGAGGTCGCGCAGCGGCAGGGCATACAGATCCGTTTCTTTCATGGCAAAGGAGGGCCGATCGATCGCGGCGGCGGCATGAGCTATCAGGCAATCCTGGCGCAGCCTTTTTCCGCAGCGGGCGGGAAGATGCGCATCACCGAACAGGGGGAAGTGATCTCGGCCAAGTATTCCAGTCCGGCCATTGCGCTCCGCAACCTCGAGCAAATGTTCAGCGCGGTCCTGCAGGCGGCCCACGCCACTCGTTCGGAATTACCGGATGTCCCCGAACCATGGGTCCGGGCCATGACCTGCCTGTCGGAATACTCGTTCAGGCATTACCAGGATTTGGTGTGGAGGGATCCCGATTTCCCCGCCTTCTTTTTTCAAGCGACGCCTATCGACGTCATCGAACACTTGAAGATAGGGTCGCGTCCCACGAAGAGGCCTTCCGGACGAGGACTTCGCGACCTGCGCGCCATCCCGTGGGTCTTCGCGTGGACGCAGTCGCGTTTCATCCTGTCCGCCTGGTACGGCTGCGGTACGGCGATGGAGACGCTTCTCTCCCGAAAGGAAGCGTCCCTTTCGCAGCTGCGCTCCATGTACGGGGACTGGTCCTTCTTCCGGACCTTGATCGACAACGCGCAGGTCTCGTTGGCCAAGGCGGACCTGTACATAGCCCAGCAGTATGCCGAGCTGGTGCAACCGGCCGAAGCCGGCTCCCGGCTGTTCCGGAAGATCCGCAAGGAGTACGAGCTCAGCTGCGAGCAGATTCTCCAGATAGTCGAACACCAGGAGCTACTCGAGAATTACCCTGTCCTGAAGGAGTCCATCAGACTACGCAATCCCTATGTCGATCCCTTGAACTTCGTTCAGGTGTGGTTCCTGAGGAAATGGCGTGAACAGAACAGCCCGGAGCTGCTCAACGTGTTGCGGCTCACCGTCCACGGCATCGCTTCCGGCATGAAAAGCACAGGTTGATTGACGAATGACGAGTGACGAATAGGATGGGCTGGCTCGTGATGCGAGGGAGCCTCATACCGCCCAGCCATTCGTTGCGCACGGCCCGTTTGGAGTTCAGGCTTTAGCCTGCCCCGGCCCGCTGCAGCCCTGACGGCTGAACTCCGAACCTGCGCCCGCCATGACGCAAAATTTGACCATTTTGTGAACTTGGCGGCCACCAAGTGGAACTTAGCGAAGGAGGAAACGCCGGTCAAGCCATGAATTGCAGAGGTTGCAGAGGAGGACC
>QHZE01000586.1 GCA_003225335.1 Acidobacteriota bacterium
GCGCTCGACCTCGGCCGTGTGCAAGCGCGCATCAAAGCCGCCGATGCACGCACCGAAGCCTCATTGGCCTTCTATGAACGCACTGTGCTCGGCGCGTTGGAGGAAACCGAAGATGCGCTGGTGGACTACGGCCACGAACAGACACGGCAGCATTTCCTGGAAGCATCCGCCCAAGCCAGCAAGCAAGCCGCCGATCTTGCGCATCAACGCTACGAAAGTGGCGCGGCAGATTTTCTCAGCGTGCTCGACGCGGAGCGCACGCTGCTCGAAGCACAAGATCGTCTCGCGGCCAGCCAGACGCGAACCGCCACAGCGTTCGTGGCGGTTTACAAAGCGCTGGGCGGCGGGTGGCAAGACGAAATGAAACCGAATCAGCATCCTTAAATGCCTGAAAAGTCCTCAGTCGATTTGCCGGTTCGATGGAATCTCTCCGTGAGACCCGATGGGACGGGCAAACTCGAGTTTGCAGGTGAGCTCGATGCGGAGTCCACTCCTGTGGCGTGGCGGAGTCTGGAGAGCGAATTGGCAGGAATCAAAGTGGCTAGTTTTGAGATCGATGTTCGCCAACTGGTCTGCGACAGCGCGGGACTGGCGTTGCTCTATCACCTTTCGATCGGCGGGATGACTCCAGGAGCAATTGTCAATTTAACGGGACTGAGTCCGGAGCTTCAGCATCTGCTTCGCAGTTTTTCCAAGGAGGATTTTCAGGCGTTGCAGGAGCATGAGCCGACCTGTTCGTCGTTCGTTGAAGACGTCGGTGCGGCCACGGGGTCGTGGCTACGCGACCTGCGCCAACAGGTCGAATTCATCGGAGAGGTCACGCTGGGCGTGATGAAGAGTTTGTTTCGTCCGCGGCTCATGCACTGGAAAGAAGTCTTCCGCGTCTTTGAGGTAGCCGGAGTCAATGCGCTGCCCGTGGTCTCGTTGCTTACGTTTCTGGTGGGCATGGTGATTGCCTTCGAGTCGGCGCAGCCTCTGGAGCAACTCGGCGCGCAGGTGTTCGTGGCGAACCTGTTGGGCCTGGTGATGTCGCGCGAGCTCGGCCCTGTGATGGCGGCGATCATGCTCGCGGGCCGGTCGGGCTCCGCCTTTGCCGCCGAGTTGGGCACGATGAAAGTGAATGAAGAACTGAACGCCCTTCAAACCATGGGCTTGTCACCTGTGCAATTCCTGGTGGTCCAACGTGTCGTCGCCGGTATTCTGTTGACCCCGGTTTTGACCATTTTCGCGATGTACGCGGGTTTGCTTGGCGGAATCCCGGTTCTATTGGGATTGGGTTTTCCCTTGCGGATGGTGCTGCACCAGGTCCAATCCGGTTTGCATTTCGGCGATCTTGCCGAAGGGCTTTCCAAGAGCATCGTCTTCGGAGCGATTGTCGCTTCGGTGAGCTGTCTGCGCGGGCTTCAAACCGGCGAAGGGCCTCGCGCCGTCGGCGAATCCACCACGCGCTCTGTAGTCAGCAGCATTTTGTTGATTATCCTCGCCGACGCAATTATTGCCGCGGTGACCTACACGTTAAGAAAATGAACGGAGCTCCCCACAGCTTGATCGAAGTGCGCGATCTTACGATTGGCTACGGGGACCGCCTTGTCCTCGAAGGGATCAACTTCGACGTGCGGCGTGGGGAAGTGTTTGCCATCCTCGGCGTATCTGGTTCCGGCAAGAGCACACTGCTTAAGCACATGATTGGGCTCTATCAGCCGATCCGAGGTGACGTTGTGATTTCCGGCGCCAGCATCGTCCACGCTGAGGGTGACGAACGATTGCGCATCTTGCGAAAATTCGGTGTCCTCTACCAGGGCGGCGCTTTGTTCGGCTCGCTCACGACGGTCGAGAATGTCCGTTTGCCGCTGGATGAGTTTACGGACCTCCCGGAGGTCGCCAAGGATTTGATCGCTCTGTCCAAGTTGCGCTTGGTTGGCCTGGAATCCGCCGCGACGAAACTTCCGGCTGATCTAAGCGGGGGCATGCAAAAGCGCGCCGGCATCGCGCGCGCCATTGTCATGGATCCCTGCCTTCTTTTTCTTGACGAACCGTCCGCCGGCCTTGACCCAATTACTTCGGCTGGCCTCGATGCCCTGATTCGCGAATTGGCGCGGGGACTTGGCATCACCTTTGTCATGGTGACTCACGAACTGGCCAGCATCTATTCCGTAGCCGATCGGATAGTCGTGCTGGATCCGAAAACTCGCGGAATCGCCGCGGAAGGCGTTCCGTCGTGGTTGCGTGAAAACGCGAACCAACCATGGGTGCGGCAGTTTCTAAAGCGGGAGGCGGCATGAGCGTCAAAACCCATCATTTTAGAATTGGGCTTTTTGTGCTGGCGGGAGCCCTGCTGCTTGTCGGAGCGCTCTTTGCGGTGGGCTTGAAGGCTTATTTTGGCAAGCACGACGTATTTGAAACCTGTGTCACGGGCAAAGTCGAAAATCTCTCCGTCGGTGCCCTGGTCAAACTTCGCGGAGTGACCATTGGTAAAATCAGTTCCATCGAATTCATCGGGACGGAATATCCGGAATACAAGGAACAATATGTTCTCATTCAATTCGAGGTTCCAAAGGGCACGGTCTGGAGCGCGGAGACGGCCAATATTCAACAAACGCTGGACATGGAAGTCGCACAGGGGCTTCGCGCACGGGTGCAGGGGCAGGGGTTTCTCGGTGCCAATATTCTCGTGCTTGAATATGTGGATCCCAAGCTGTACCCCGTTGAACCGGTTCCCTGGACTCCAAAACATTACTACATTCCCTCCGCCCAAAACCAATTCAACCGAGTCATGGCGTCCCTGGAGAAAAGTCTTCGGCGCGTGGAGGACCTCGACCTTGCGGGATTACTGGATCGCGCAAAAACCTTGATTGACGCCGCGAATCGCCTGGCCGGAAACGTCAATCAGATTGATTTCGGACACCTCGGCACGAATGCCGGTTCGCTGCTGGTCGAATTCCGCGAAACCACCCGCGGTCTGCAACGAACGATTGACGACGCACAAAATGCCATCAATGGGGCTGATTTGCCCGCGGTCAGCCGCAACACCACCGCGATGGAGGCCAAACTTTCCAGTGCTGCGGTTGAACTGCGTCATGTTCTTGCCAGCGTGGACACAGGAGAACTGAATAGTTCGCTGGCCAATGTTCGCGCTGCCACCGAGGAACTAATTGTCTTGATCCAGAATTTGGAACAGCGACCCTCTTCGGTCTTGTTTAGCAAGCCTCCTAAACCCGTTTCCGAATTTGAAAAGCCGCCCAGAAAATGAGAAGCCTTGCGCCCCTACTCCTCGCTGCTTGCGTTTTAGTCGGCTGCGCCTCCAATCCCAGGTGGAAGCGACAGGTGTTTGCGTTCAACCGGTCCTTCACCTACAGGACAGCCGAGAACACTTACGAACTGGATCCTTACGCGGGTTTTCTAGTTCCGCCTGAGCGAACCTTGGCCGGACCGATTCGCGCTTGGATGCGCGCAAGCGGGGTCTTCGGACGTGTCGTGGAACCGGGCAGTGGTCTGACGCCTACCTTGGTCGCCGAAGTTTCCGTCAACGAACTCTACGGCGACCTGCGTCAAGCCTCGCGGCCGGTCGGGACAATGACAATTCATTTTATATGTTACGAGGTCAAGGACGGCGATCCGGGGCGCATCGTGCTGGACAGAGTCTGCGCCCACGAAACGCCGCTGGCCCGAAAAACGCCCAACGCCCTCATGGCAGCTTGGGACGCCGACTTGCGCGAGATCATGGGGGAGATCAATTCTGAATATTCCAAAGCCATTTCTAATGACCGTTGAAGAAATCCCCACTTGGTTTTGCAAAACACTCTGAAATGAATCCGCCTGAGAATTCGGTGGCGTTTGGTGCGCCCGGGATCGAGCCGCGCTGGACTTCGAGCGCGAAAGAGGGCGTGGGTACGGCCTATCACACGAGTTGCCGGCTTTGGTTCACGCTCAGCCACGGTATCGTCAATGAGATTTACTACGCGCACGTTGATCAACCGAACACGCGCGACTTTCAGTTTCTTATCACCGACGGCGAAACGTTTTGCCACGAGGAAAAGCGTGACCTGGATCACTGCATCGAATATCCGGAGCGCGATTGCGTCTTTTACCGGCTCACCAATTCGGAACCACAGGGCCGCTATCGCATTGTAAAGCACGTGCTCACTGATCCGCACCGGTCGGTGCTGCTCGTGCACACCAAGGTCGAAGTCCCGGATGAATCGTTGCGGGGGAAGCTGCGCCTGTACGCGCTGATGGCACCGTACGGCGCCGGCAACTCCGGACGCTGTTGTGAAATCGGCGCTAGCACGCTCATCCATGCGCAGCGCGAAGGCGTTCACATGGTCATGGCCTGTAGCTCTGGATTCAGTCGGCGGTCCGTCGGTTACGTCGGCGCTAGCGATGGCTGGCAGGACTTGACGGGCAATCTAAAAATGGATTGGGAGTTCAGCACAGCCGAGAGGGGCAACATTGCGCTGACCGGAGAAATCGATCTCCCCAGCAATGGTGAATTCACAATCGCCATCGCGTGTGGCGGCAGCTACCAAAGCACAGCGGCCAAGTTGCTCCTATCGCTGGCTGAGCCGTTTGACTTGCATCGACAGGCCTATGTCCGGCAATGGCAGCGCACCGTTGTGAACCCAAAATTCGATTTTAGCAACGACACGGGCGATGGCGGCGGAATGTACCGGCTGAGCCGTTGCGTGTTGCTGGCCCATGAAGACAAAGTGTTTCAAGGCGCGATGGTCGCCTCCTTGAGCATACCCTGGGGCGAAACCAAGGGCGAAGGCGACCGTGGTGGCTATCATCTGGTATGGACTCGGGACCTGGTCCAGAGCGCGACTGCGCTTCTCGCAACTGGCCAGACCGGCACGCCTCTGCGCGCGTTGATCTGGCTCGCTGCCATTCAGCGGCGGGACGGCAGCTTCCCCCAAAACAGTTGGCTCAACGGCACGGCCTATTGGTCTGGCCTGCAGCTCGATGAGATTGCCGCTCCGACGTTGTTGGCGTGGCGTCTGCGCAAAGAGGGAGTGGCCCTCGGTCTTTTTGATCCGTGCATCATGATGCAGCGTGCGGCGGCGTACCTTATCTTGCAGGGACCGGTCACCGGTCAGGAACGGTGGGAGGAAAACGCCGGCTACTCGCCCTCGACTCTCGCCACGGTGATCGCCAGTCTCGTCTGCGCCGCAGCGCTCGGCAAAGAACTCGGCCACACGAACACGGCGGATTTCATACTGGCCTATGCCGACTGGTTGGCCGCGCACCTTGAAGAATGGACGGTCACAACGCAGGGCGAGTTGGTCGAAGGTTTTCCACGTCACTACATCCGCATCAATCCTACCGACCCTCACGCGCCTGATCCTCACGCTGATCCGAACGCCACGCTGCTCCAGATAGCCAATGGCGGCGGCCTCCATCCTGCGCGGAATGTCGTGGGCGGCGATTTCCTCCACCTCGTCCGGTTCGGTATTCGCAGCCCCAACGATCCGATCGTGCGCGACTCCATCGAAGTCATTGACCGGGTGATTAAACGCGGCCTGCCGCAGGGACCGGGGTGGCGTCGCTATAATCACGATGGCTATGGACAGAAGGACGACGGCAGTGCTTTTGATGGCGGCGGTGTGGGCCGCTGCTGGCCGATTTTGACCGGCGAACGCGGTCATTACGAACTGGCTGCCGGCCGCGATCCGCTCCCATTCATCAAGACGATGGAAGACTTTGCCAACCAGGGCGGAATGATCACCGAACAACTTTGGGACGCGGGTGACTTGCCGGGCGACCGGATGAAACGCGGCGGCGCAACTGGCGCGGCCATGCCGCTTTGCTGGTCACATGCCGAATATGTTTCACTGGTGCGCAGCCGCCACGATGGCGTTTGCTTTGATCGAATTGAACCGGCGTTCCAGCGCTATGTGGTGAATCCGGTGCAAAGCCGCCACGAGATTTGGAGTCTTCGGCATCCTTTGCGGCGCATGCCTCGCGGAAAGAT
>QHZE01000587.1 GCA_003225335.1 Acidobacteriota bacterium
ATTGCTGGTTTTGGAGTAAGCGTTGGACGAGTCGCTGAAGGTTTGCCAGGGCGAAAGGCTTGCCCAGCACTGTGGCGCCAGTTCGTTCGAGAAAGCTCGCATATTCCGGCGGCTCCGTCGTCCCACTCACGAATGCCAGCCGCCGCAGCACGTTTGGATGTTGTTGTTCGAGTTCGCGATAGAGGCCCACGCCGTCGAGCTCCGGCATCCGGAGGTCACTGAGGACGAGATCGTATGAGCGAGCTTCGATCTTCGCTAGGGCGTCACGACCATTCTTGGCCGTCTCGATCTCGTAGCCCTCGAGCCGCAGAAAGTCTGCCAAGAGCGCCACCACGAGCGGCTCGTCATCGACCACCAGAATGCAGGCGGGGCGGGAGTTGGGCGTGGGCATTCGTTCGTCGGGCATTCGCAAGTTGCCTCAGGAGAGAGGCAGCAAGCGCGAGGCCATTGTGGAACCGTAGAAAAACCAGCCGCTTACCGGCTCTTCACTCAGTCCTATTCGCGAAGATGGTCACTCCGTAGCCCCCCAAGGGCACACGTGGAGAGGTGCGCCTCCGGCTCCCCGCTGCCGATTACCCAAGGGGAGGGGGCAAGATGGCGGCAGAATTATCGCTCATCGAGAAATGCGCCGTGGATGCCCTCCTGGCTGCCCAGGCGTGTTTCGCGGACCAGTCCCCATTCGGAGCTGAGGGCCTCGCGGCGTTTGCCAGGGCGCTCCAAAGCATGTCGTGGAAGGTCGTCGGGGATATTCACGAGATTGCGAACGCCCCGCCGTCGAGCGTCGAAGCAGAAAAGCGGATTCGCTGGGCGTTCGTGATGGCTGAGGACAGTCTTCTTGCTCGACCGGGCCTCGACGCCGATGCGTTTCGCGCGTACGTCGCCATCAACGAGGGCGGCGAGGAAGAGGAGGCGCATCAGTGATACCCGCCGAGGAATTCGTGGCGCTGGAGCCATGAAGCGAACCGGCCTCAAGGCCGTCCGTGTGCCTGCATATGGCGTGAAGATCACCAAGGGCCTCAAGGGTAAGGTCGTTGGCCGAGCCTACCTGTACGTGATGACGAACGATCTCCATGAGCGCCCTTTTGGGCTGATGGAGGACGTGTTCGTTGATCCGGACCATCGAGGTAGTGAGATCGGAACGGCGCTGGTGAAGCGCGTCGTCGCAGAGGCGAAGCGCCACCGCTGCTACAAGCTCATCGCCACGAGTCGCCATGCGCGCAACCGGGTTCATGCGCTCTACGACAGGCTCGGTTTCAAAGACCATGGCAAAGAGTTTCGGATTGACTTTTCATAGACACGGCAGCCCGCAATCCCGATACGTGCCCGCGTCGTTCTTGTCTTCTCTACCGCGCGGCGCATATTCATGAGCACCAATGAAGCTCTCCGAAGAGCGATCCGTACTCGTCTCGCATCCGGGTCGCTGTCGTCGGTCGGCGGCAAGGTGTCCTCGGGGAGGGGCACGGGCAAGCCATGTAGTATCTGCGCGATGCCAATCTTGGAGGGCGACATCGAACAGGAAGTGGTCGGGCCAACCACAGTCGTTATCCACTGGCATTGCTATTCGATCTGGCGGCAGGAGTCGGAAGCGCTCGCGCGTCAGCACTCCGTCAAGACACCGACCCCTCTTCACATTGATCGAGAGGACGGTGACATCCATCCGCCCACGGCGGATTACGCGGTTAGCTTTGGCGGTTCAAAAGATAGAGTAGGAACGGTGTTGCTAGGCAGGCCGCAGGGGGTTGACGCCTTGACCGCGCTCCTTCGCGGCCTCGGCATAGCTCCCGGTGAGATCGTAACGGCCTGCCAAGTACTAACGGAACAAACGCACCACGTGATTCCCGACGTGATGCTAACGCCAGCCGTCGTGCGTAGATTCCATTTGTAAAAGGCCACACGATCTATGATGGCACCAGGACCGGCGAGGTAGCCGCGGTGAAGCCATGAAAATGACGATACGGGTAACTCTGAAGTGGCTGCTCGCCTTGGTACGGTAAGTTGCGAGGCCCGTGTTACCTTGTGGGTGCCTTCCAAGGGGGCTTTCTGGATGACGGCATCCGCCGTCACGTCCCCTGGCATCTGGCTCCATGTTTCTCACCACCATAGGAGGGCGATGCCGTGGAAGAAACTGAACTCCGTCAAAGAGCTCGTGTAGCCATCGAAAGTCGCAGGATGCCGAACCGCCACCCTGACCGACTATGGGGCGGCCCCGGCGTGGGTGCCCCGTGCCCGATCTGCGGACGACCCGTCACGAAGGATGAGATGGAGTTCGAGGTTCAGTTCGCGAAGGACGGGAATCCGAGTGAGCGTGCTGACGGTGACGGCCACCTCGATGTCTTCCACGTTCATGTCCGCTGCTTTTCGGCGTGGGATTTGGAGCGGACCGTTTAGCCGCGAACCCCACACCTCGGGCGCGTCGGCAGCTACGAGTCGTCGTGAAATTCGGCTGAGGACCGCTCCTCTCTTGACTCTAGTTGCCATGCCCGGTAGCACACGAGATGCGCGTGCGCGCGCCGCACTCCGGCCACTTCGTGCGATGACTCAGCGGCAAAGATCGGCTTGTTGCAGACGGCGCAGATGTCACTCACTCCCAACCCGAGCCATGATCTGTCATTCGGTAGCACGAATAGCGTCCCCATCACGAATCGCTGGCGCACAACCTCGCAAAGATCGGCAAGGTAGTCCGTTCCATCCATGACATTCGCCCGCTCGTTGGCCGTCGATTCCCGCAGCCAAATCTGGTAGCAGGTCGAATGCGCCCAGACGGTGGCGGGGCCATCGATAATCTCGTGTTCGACTTCGGACGCCGTGATGGCCGCGTCACATACAATGCAAATCCGCCCGGTCCCTTGGCCTGCCCACATCTTCTGAGGCGCGGGAAATAGTGCTCCGCTCACAAGACGGTCATGCACGGTTTGGCGGAGATCGTCACGGGAAGAACCACCTGAGATTTCAAACGCTGGGTTGAGGAGACGGCGACTGCGAGCCATGAGTAAGCGCGTATCTGTCAGGAGTTTCCGGTTGTCGTGGCAGAGAGCCTTTGACTGGGCCACGAGTCGGGTCACGGTATTGGAGTATGGACGAAGCCGACAAACCCCGAATAGAATTCTACCTACGTCGGGTAGTCCACAGAAGGCGGGCGCGCGGGGCGCAGGACGTTCCTCCTGCCACAAGTCGTCGCACTTGGCGTGGAGACGAATCGTCTGGCCCTCACGGAACGTGTATCAGATGTGCGGTCCAGCTTCCTGACAGACGACGCATTGCTCGTCAGCTAAGCCTAGTGGTGCCCTCTCCATGCTCGACAAGGTCACCCACGGGTCCGGCGGAAGTACCGCCAAAGGCGATCAGTGCG
>QHZE01000146.1 GCA_003225335.1 Acidobacteriota bacterium
TATGGCCACGATCCTGCCCGAAAAGGCCGCCGTGAAAATGGACGCGAGGCTGGTCCCAAACCAGCAAGTCAAGAAGCAGGGAGACCTGGTGCGCTCCCATCTCGATTCCCTCGGATTTACCGACATCGAGATGCGCCAGCTGGGGGGTGGAGACGAGTGGTCGCAAACATCCGTACGCGCCCCTGCAGTCCAAGCGACCCTTGCGATGTATAAAGCCCATGGCATCGAGCCCATGGTGTGGCCTCGCAGCGCCGGAAGCTCCCCGCAGTGGGAGTATACGCGCAGGCTCCGGCTTCCTGCTGGTGGAGGAGGGCTGGGGCACGGTTCTCGCGCTCACTCCGACGACGAATACATCGTGATCGAGGGCAACGACAAAGTCGCAGGCATCGTGCGCGCGGAGCAGTCTGTCGCCGAACTTCTCTTCACCTACGCAAATTGGCCGGATTGAGGTTTGGCGTTCAGGCTGCACAGCGTCAGTTCAGGTTAAAGCCTGAACTCCGAACAAGAGCCCCGGAAGTCATTGGAGCGAGGTTGGAATTCAGCCTGCAGGCTGCTCTGCGTCGGAGCAGGCTAAAGCCTGAACTCCGAGCAGAGCCGCAAAAAAAAGAACCGGGCCTTCGCCCCGCTCAGGAAGCAAAAGCCCGGTAGCTCGCACGCCGAGATATGGTCCCCCCCGGACCAGCTATTGCCCTCGGCGACGAGACTTTCGGAAACTTCCTTGGTCTCCAGCCGCAGCGCTGCGGCTCGTCTCGTCGGGTGTGCCGGCTTCACGCTGGCGGCCCATTTCTTCCTCGTGGGCTCTGCGCATCTCGGCC
This sequence comes from Acidobacteriota bacterium, assembly GCA_003225335.1. Lineage (GTDB taxonomy): Bacteria > Acidobacteriota > UBA6911 > UBA6911 > UBA6911 > Gp18-AA60. The sequence continues at coordinate 816 of QHZE01000146.1, forward strand.
GTGGAGTGTCGCATCTGGCTTATGATTTTTCCGAGCTTTGCGTTGTTCTCCCTCGCGACAACTCCCCAGCCTTTTTCGCTCTTGAGTTCCCGGGCCATCTGATCGAACGTCTTACCTGTGGCCTTTGCGAACGCATTCGCGATGAAGAGCCGGCCAAAACCAAAGTTCGTTCCTCGCTGCTGGGCCTTTAGTGTTTCCACCGGAACGCCCAACTCCTTGGAGAGGGTCTGGAAGACCCGTGCGCTGTCCTCGGCGTGTACCGCCTCCATGTCCAACCTTTTCACTTCCTCCTCGAGTTTCTGGACCTCTCTCCTTTCGCGTTTCTTGTCGATATCCGACGTCGCCTGAGCGATGCCGAGGGTACCGAGACCAATCAGCGAAACAACCGCTATGAGAGCTTTGCTGATCATTGTCAGCTTCCGTCATTTCGATCTGGCGCCGGGAGAGCCGCCGGTTGTTTGCCTGCGATCTGCCCTGACCGCTTTTTCATAACGCTAAGACGACACGGATACCTCTCTTGCCGTCCTGAAGGCCAGCTTCGATTCGGCCGGAAAGGAGACCTCCTTCTTGCCGGTGGCATAGGCCCCCGCCGTGCCGGCTCCGGCCCCAACGCCTGCACCGATCGCGGCTCCCTTCCCACCGCCGGCGAGCGCCCCAATGAGGGCGCCGGTCCCGGCGCCTCCACCAATAAGCGTGAGGTTTCGCTTGGTATGGCCTTGACCCTTGGCGGAGATGGAACTGGTCTCAACATTGACCCACTTCCCGCTCTCCATCTGAATGGCAGCGAGGGTCAATCGCAGATATCCGGGATCCTGCAACCTGCCCGACTCTTGTGCCGAGACCACACGGCCTCGCACTCTCGCGCTCTTGGGAAAAAGAGTCTTTCCCTCGACTATGATGGGAGCTGCAAGCTCCGCATCGAACTCTTCACCTGGCTTCGCGGATCTGCTGCTTATGGTTTGAAGCAGCCGCACCGAGAGGGTCGTCCCGCTCGGCATAGTCACGGGGCCCGGCAGAATGCGCGAGAGCAATCCGGCGTCCTTCTTTGCCGGTGCGGTGCCCCCGCCAGGATCTGCCGAGACCGTGTTTGAAGGCTGCGTGCTGCACCCCACCGTGAACCCGAGCAGCGCCAGAAGCGCAATTAGAACCAACGCCCTGCTCCGCAAGAACCGCATTTTTTCGGTGGTACGTTTCATATCTTCTTCCTCATTTCTCCAGGTCCGCATCAGGCGGAACTTGGCTTGCGTCATCGCGCAAGAATCGCCGCCCGAGGTGTTCCGAGTGGACCGGCTTCGGATAGTAGCAACCCGCATGCCAATGTCCGGGTTTCATCTATCTGTCAATTTGTCAGAAAGATATGGACTACCAGCACGGGGCGTGTTTGTTGGAAGGAGAGGAATAACGGGAAATTTTCCCCTGGTTCCGACGTCGGCGGTTCTGTCCAAGGCACAAGATCATCTGGGCCAAATTTGGAGATCACCCGAGCAGAGCTGCATCGAGTTCAGCCCTTAGTCTGGGCTGTTCGGGGGTGACCTATTGGGCTTGGAGTCCTGCGCTGGTTGGGCAGGCTAAAGCCTGAAGTCCAAACGGGCGCTCTGAGAAAATCGAAAGCAAATGTCCCGCCATGCAAGACGCTACCTCCCCAAAACTGCCGGCAAACTAGGGAGGCGGAAAACCGCAACGTCCCGCTTCGTGGTGCACCGCTCATTGAAAGATAAGGGACTTGCATGTCGCGCAATAAGGATGTCATTTTTTTTCTTGCGGCAAAAATAAATCTTGAATGCCAGACTCTGGTCGAGTATAGTTCTCGGGTCTTGGTCCAGGTCTTTGTATCAGATTCGTTGTGGAGACTGGCTGCGGTTCCTGAGTCGGGACGGCAGCCTCTTTTGCTTTATGCGCCTAATACGCTGCAGGCGAATGGATTACAAAAACAGGAGTGCAAGAAAACTAAAAGGTCATCCGCCATCGAGGCGGAATTAGCATCAAAGGAAAAAGTAAAGAGAAAGAGTAAAAGATGAAAGAACAAGGAACAGTAAAGTGGTTTAACAACGAAAAGGGTTATGGTTTTATTCGCCGGGCCTCAGGGGACGATGTTTTTGTACATCACTCTGCCATCCAGGGAAGTGGCTTCAAGTCGCTTAATGAAGGCGACCAGGTCGAATTCAATGTCGCAAAAGGACCAAAGGGTTTTCAGGCCCAGGATGTCGTGAAGGTCTAAACCTCGCTCATACTACAGCCCGGAGGTCCCCAAAAGGGGGCCTCCCACAACTCCCGTCTGAACATCAACCGAACCAGCTGAGAATAGGAATTTCGTGGCTCTCTGCGGGCTTTCTATCTGTGTCGATAGTTGTGCGCTCAGCGTCATCGTGCCCGGCAAATTTTTCACCGGTGGCTTGACCACGAATTTCACGGATTCCCCAAAAAGGTCGTGCAATTTGTGAAATCGGTGGCAAGTCTTTGCGGATCCGACTGGATGACAAGATTTGTCGGGCCGGATTAGACGATTTACTGGATTTTCGGGGGGGAATCGATGACAAGGTCCACTCGATCCCGCTGGGCTGCCTGAGCTTTGTCCATCCTGTCTAAGTCGTTGTCCCGTCGTAGGCCTTGGGCTTGAAATGCTCGCGCGATAGGGATTAACCTGAGTACCTCATCCTGTGAGGGACTTATGACGTACTGGTCCAGACCCGGCCAGCTCAGTCTCGCGCTCGTTCTTGTCGTTTTCGCGAGCGCTCGAGCGGACTTGAGTGGTGTCAAGCAGGAGACGAAAGAAGCCCCTTCAAATTACACCGAGACGATCCCGGGCACTACCGTCACTTTTGAAATGATTGCGATTCCGGGAGGCTCTTTCACAATGGGGAGTCAGGAAGCCGAGCCGGGACGCAAGGAGGATGAAGGACCCACGCATGCCGTGACGCTCAGCCCGTTCTGGATGGAGAAAACGGAAGTCACCTGGGACGAGTACGAACAGTACTATTTCGGGGGAGGCAAGCCTGCTTCCGCAAAAGACGCGGATGCGATTACGCGCCCCACTCCGCCATACGGCGCGCCGGATCTGGGTTGGGGACGCGGAAAGCGCCCCGCGATCAGCATGACATGGTACGCAGCCACCCAGTATTGTCGCTGGCTCTCGGCCCTCACAGGTAAGAAATACCGCCTGCCCACAGAGGCGGAGTGGGAATATGCGTGCCGCGCAGGTTCCAAGGATGCCTATTTCTTCGCCAATGACAGCTCTCAGCTGGGAGAATACGCCACGTTTTCGGGAAACAGCAAATTTCAGACGCATCTCGTTGCTTCGAAAAGACCCAACGCGTGGGGACTGTACGACATGCTGGGAAACGTAGCCGAGTTTTGCCAGGACTACTACTCCCCCGACGAATATCGCCGCTTCCCTCCCGGCAAGTGGCCTAAAGACCCAACCGGGCCTGAGAAGGCGGTGCACCGCGTTGTTCGGGGAGGATCGTACATCAACCCTGCTCCGCGCCTCCGTTGCGCTACGCGTGATCGTACTTACAACGAAGAATGGCTCTATACCGATCCTCAAGAGCCCAAGAGCAAATGGTGGTACTCCGATTGCTTCTTCGTAGGCTTCCGCGTTGTGCGCGCTCCATAGCAATAGCGGCTCCCCCTTCACTTCCTGTACCCCCAGGATTGCTATGCATCCTTCTGTACTCCTAACGCGAAGATCTTCCCCCAGCTGGAAAGCATTTTCGTCCGCGTAAATCGCACAAAATGAAACCATCGATGAACACAGATGAACACAGATCCGTGTTTAGTCGGTTTCTTTCCTGAGTCTCTGATGGAGGCTTGCCAACAAGAGTTTCGGCGTGAGACTCAGGAAAGAAACTTAGTCGTTCATCTGTGGTTTCGTTCATACTTTAGTTGGCGCTGGGCTGCTCTGTGTCTATTGGGACTGGCGGTCGGTGCTTGTGTCGCGCACCCCACAGGATCGCAGAGGTTCGAGTATTTCCGCATCCAGATGGGTACGAGGGTCCAGATCATACTCTATGCGGATTCCGAGGAACTTGCGCGCCAGGCGGCCACTGCCGCATTCGAGCGCATCCAGAACCTGGACGAGATCCTGACGGATTACAACCCTGAAAGCGAGCTCATGCGTTTGTGCAGGGAAGCCTCCCGCCGACCCGTCCCCGTGAGCGGCGATCTGCTTTCCGTGCTGGACCGGTCTCTGGGCGTCTCGCGGATCACGGATGGCGCATTTGACGTCACTGTCGGGCCCCTGGTAGCTTTGTGGCGGGAAGCGCGCCGCACGAAGCGGCTGCCGGAGCGACGGTTGCTGGCGGCAGCGAGGGCTCGTGTGGGCTACAAGAATGTCTTGCTGGATCGCGAGACAGGGTCGATCAAGCTGCGAATCAGCGGCATGAAACTCGACGTTGGTGGAATCGCCAAGGGATACGCTGCGGACCAGGCTCTGGCGGTGCTCAAGGGGCATGGAATTCTCAGAGCCCTGGTGGCCGCGGGCGGAGATATTGCGGTGAGCGGGGCGCCGCCGGGTAAGGTCGGGTGGACCATTGCCGTTCAGTCCCCGGCGGTAGCTCCTGGGGAGAAAATGGCTCTTATACTTCATGACTGCGGAGTGTCCACTTCTGGAGATACGGAACAGTTCGTAGAGATCCGGGGCGCGCGCTATTCGCACATTGTGGATCCAAAGACCGGTCGCGGCGTCCGGCATTCCGCGACGGTGACCGTCATCGCTCCCGATGACACTTCAGCAGACGCGCTGGCCACTGCGCTGAGCGTCCTGCCCCCGAAACAAGGGTTGAAAGTGGCGGAGTCGCAACCAGGTGTCGCCGCTTTGATTGTTGCCCGAAATGGGGACCAGCTTCGCTCGTACGTCTCTCGGCGAATGCAGTCCTATATGTCTCGCCACTGACCACGCACGAAGACACGGAGAGCACGGCGGAGCGGAACTGCAATTTTCGTCTGGACTACTGAAACCACCGATGAACACCGATGCACACAAATGCAATTGGAAGTGCGAGTCAATTCATGCGGCCTTTAACTTTCTCGGAAGGTATAAAGAATTTAATTCGTGTTAGTTCGTTGAATTCGTGTCGGTTTTATTTTACTGGCCACGAATTCCATGAATTTCACGGAAACGACTGCTGCGGTTTGGTCATCGCTTGAAATTACAATTTTTCACAGTCTCTCAAGGCCGGGCTATTGATGCGCGCCTGACGGTAGCGCCTAAAAATTTGACTCGCACTTCTACTGAAATTGCACCCAATGCGAACCGATCTGTACTACTGAGCCGAAAATCCTTTGGAAGCTGGCAAGGATTTTTTTGCGTTTCCTTCTGAGCGCAGAGACCCGGGACGTGGGAAAACGTGTAGCGCCGGCTTCCAGCCGGCACAAGGCCTGTTGGTAAATAGGGACCTACATGCCGCGGCGAGACGCCGGCGCTACGATTCTCTACACCTTCACGGAGAACGCGGTGCATTGTATCGTCTTTCTTTCTCCGCGAACTCTTTCAGAAGGTGTGAAAAAATCGGCCTCCCCGTTGGAGCGGTCCTATGTGGTCGCCCGCCCCGCGTCTCGTAGGGGCGGTTCTGCGTGGCCGCCCGCGAGTCTCCGTGGATTGTATCACAGCTTCTCAGACGTGTGATCGGGAAGGCCTTCGGCCCAAACGAGAGATGACCCCAGCGGTCCGGGTTTGAGCGCGTGGTAGAACTTCTGATCCGCCGTGACCATCCCGCATCCCAACGCCACGGAAAGAGCAGATAGGTGCAATCGTACACCGTCTGTCCGGTCCCGTTTGCAGTCTCGAAAGCCGGTTCCAGCAGCGGCGCCGCCGGGTGCTGATCGAAGACCTTGCGCCGGATTTTCGGCCCTACTTTGTGGGTTCGACCAGGCTCTTCACGATGACGTGTGTATTTCCCCCGAGCTCACTCAGCCGGTCCAGGTCGAACTTCTTGAAGAGGTCGAGGCAGAAAAGCTCCGGCGCTTCCGAGAACTCAACCGGCTTTTCGAGGAGGTAGGAAAGGCTTCGGATTCCGTCGCGGACCACCAGCTCGGAGAACAAGCCGGGCGCCAGCGCTGCTGCGACGAGAGAGGTCACCTGACTGCGCATTCCCGTGACCTCGATGCGCAACGACGAGGCTCCGTTCCGGTTCCGGATCCACTGGCCGATCTCGATCAGCTGAGCGGCCATGTGGCCCAAGGCCCGCTCGCCGAGCCCGTGCAGAAGCTGCGCGTATTCGTACGCCGGGATGTCCCGCCATGCGTCGCCAATGAGGAGGAGGTCTGCGGCGAGCACTTGCTCTCCCCGGTTAACTCGCTCGGAGACCTCGGCGGCCGCGGCCTTCTTCCCTCCGTCGTGGAGGACGATCGTGACCGGACTATTGTCCGGCCGGCCGATCGCGCGCAACCACAGGGCATTGGCACACAGACCGTTGTCCATATCAAACAACAGAGATCTCGTCTCGACCTCCTTGCTCTTTGTATTTGCGAGGGTCCACACACGCGCGGTCCGGACAGGCCGGTAGCGAACGATCTCCCGGAGTGCCGGCCTTTCACGTTCGGCCCACGATTTGCGGCCCGCGGGATCGCTTGGCATGGCAGCTCGCGAGATTTGCTGGCCCAGTTTCCGCGCCAGCCCGAGGATCGTCAGATTGTCCTCGGGAAGCCCCGCCGCGAGCTCTTCCTGGGAGAGGATTTCGTCGTCCGAGTCGATCTCGCCCTCGATCCGGGGCATCTGAAAATGCTGGCTGAAGAACCCGTAGGCCTGAACACGGTTCTCCTTCTGGTAGTTGTGTGTGCCGGGGTTCTGGTTTTCGTGCCAGGCGAGGAATGCCTCTTTGCCGTACAGCCGGAAGAGGGGGCGCATCGCATCGTAGATCAGCGGCCGGACGAGGGGAGCGCGGAAACAGCAGTCGTCCTCGGCGTTGTAGACGAGCAGGGTCGGGCGCGGCGCCATGAGCCCCACCAGATGCGTGAAATCCTGCTCGACGAGGAAATCACTGGCCGCTTGTTCCACGTCTCCGAGATCGCCGTAACGGCGCGCTTCGATACGCGACGAAAGCGAGGAGAAGCCGGCGACCGGCACAGAGACTTTCACTCTTTCATCGAGAGAGCTCAGGACTATGGTCTGCCAGCCACCGCCAGACAGTCCGGTCATCCCGACGCGATTTCCGTCCACCATGGGGTGACTGACCAGGAAATCGAGTCCCCGGCGCATCGCCAGATAAAACAAGCCGATCTCGTTGGCCCCGGCCAGGTCCAGGTGTGCGCCGAACCAGTGCTGGTTCTCTCTCCGAAAGAGCTCGCCGTAGCCCAGCCATTCGAGGTTCAGTGCGAGAATGCCTCGCTTGGCGAAGTTGATGCAGCGTTTCTGCTTGTACTCGACCGCTTTTCCCGGCGCGCCGACATGTCCGTTTACATTCAAGACGGCCGGCATTCCGGGCTTCAGCATTTCCGGTTCGTAGAGGAGTGCCGTCGACTGGAAACCCGGTACGATCTCGTAACGGAACTTCCGGATCCGATACCCCTTGCCGGTCTGTATCGTCCCGATCTCGTCGAATCGGGGCGATGACGCAACCCATTCTCTGGGCCAACCGTGGAAGACGACGTCGTTCAGGAGATGCTCCCGGATGCGCTTCGCCTGGGCGCTCCATTGTTCCGCGCTCGCCGGTGCGGGCGGCCGGGCGACTCGCGCGAGCAGGTATTGCTTCAGCTGATACAACGAAACGTTGGGGGAATGGATCTCCTCGCTGAGAACGGCCGCGACCTCGCTCGCCTCGCTCTGAGCAAAGACGGGCAGGCTAGTCAGAAAGGCGACCGTGAACGCCAGAGAGCATGATTGAAAGCGCACACCCTGAGACTGTCTCATCGTGCACCTCCTATGCCCCGAAGAGGGGGCCCCGAGTCTCTAAGAAGATGTGAAAAAATTGAGGTGAAGTAGGGGTGGTCCTGCGTGGCCGCCCGCATGTGCCCGCTATTATTCGCCGGGCTGGCGACCACATACGGTCCCTACGCGAATGCCGATCTTTTTCACACCTTGTGAGCATATACACCGTCGCCGAAAGAAACAACAGTGCGCACATATGCCCCTGGTCTTTCTTCTCCTTGACGGATCCAGATTTTTTCTTATTTGAGATTTCAAATTTGGAAAAATTTGAAATTAATCTCTTCTCTCACTTCTTCCAATCTTCTCACTTTCTAAATCCCTCAGATGTGACAGATCTCACAGATTCATGTCTTTCAGGTCTTTTTCCTCCTTCTTTTTTTGATGTGTCTGTGGAGTAAACCCAATTGAATCCAATGGGAGAACGCGACATGAGCTGGCGCGACAGCAGCGTGTAAACCGGCGTCAAAGCAGCGCGAAAGGATGACAGGAGACAGGATGGCAGGATCAGAAATCCTGTGCATCCTGTTATCCTGTCTCGCCTGTTATCCCGTCTGTTGTTTACGGGATCGAGTGCCAAGACCCTTCCCTTCGGCTGCCGCGCGCACGCTTCCCCCAATTTCGTGATTTTACCCTTTCACCAATTTCCTCTAAAGAAAACCGGTGGGCGCTCCGACATGTTGTTCAACACCGGTTGCCATCCCCAGATATTCTAGAAGTGACCTTGATGCGGAGAAGTCGCATCTTTATCGCCTGGAGGAACCGCTATGCGCTTCGGATTCAGTGGACTCACAGCCTCGAACAGTAGAGGGAATACCCCTCATAAGAACTACGTACGGTCTTGGACCATCTACGTATTCGATACTTCAAGAAATGCTTCCCAGCGCACCTGGCCCGTTGCTGTGTTCCGCTTAGAGAGTGATGCAAGAGCGGCTTGGGAGAATCTAAAGGCCAAGTACGCAGACGTCAGGAATCTGCATTTCTCTATGGAACCCTCGGACGGTGAGCCCCGCGGGGTAGTTCATTATTTTGAAAAGAAATTCGGCCCCTGCCCCGAAGCGCTTCGTCTGGACGTACCACGAGCCAGCTTAAAGGCGAGTGGCAGTTCTTGAAAAAGGTTCGCCGAAACGCTAATCAGGCCGGAACCGTGACCGAAGGTTCGTGTGTAGCTGAGCCCCGCACCGACGCAGGGGCACTGCAGCGAGACGCAGCACAGCCCCCAAGGCGGGCCCCGGCAGGCGCCGTGTCGGCCTCGGCCAGAGAAGATAGCTGCCGAACATTTGCTGGTGCCCAAGTCCTTTCGGCGATAGAATCGACCGGTCGTGGTTTCAAAAGAGCCGGAGGAAAGCGATGAGGACGTCGGGGAGTATCCTGGGGCTTGTTATTGTCATCGTTATCATCGCACTGATATACCGGGCACAGTTTTCCCGGAACCCGGATGGCGCTGGCCCGCCAAAGCAGCAGATTGACGTTGTGGGTATTAAGACCGACCTGTTGTCCATTGCGCAATCGGAGCGGCTATACGTCGCGCGGCACGGCAATTACGCCACTCTGGATGAGCTCGAAAAGGACGGTTTCACCTCGTTCTCTGGAAGCACCCGGCGCGGTTATGCCTTTACGGCAGAGATAGACGGAGCGCGGCGCTTCAAAATCACCGCAGTCCCCTCGGACCCCTCGAAATCAGCCTGGCCGACGTTTACCATCGATGAAACCATGCAACTCTCTCAGCAATAAGGTTCCTCCGCGGGCGCTATCCCCAGCGAGAAACTCCGCGTTTCTCTCGATATAGAAGTTAGGCATTGAAACAGGAGCGGTCGGCAGTGGTAGGATATTGGCGCTGAAGTCGGCAGGTTGTGGGGGAGGCAGCTTCGATGTCTGGTTCCTCGAGTAGATCGGACTCGGAAAGACGCAAAGACAAACGTGTTTCTCTGGTGCATGAGATCGAGTGTGAAGGGGAGGGAGGCATATTCCGGAAGCGCGTGGCTGACATAAGCTTTGGCGGGATGTTCATCGACACTCTGACTTCGTTTGCTCCCGGCTCGGTCATCAAGGTACGATTCCGTCTGCCGGGTTCTGACTTGCCCACAGAAGTGAACGCGAAGATCCTCTATGTGCAGGAAAAGATCGGAACGGGGGTCACATTCCTGGACTTAAAGGACAAAGACCGAGACAAAATCCGCGAGCTCATCGAATTGCTCGGCGCAAAGAAAAGGGGGCCTGTGGCCACCGACACCGTTAAGAGTTCTCGAGTCATCGTGAACATACCGGTAACACTGATGGGAACCGAGCTCGGAGAGAGTTTCGAGGAAAGCGCGACGATCGTAACATTGGCCAAGCATGGAGCGCGAATCAAAACAGACCGCAAGCTTGACATCGACGCGACGGTTTTCCTGCACACCTCGAATGGAGCGGAGTTCGAGGCGCGCGTCGCATGGGTTGGAACGGCCGCAAGCAGGACGGAGGGCGAAGTTGGGATTCAGTGTCGCGGCCTGGCTCTCGCTCTGGGCTTTAATTTCCCGTAGGTCGCCCCGGTCGAGTCCAGCGACTCCGCCCCACTCCCATAGGTATTAGTAGCGGTGTCCCGGCTCTTACATATCTAAGTAGCCAAGTGCAAACTGCATTGGCAGGCAGGGCTCTGTATTTTTTCAGAATCCAACCTTCAGCCACAGATTGAAGATATAGGATAGCTCGGTATCTCCGTCTCTCTCGTGAAAATGGGCTTTCAGGGCCGTGTGTTCACCGGTTCCTAGGGTCGCACTTCATGCACAAAGTTCACAAATCGGTCAAATTTGCATCAGGTCGTAGCACGGGCGTCCCTGCACGTGTAAAGTGAGGATCTAACCTAGCTGGGTCATGGCCGAGATGGCCATGCCACGAAGATCCGTCTGGCCCGCGAATGACTGGCCTGCTCGCCGCGAAACGCGTCCTCGACGCGCGTCAGGAGAATGTAAGTACGCCAGATCTCGTCGGCCGTTAGATCTTTGCGATCCGTCTTCAATACATAGCTGCCGTCCAGTTTCTCCGCAATCGCCTTCTTTTCCGTCTCCTCGTAGGAGGAAAGGCTCTTGCGCTCCGAGTCGTATTCGATTCGATGGTAGCGTGCCACACGCGGATAGCGCTCCTTTATCCGACCGATCGCCTGATGGATCTTCTCTTGCTTTTTCAGTCGCCCTTTTGCAACCCGCTCTTGCAGCTTCCGCAAATCCGCCAGCAGTTTTCCCTCATGTGTTTCGCGGATCGCTCGATCCTTATCTTGGCGACCTTCACTGCGGCAGAGGATATAAACCTCATCCCCCTTTTGCCGGCGCTTGACCTCGACCCGGGTCTTCTTCTGAAAGGGATTCCGTGGCGATGGTGTTCGAATCACCTGCTCCCAATCATCCTCTTTTTCCAATTCGTCCAGCCATTCATTCCTCTCCGACTGCAGCCCCACCACCAAGTAGTGCAGACCTCGCTTCCGAATCTGCTCAAGGTCTGGGGCGTAGGCCATACCGCGATCGACAATCACGGTGCCGTCTGCTTTCTTGCCCGTGCGCTTCTCAAGAGCATCCAGCATCTTGTCGACAGTACTGCGATCCTGGACATTGCCGTCGAACACTTCGTGCGCTTTCGGAAAACCATCCCGGTCCAACACCAACCCAACGACAACCTGTTTGCAATCGGGACGCTTGTCGCGCGAGTACCCCCGCTTCGCCTGCTTGTTGAGCGGGGCCTGCCCTTCAAAATAAGTGGAGGTCAAGTCGTACAGATACACCGTGTCATCAAGACTGAACAGCGTCTTCTCCTGCTCAGCTAGCTCGCGTTCGATTAGTTCCCGGTTGGGGTGCAGCCGGTCCAGATTGCGATACAGTGACTCATCCTCAAGCTTGGAGAAATCCTCCTTCAGGATGTCTCCAAGAGCGGTGCGGCGAATCCATTCCGGCATCGCATGCTCGGAAAGGGGATAAATCAGTCGGTTCAAAGTCATCGCCTCCGTCACTGTACGTGCCCGCTCCGAAAGCCTAGCGTGACGGAGAATGTCATCGATTCCCAACTGTCGCCAAATCTGATGGCCGACGTGTACGGGCCCGGCCTCCCGCGCTTCCTCAATGTCGACCCGATCACTGTCGACCTCAATGACGGAGCCTGGATCCACGAAGTGCGTCCGCCTTTTCCATCTTCGCGCTTTAGCGACGATCTCATTGATGTCGACCTGAGACGCGCCCATAGAGAGCTGTCCTTGCAGGGAAGCTTCTAACCTGTGAGCCAGGGCGAGCCATTCCTCTTGGGGTGCGGGCTCAAGGTTGCCCAGCGAGCAGATGGTGCGCTGTCGGGGACCCTTCGGCGTCTGGACGGACTCAACCAGAAGGTAGTTGGTGTAGGTTTTGCCTTTATGCTTCCGGGTGTTTTTGCGAATGTACATTCGGCACTACTGATATCACCATCCCCAATAACTTTCAAGTGACTAACGATATAGATTAGTCACTATTATCAAATTTCAAAGAGCCCGACATTGAAGATAAAGGACTTATGCGGCCAGCCGCTAAAATCAGCTTGATTGGCCAGAAGACCGTGGAAGTTGGGTTAGTAGCGGTGTCCCGGCTCTTACATATCTAAGTAGCCAAGTGCAAACTGCATTGGCAGGCAGGGCTCTGTATTTTTTCAGAATCCAACCTTCAGCCACAGATTGAAGATATAGGATAGCTCGGTATCTCCCTCTCTCTCGTGAAAACGGGCTTTCAGGGCCGTGTGTTCACCGGTTCCTAGGGTCGCACTTCATGCACAAAGTTCACAAATCGGTCAAATTTGCATCAGGTCGTAGCACGGGCGTCCCTGCACGTGTAAAGTGAGGATCTAACCTAGCTGGGTCATGGCCGAGATGGCCATGCCACGAAGATCCGTCTGGCCCGCGAATGACTGGCCTGCTCGCCGCAGGAAAACAATTTCGGGCGATGCGACTGGTGAGAGGGGGAGGGCACGACTGAAGTCGTGCCCTCCCCTTCTGAGCGGTTTTCATTGGCCGTGGCGAGCCGCAGGATCATGAAAACTCTGCGACTAAATCGGGGTTGCTCCGCTCAGCGAGCGATGTGAGTGCCGTCAAGCACTGGTCAAGCACAGCACCACAAAGCCTTGCACCACAACGGGTCCGTATGCTAGCTTGAAGATCGCAGTCCTTCTTGCGAGGCGGGCCGTTAGCTCAACTGGCAGAGCAACTGACTCTTAATCAGTAGGTTGTAGGTTCGATTCCTACACGGCTCACCATTGATCATTGATTCTGCAAGGTTTACCGTTTCGGATTTTCCCCAAAGAGAGGTACGGTGGCAGGGTTGGTGGCAGAATGCATAAAGTTTTCACTTTGCCACACCACCCGAACGCTCGCCGTAGATTCCGTTTTCCCGGCTCAATCGACAAGGTCGATGTGGTGGTTGTCATGGCCCGGTGGCATTTCGCGTGTGGCTATCCGTCCTCAGTTTCCGATAAGCCGACTACACGGCCAAGTGAATCGGGATTAGTAAAGCCTGCGGCGTTAGGCGGGATCTCCTTCAATGGAGCGACCGAATGGAGGAATGGTCGATCGGTCATGCAACCGCGGCGCAGGTAATTACTCGGCGCGCAACGCATCCAATGGCGAAATCAAACTCGCTCGAAAGGCTGGGACAAAAGATGCGACCAGCGCCGACAACCCGAGAGCGAGAACGGCTGATAGCGTCACCACGGGATCGTATGGATTGATGCCGTAAAGTTGATTGCCCAGGAATCGCCCGGCGGCAAACGTCAACGGCAAGCCAATCAATAATCCAAAGAGAATCAGCCCAAAAGCGCCTCGTAATAACAGCCGGACAATGTGGCAACGGTTAGCGCCCCGAGGTGAGTCGGGCAATCAGCCGTTGTTGCCTGAACTGCCCGCTTACCTGCTCTTTCAAAGCGCGAATCGAAATGATCGGCAAATCCGGATCGACCGAAGCCATGGCCTGGCGCACTTGGGCAACGGACACTCTGGCTCCCGGCCTGGTCACAATGATAATGTCGCTCAGAAAATGCGAGCTCGGACTGATTTCAGCCGCCCCAGCTTTCGGCGGAAAGTCACGCTGCGCTTCAGGAAGAAAGAACAACGGGGCCATCGGATTGCGGAGGTTCTGTGGGAAATAGCGGGCATCTTTGGCAATGCCTACGATTTCGTATTGGCCGGACCCCATGCCCTCTCTCCCAAAATGCTTTCCGAGCGGATCTTCATTCCTGAAAAACTTCCGCGCAAACGCCTCATTGATGACCGCCACGTGCCGCGAAGCCGCCGTGTCCTGCTCCGAGATACCGCGTCCTCTCAGGATCGGATTTCCGATGACGTTAAAGTATCCCGCCGTAACTCGATCCAACGAGGCGTAGTTGTCATCCCTGGGACCGGGAGGCGGATGCCCATCCACCCAGATGCCACTGCCCCAATTGCCGCCGCTCAGCGGTGAGTATTTGCAGAGAGCCACGGCGGAAACGCCAGGAATGCTCGATAGTGAATCATGGACCCGCCGATAAAGTGGCGTGAGCTGGTCCAGGCGGTAGCCGGCAAGCCTTGGATTTGTGTTCGCCACGATGCGCCGATCCTGATCGAATCCAAAATCTTGATTCTCCAGGCTGTGCAGCGCAGCCGTGAGCAGTCCTGATGCTGATAACAACACAAGCGAGAGCGCAGCCTGGAACACCACGAGGGTCTTACTTGGGAGCGAGCCCGCACGGGCGGTGGAGCGACTGCTGCCGCGAAGCGCTTCAATCGGGTCTACTCGTGTAGCCATCCATGCGGGAGCGATGCCGAAGGCGATTCCAGCGATCAACGAAACGCCGAAGGCGAACAGCAGCACGGGCATGGAAGGCGACGCGTCGATGGGTATGCCTGCCATGTCGCCAACCCTCGGGAATGCAAGCTGCAAGATAAGACGAGCGCCTGCGAATGCGATCACCAGGCCCGCCGCGCCACCTAGAAATGAGAGCAAAATGCTTTCGGTGAGAGCCTGCCGCACAACTCGCGTCAATCCGGTGACCATCATTAGGATTCGAAGCCAGTGGTCATATTCGTCGCGCATAGCGCTAATGCCCGCGCCTCCGGGGCTCAGGAATAGGGTCTGCTCAGGGAATTTTGCGCGATCGTTGGCGCTCATCTCACCCCAGTGCGAGAGCAGCCACTGCTTGATCTCGACCCGCATTTCGGCCTCAATGGATTCTGGCGCTCTGCCAGGCCGGGTTCGGCCGATCAACTCCAGCCAGTGAGTGTCGTACTTGTTCAGGTCCCCATCCAAGAGCGGTTCGGTATTCAGCGGCAGAAAGAAATCCGGCGGATTGTTGCGCAGCGTGTCGCCAAAGAAACCCGGCGGAGTGACTCCCACTACGGTGAATGGCCTGTCATTGAGATTGAAGACGCTGCCGATGACGGACGGATCCGACCAGTACATTTGCTGCCATAAGCGATAGCTCATTACGGCGGTCGGGGGAGAACCGGGTTGATCATCCCTAGCCGTGAGCGCGCGTCCAGCATACGCTCCGATGCCGAACATGCTGAAGTAATTGCCCGAAACGAACTCTCCCGGATAGCTTTGGGCTGGCTCGGCGCTGCCCGCGCGCCGGACGCCAAACAGCGGCTCGACCGCCGAGAACGCAGCTAATTCGGCAAAGCCGTTCGTATTGTCCCGAAAGTGTTTATACAAATCGTAGGAGACGAGGGAAAACTCTTTCTCTTGACTGTACCCGCCCACGTAGCAGCAACGGGCTTCCTTTCCCAGACGGTACAATTCGCCGGGATTCACTACCGGCAGCGCTTTCAGGAGGACGGCATGCACCAGGGTGAAAATCGAGG
>QHZE01000147.1 GCA_003225335.1 Acidobacteriota bacterium
CAAAAGATGGGCTTGAGAAATACAGACCCTGCGCGCATCCCACAATCTCGTATAATGACATTCATGCTGATTCCCATTCGACTCGTTGCCTTTGTTCTGGTGATTCATTCCGCGGCGGGATCCTCCGTTTCGGCACCGGCGCCTCAATCGGTCTCGGCCAGAAAAGACCCATCGACCCTCGCAAATCTCAGCGAATCGTTCCAGCATCTCGCCGAGCGCGTCGGCCCTGCCGTCGTTCAGATCCAGTGCACCGGCTTGGCGGCGGCCCAAGGGGGTGACACTTCCCCGGGTGTTATTGCGAGCCAGCGCAGCAGCGGTTCGGGCGTCATACTGGACCCAGAGGGATACATCCTTACGAATGCTCACGTGGTGCGAGGCGCGCAGCGCGTGGAGGTGCTTCTCCCTCGCTCCCCTGACAGCAAGGCTCAGTGGCGGTCGATCTTGAAACCGAGCGGCAAGTTGGTCCCCGCTCAAACGGCCGGGATCGATCCGGAGACGGATCTCGCCGTCCTGAAGATCGACGCACAGGGGCTGCCGGCCCTGGCGCTCGGCGACTCCGAGACGTTGCGCCAGGGTCAGGTCGTCCTGGCTTTTGGAAGCCCTTTGGGGCTCGAGAATTCGGTGAGCATGGGGGTCGTCAGCTCCGTAGCGCGCCAGTTGCGCCCCGAGGACTCTGTGATTTACATCCAGACCGACGCCGCCATAAATCCGGGGAACAGCGGAGGACCGCTCGTGGACGCTGAAGGCCGGGTGGTCGGAATCAATACGTTTATCCTTTCGCAGTCCGGCGGAAATGAGGGTCTGGGTTTCGCCCTCCCCAGCAACATCGCCAGGAATGTATACACCCAAATCCGAAGGTTGGGCCGCGTCCGGCGAGGCCAGATCGGCATCCGCGCCCAAACCATAACGCCAACGCTGGCGGCGGGGCTGAAGCTTTCCAGGGATTGGGGAGCGCTGCTGGAAGATATCCTTCCGAACGGACCGGCGGAAGAGGCGGGGCTGAAGGTCGGAGATATCGTGCTGAGCCTCAACGGCAAGACGATGGAGAATGCGCGCCAGTTTGAAGTCAACCTTTACCAGCAGCCCATCGGAGAGTACGCATCCGTCGAGATCCTACGGGGCGCGGACAGGCTGACCAAGCGTGTAAGAGTCGCCGATCGGATGGATGATCCTGCCCGCTTCATGGGCATGGTCAGCCGCGAGAAGAACCTGGTTGCCCGATTGGGCATTCTCGCCCTCGATATCGATGAAAAAATCGCGGAGTTGCTGCCCCCGTTGAGAAAACCTGCCGGCGTCGTGGTCGCCGGGAGAGTCGCCTTCGCTCCCTATATCGAGGAGAATCTGCTTCCAGGCGATTTGGTCGTGTCGCTCAATGGCGAGGCGGTGCAAGATGTCGCCGCGCTGAGGGCGATGCTCAAGAAATTGAGCTCCGGCAGCCCCGTCGTTCTCCAGGTGCAGCGATTCGGACAACTGAGGTTCCTGGCGTTCGAGCTGGATTGAAGTAAGCCGCCCCATGTTGCGCCCTTCGCGTCTCAGCGGTTAATTCGGGATCAGTCTCACCGCCAAGGCGCTAAGGCGCGAAGGTCGCAAAGAACTGCGAGAGGATCCTATGAAGAACACGCGGACCGCTTGGATGCTCCTGTTGCTCGCGATTTGGAGCGCTTCGCAGCGAGCGGAATCTCAAACGGACGCAATTTCGGAGCGGGCGCGGAAACTCCATTTTTCCTCTTTGGTGCTCGATACGCACATCGACACGACTCTGAGAGTCAGGAGGCCGGATTGGGATTTCACGGCCGAACACGGCCACATGCCTCCGGGAATTTCCTCCAGACCGGAGTCGAATCTGCATGAGGGGCATGTGGACCTCCCGCGGATAAAAGAGGGAGGCCTCGGGGCGCTCTTCTTCGGCATCGTCGTGAGGGGAACCATTACCGGACCGGCGGCGGTGAACGCCGCGCTGGAGCAGATCGCCGCGATCCACAAACTGGCCGAGGACTTGCCGAACGAAGTGGCTTTCTGCGTCACCTCCAGCCAGGTGCGTCTCGCCTTCAAAGAGCGAAAGATCGCCGCCCTTCTCGGAATGGAAGGCGGGCACATGCTCAACAACAGCCTTCCCATCCTGAGGATGTATGCAAAGCTCGGCGTTCGCTACATCACGCTGACACACTTCTACCATACGGACTGGGCGGATTCTTCCGGGGAACCGCCCAGGCATAACGGTCTGACTGCGCTCGGAAAAGAGATCGTAGGCGAGATGAACCGGCTCGGGGTGCTCGTCGATATTTCCCATGTTTCCGACAAAACCTTCTGGGACGCGCTGGAAGTGAGCCGCGCGCCGCTCATCGCTTCGCACTCCTCTTGCCGCGCGCTCTCCGGCCATGTCCGCAACATGACGGACGAGATGATTCGCGCTATGGCGAAAAAAGGCGGTGTAATTCAGATCAACTACAACACCCCGTACCTCGATAACGCCATGAGCGAATATTGGCTGAAGACACAGCAGTTCAGAGACGAGCTGCTGACGAAGTACCCGGGCGATGAAAACGCGATCCGCAGGCAACAAGAAACCGGCCGGCAGTTCGGGCCGTCTCCGAAGGTAAACTGGGAGAAAATCGTCGAGCACATCGACCATGTCGCGCGTATTGCAGGCGTGGACCACGTGGGTCTGGGATCCGACTTTGACGGCGCCACCATGCCGGATGGGATGGAGGATGTCAGCCAATTGCCGAAGATCACGGACGCCCTGCTGCGCAGGAACTACACGGAGGCCGATATCAAGAAGATCCTCGGCGAAAACACCCTCCGCGTCATGGCCGAAGCCGAGCGAATAGCGGCGCAGATAAGCAGGGAAAAGCGCGGCTCCAGGTAGATAGGGAGTGAGGGATTCTTCGCCTTCGTGGTGGATCGAACACAGCTCCTACCACGAAGACGCGAAGACGCAAAGAAACGCCAAGTTCTTGGTTGCGGCTGCGCCGTACTACTAACCCGAAAATCCTTTGCAACCTGGCAAGGATTTTTCCAACCCTCTTGGGGCGTCCTCTTTGGAGTGCGCAAGCTTGCTTAGCTTGCTTGCGCTTTTCGGAGCCCGAGCAACTCCACGCGAACAAAAGCGGCAGCAAGCTTAGCAAGCTGCCGCACTCCAAAGAGCACAGTGGGCCGTAGTTTTGGTTTGCGGCTTTGCTGCTCCGTGTTCATCCGCGTTCATCGGTGGTTTCATTGTGAATCCGTGTCCTGTCGAGCTCCCTCAGTTTGAATCGTTGAATCTTGCCCGTCGCGGTCTTGGGAAGGGCCTGGATGAATTCGATCCAGCACGGGTACTTGTACGGCGCCAGCTTTTCTTTGACGAAGACTTTTAGCTCCTCCGCCAGCGCCGCCGAGGGTGTGAATCCCGGGTTCAGGACGACGAACGCCTTTGGCTTGACCAACTCGCCGGTGTCGGAGGTTCCAATCACCCCGCATTCCAGCACGGCAGGGTGTGAAGCCAGCGTCGCTTCCACTTCGATGGGGCTGACCCACATGCCGCCAACCTTGAGCATGTCGTCGCTGCGCCCCTGGTACCAATAGAAGCCGTCCGCATCCTTCAGGTATTTGTCGCCGGTGCGGATCCATTCGCCGGCAATGGTCTCCTTCGTTTTCTGATGTTTGTTCCAGTAAAGGGCGCAGATGGAATCTCCTTTGACCAGAAGCTCTCCCACGTCTCCTTGCCCAACCGGGCGATCTGTCTCGTCCACAATCTTCGCTTCGTAACCGGGCACCACCTCTCCCGAGGCTCCGGGCCTTACGCGGCCTGGCCGGTTCGAAATGAAAATGTGGAGGACCTCGGTCGAGCCGATGCCATCGAGGATCTCGATGCCCCATTTTTCGCGCCACCGCTCGTAAATCACCTTGGGCAAAGCCTCGCCGGCGCTGACGCACAACCGCACCGACCTCAG
Source organism: Acidobacteriota bacterium (assembly GCA_003225335.1). Taxonomy (GTDB): domain Bacteria; phylum Acidobacteriota; class UBA6911; order UBA6911; family UBA6911; genus Gp18-AA60. The sequence goes on from QHZE01000147.1 coordinate 3,933, forward strand.
AGAATAAGTCTTCTCGGCATCGGGAACTGCAAGCAGCGCCGCGTAGCCCGTCGGCACCGAAAAGAGCAGTGTCGGCTGCTGCCTGGTTGCTATTTCATAGACTGCCAGCGGCGCCGGCGGCCCCGGATGCAGAATCGTCGTGGCCCCCACATAGAACGGAAAGTAGAGCGCATTGCCAAGACCATAGGCGAAGAACAGTTTTGACACCGAGAACATCCGATCCTGTTCATGGATACCCAGCACGCCACGCGCATACCGCTCCGCGCAGCACGCCATATCGTGCTGCAAATGCACCGCTCCCTTCGGGAACCCCGTCGTGCCCGAAGAGTAGAGCCAGAAGCACGCGTCATCCACGCTGGTATCGGCCGGCGTGAGATCCGGCGATTCGTCGCGGACGCAGGCGCGGTAATCGATCGCTCCGCGAGGCGTCCCCCCCTCCTTCGAAACAAACATAAGGTGCCGGAGAAACTTCAAATTTGCGCGGACCGGCTCGATACGGGCATACAGCGGCTCGCTCACGATCAAGGCGGTCGCGCGCGAATCGTTCAGCAGGTACTCGTAGTCGTACGGCCGCAGCATCGTGTTGACCGGAACCGGGACCGCGCCGAGCCGGATCGCGCCAAAGAAAGCTGCAACGAATTCAGGGGAGTCGGGCAGGAGCAGCATGACGCGCTCTTCCATGCGCACGCCTAGGCCCTTCAGTGCATTTCCCACCTGGCTGACCAGGGCCGCCACCCGCGCATAGGTCAACTCCTCTGCGCCGCAGACAACGGCGGCTTTGCCGCCACGCCCAGCGCGCAGGTTGGCGTCAATAAACGTGGTCGAAGCGTTGTACCTTGCAGGCAGGTCGATAGGTTCCATCACCCGCCCGGAGAAAACAGTCCCCAACGCACTCAGCTCCGCTCCAAGATATTGCAGCTAAGGGCCCGTCAGGAAATAAGGTGTACATTTTGCTGCTGGCCCCCAGGCCCGCTGGCAAGGCGCGAGCGACGAGCATACCCGCTGCGCCGCTGCGGTATGTAAGGAGCGAGCAACACAGCCAGCGGGCCTGCGGGCCGCAGCCCGGAGGGGCGCGGCGGCGGGCGGGCATCTGCGGCGTTGCCGCTCCTCGACGATGTCACCACATCGCCTGCGTCGCGGCGCCTTGCATCTGCCCGCCCGCCGCTCG
>QHZE01000148.1:0-12253 GCA_003225335.1 Acidobacteriota bacterium
CGATTCAGACAGTGACCCTGCAGTGGCAAGACGTCCTGTTTCACCACGGAGACACGGGTCGCGAGAAAAAATCGTAGCGCCGGCGTCTCGCCGGCATCTGAGCCTCGACAACTCCTTTTGGGTCAACACGACCTTTGCCGGCTGGAAGCCGGCGATACATTTTTTCTCACGACCACGGAGGGCACGGAGGTTTCACAGAGGGATCAAGCTCAGCGCGACATTCTGGTCTACTCTCTGCTCTCAGGCGCCGGTATCATCCTGCTGCTCCAGAGTGTGTTTCGAAAGATCCGGCACACCCTGCTCACACTCGCAAACCTGCCGTTCGCCCTCGTGGGCGGAATCGTCGCGGCCTTTCTCTCAGGAGGCGTTCTCTCGGTGGGTTCCTTGGTTGGATTCGTCACACTGTTCGGCATTACCATGCGGAACTCCATCATGATGATTTCCCACTTCGAACACCTAGTCGAGCAAGAGGGCATGAGGTGGGGACTTGATGCGGCGATCCGTGGCGCATCGGAGCGCCTGACGCCTGTCCTGATGACGGCAGTGGTTACAGCTCTGGGCCTTCTGCCGCTCGCTCTCGGTAGCGGAAAGCCGGGCAAGGAGATTGAAGGCCCGATGGCGATTGTCATTCTCGGCGGACTCGTTACTTCAACCGCGTTAAACCTCCTGCTTCTCCCCGCACTGGCACTGCGCTACGGCAAATTTGAGGCGCGGTCCTGACGCCCAATCTTCCCTAGCTAGTTTCTGGTGCGAAACTAGCCCCGCAGGGGCGACTCAGGAAAGCCCAGGGCGCAAGCCCTGGGAACAAGGACAGTAACAACGGAAGCCCCGAAGGGGCGATGCAGTGGGTCCCGGTACCAAAGACGTGCCTTATGACGAGCATTTATCTGGAGTTGAGACCGAACTCCCTGCGCCGCCCTTTCAGGGCTTTCCGCCAGAAACTAGCTAGCACGGCCGGAAGGCCCGCCTTGAGATCTCCGGGGCCTGGGCTCGAACCAGGATACCCAGATCCAAAGTCTGGAGTGCTACCAATTGCACCACCCCGGAATCAAACTCACGAGTCCAAACCAAGCCCGCGAACTCATTTGGGCAGGTTTGGAGCTCAGCCTTCAGGCTGCACTCGACCCTCGCAGGCTAAAGCCTGAACTCCAAACTTTACCGCGAAGACGCAAGTGCGCTAAGGAAATCGCCGGCGCAATCACAGACGCCTCCAGTGAGTGACGAGGACAGCGGGGATCCTGGAAGCCTCGTCGAAGATCGCTTCCTTTCCCGCCAAGCGAAAGATCTCCCATTCGGCCTCGCCAAAGTGAGGTTCCACAAGCTCGCGCAACTCCAACCGCGCGCCACGCGCCGCCTCGATCAACGACTCCACCGCGTGAACGTGGCTCGCGATTTCGAGCCTGAGCCGGCCCCGGCGGAATGAGCGCGTCCAGCCCGCCTCGTGCCCCTTTGGATGGAGATCCGTTATGAAGACCGAGCCGCCAGGTCTGACGGCCCGGGCGATCTCACGCACGGCAGCCAGCAGCGTCACGTATCCGAGCGAAAACGCGCACATCACGATATCGGCGAAACCATCAACGACGGGAAGCTTCCGGACGTCCGCGCTTGCGAGACGTCCGTCAAGACCCGGTTTGCTCCGGGCGATCTCCAGCATTTCCGGGCAAAAATCCACTCCAAACACGCGCGCTCCTCTTGCCCGCGCCTCAACCAGCCAGCGGCCCGTGCCGCAACACGCGTCCAGGAAGAGTTTGTCCTGTAAGTCTCCCAGCCTCTCGCAAACCGTCCGGAACTCGAGAAAGAGCAGAGGATTCGGATCGGTGTCATAAGTCTCCGCCCAGATCCGGTGTCCTTCAACTGGAGAGAGCTTCAAAGGGCTGGATGCTGAATTCACAGGCTTTCAACCTTCGGTTTTCTGAGCTCGACAAACTTATGCGCCCAATCCAGCTCCAGCGGAAAACGGTACACGCCGAGATGGTAGCGCCAGCTGCTGAGAGACCGGAGGAGGGTTCGGCCCCACCGCGGCAGGCGGATGTCCTGAACCGTGGGCCAGCGCGAGCTGACAACCAGCTCGAAGTCATCGATCCGGCGCTTGATCCCGCGCGGCAGCCAGGGGACCTGCGGATCTTTCCGCACGGTGAAGTTATACCAGCGTTCCGTGGCCCATTCTTCCGCGGTCGTGGGGAACTCGATCCGGCCCTCCACTCCCCCGTACATCCCGTCCCGTTGCGGGGTCGGGACGTAATGCTGCACGATGATCTCCGCCGCAGGGTTGATCTTCTTGATCTTGCGGATGAAGCGGACGCACTCTCGAGTGTCGCGCTCGGGGTCCTGCGGATTGCCAACGACGAAGGAAAACTCCGGAATGATGCCGAAGTGCCGAATCCGCTCCGCCAACGCGAGGGTCTGCTCGGCCTTCAGCTGCTTGTTCATCTGGCGCAGCACCCAATCGGAGCCGGATTCGGCGCCGAAGAAAATCATCGTCGAGCCGGCCCGTTTCAAGGCCCGGAGCGTCTCATCCGAATAGCCGAGCACCGTGTCCACCCGGGCTTCACACCACCAGCGCAGCTCCAGGGCCGCGAGGCGGCCGGCGAGTTCACGCGCGTGATCTTCGCGCAGGAAAAAGTTGTTGTCGTAAAACTGGACCGCATTGACGCCATACGCCGCTTTCAGATGCCTCAGCACAGCCGCGGTCCGCTCCGGCGGCTCCATCTTCTCGTGGCTGAAGACCGGAACGACGCCGCAGAAGTTACAGCGGAAAGGGCACCCGATACTGGCCTGGTGCGCCGCCGTGCGCGATCCCAGGAAGGTGGGCAGGATGTACTTGGAAGGATCAAGCCTGTGATACGGGGGCCAGGGAAAGTCCCCCGGCGATCGCAAGGGCCGCTCCGGATTGTGAATATGCCGCCCTGAAGGATCTTTGTACGATAGCCCGCGAATCTTCGAAAAGTCGCCGCCGCCGCGCAAGGCTTCGATCAGCTCGACAAGAGTTTCCTCCCCCTGCGCCCTGGCTACAAAGTCCACATACGGTGCGTTCAGAGCGGCATCCGGATAGAGAGACGGAAAGTAGCCCCCCCACACGACCGGAACGCCGGGATACTTTTCTTTGAAAGAGCGGCACAGAGGAACCGCAGCCACCATCTGCGGACCCGGCATCACAGACACCGCGAGAAGCTTCGCCGGATCCTTTTTCATGAGACCGTCGAGTGTCTCTCCGGGACATGGGTCCACGTTTCCGTCGACGATCTCGTATTCTTCCTTCCCTTCGAGCACTGCCGCCAGCGCCAGTATCGAAAGCGGAAAACGACGGCTGCGCGGGCTCGTTGCCTTCGGATGCAAAAAGAGGATCATGACCAAGTCCCACTTCGTCAAATGACAAATGAAGAATGTCAAATGAACAATGACAAATAGAAGTCAAGAGGTCCGGGCAAGGAACTGCGATTTGTCATTTTTCATTGGTCATTTGTCATTTATTAGCTCCCTACCAGGATCCAGAATCGCGAGGGCGGTCTTCGGCCGGAAAGCCGAGCCTTCCACGGGCGGAGAAACCATTTCCACCCGTACCACGGCTTATAGATTTTCCACCGGACCCCCAGGAAATCCGCGAGCTCCTCAAGCGCCGCCTCGTGCAGGAACTCAGCACTCGGAATGCTGTCGGAGCGGAAACCGTAGCGCGCTTGGAATTCCCGGTGACGCTCTGCCAGCATGCGTTCCCCGTGCTCTCTCTTTTTGTACACAGGGGAATCCAGGATGACGATTCTCCCTCCCGGGCGCAGGCAGCGGCGCGCTTCCTTCAAAGTTCGATGGTAGTTCGTGGAATAGTGGAGCGAGGAATTGAAGATCGCGAGATCGAACTGAGAATCCGAAAAGGGCATCCGATCGAACTCCGCTTCAACCAGAGGGAATCTCTCGTCGAGGAGCGCGTGATAGTGCCTCGCGGCCCCGAGCCCGTCCAGGGGGTCGGTTAGAATGTCGATTGCCACCGGCCGGTGTTTCCTCAAAGCCAGGCGATAGGACATCCAGCCGTTCCCGGCGCCGAGATCCAGAATATCCAGAGGGCTCTTATCCTTTTCAAATTGTGGGAGGATCCTTTCCTGGAAGTAACGGTAGCTCTCTCCTCGGATGGCCCACTGTTCCGCATGTTTGCCGGAAAGATCGCGGTAGGGCAGCGCCATATAGTAGCCGGGATTTTCGGAGCCGCGCCCTTCGGCGTGGCGGATTTTCGAATACTCGTCCAGGAAGCGCGTGTAGCGCTTGCGGCCCTCGGGTGAAAGCGCGCGGGCGATGCCGTCCGTGAGCGTGATCCGATTGCCGCACGACCGGCACGCCTTCGCTTCTGTCAAGATCTCGTCCATGTTTCCAAGCTCTGCGGCGCACGACGGGCAGCGAAGCTTAAGCACCGGCAAGTTCAGACTTCCGGATTCAGACTTTAAGGAAAAGGACGTCGCCATAGATCCCAAACTTGTTCACCACGAACTCATTGGTGGCAGGTTCGAAGTTGAGCCTTCAGGCTGCACGGTCCCGGAGCAGGCTAAAGCCTGAACTCCGAACCTCGTCGCGAAGACGCACGGAGGGCTCCATTCAGTTGCGGACAAAAACCAGCAGCCGATGGTCCCCGACAGCTCGCAGGATTGCCCACCCGCCTGCTATGTGATCGAACCGGGCGAGTCTCCTGAAACCTCCCTGAAACGAATGCGCCAGAGGCTCCACATAAGAGGGCGGAACGAAGATCCCTACTCCGCGCCACGATACCAGACGAAAGTTGCCGCTGAACGCTTCGACGATCGCGCGCACTGACGGATAGAAAACCTCGAAGGCACGGGAGGCCGGGAAGGAGCGCGCGCCCAAGCGCCGGAAAGCCTTTCCAGGTTTGCCATGCAGAAGGAACCAGGCCGTCTCCCAGAGACAGAACCTGCCCATGTAGCAGAGTGCCAGGTGCGCCCCCGGGCGCAGCAATGCCGCCAGGTCCCGGGCTACCTGCCGCAAATTCTCCACACAGTTGAGAACCCCAAAATCAGAAATCGCGCCGTCAAAGGATCCCCTGTTTTTCAGGTCCCCGAGTTCTTCCAAAGGCAGCAGCTCACACGTCACTCCCTCGCTCAAGTTTTCCGATTCCACCCTCCGCCGAGTCATGCGAACCATCTGCGGTGAAATGTCGATAGCAAGCACGCGGGCGCCAACGCGCGCCAGACGGACCGCGTCTACGCCTGTCCCGCACCCGAGATCCAGGATCTTGTGCCCTGGAAGGAAAAACCGGTCCACTTCCCGCCAGACCTGCTCCCTTTGCAGACGTCCTGAAACAGAACGGGTCCACTTTTCGTCGTAACCGTCTGCCTGTGCGTCAAACGCAGCCGCCACCTCTCTCTGCTGATCCGCCACACCAGCCATCGCGCCACCAAACTTGGCGATTCTTTGCGTCTTCGCGTCTTCGTGGTGGATCGGTGCCCGGCCTTTACCACAAAGACGCGAAGACGCGAAGAATCACGAAGGTGTTATCCTGTCCCGTCACGCTTCTACTTCATGGTAGGAGTCTCGCAACCCGGACCGCGCCTCGTCGATCTTCCTCCGGAAGTTAGCCAAAGCGGCCGAATCCGGCATTGAGTCCGGCTCGGTCAGGATCTTGTGCAAGGCTACCTCGCTCTTCAAGAGTTGATCCGCGAACTGGAAAAAGCGGCGAGAATGGCGGCCCCGGACCGTGAGATCCCGGTCCGTCGTCTTGCTCCAGTCTTTGAGACGCACAAGACGAGGTTCGACGTCTTCATAATAAGGCGTTCCTTTGATCGGATAGGAAACGGTGGTCAGGAAGACGTCGGGGAGTGAAGCCTTCACGTGTTCCACCGTGGCCTCAATGTCGGAAAGCTCTTCCCCTTCGTAACCCCACATGAGGAACATGCCCGTTTGGATTCCGCGTTCTCTGCACAGCCGGATCGACTCGCGGATCTGGCCTACGGTGACGCCCCGCTCCATTGCGTCCAGGATTTTCTGAGACCCGCTTTCCGAGCCGATCCACACTCGAAAGCATCGCATCTCGGCCAGTGTGTCCGCGATGCGGGTGTTCAACCGGTCGGCGCGGGTGATGCACTCAAACGGGGTGATCAGCCCGCGCGTCTTCAGCTCCCGGGCGTACTGAAGCAGCCATGCGGGGTGGATGGTAAAGACATCGTCCGCCATCCAGAGCATGTCGGGCCGGTACCGATCGAGGATCCACTCCACTTCATCGGCTACGGCGCGGGCGGACCGCCTCCGATGGGTGTTGCCGTAGGTGGCGTGGCTGCACCAGCGGCAATGATACGGGCACCCGCGGGCGGTGATCACCGACACGGAGCCCATGCCGTGATGCTCGCGCCAGACCTGCACATAGTGCTCGATATCGACGCTCTCGCGATCCGGCCAGGGTAGCGCATCAAGGTCGGGAATCAGCGCCCGGGGCCGCGTGCGCGCCAGAGAACCGTCCGCGAGCAGGAAGGTGATTCCGTCCACTTTTTCCAGAGCCTCCCTGCCGCCGGCGCGCAGCGCGCGCAACAGCTCCTCCATCGTGACTTCCCCTTCCCCCTCCACAACCACGTGCGCTCCGGCCTCAAGGTATTCCCGGGCGTACGAGGAAGGCTCGGGACCGCCGAGAACCACGGTCCAGCCTGCCCCGCGGGCCGCTGCCGCAAGATCGAGGACGTTCCTGCGAGTCATGAGGTTCCCGTAGATGCCCACCACTGCCGGCGGCCCGGTTTGAAAGATGCGGAGCAACTCCTCGCGCGCGCCGAAGGTCGTGTCGTAGATCTCCACGTCGAAGCCCTTCCCTCTCAAATACGATGAGAGGTAGAGGATCCCCAGCGGGACATACGGCTTCATGATGGCAAGCTCTTTGGGGTCCTCGCGCAGGAAATACCCGTGAGTCAGGAGAAGGTCCATAACGCCGTGGGATTGGGGTTCGCGGAGCTCTTTTCCAGTTTCTCGACGCAGGACCACGCGTCCCGCAGTCTTTCGCGACTCTGAGCCGATGCGCCGTTCTCTTTTCGGATCTCCACTTCCAGGTGGAGCGCGTCATGGAGCGCCTGGTAGAAGTGGTTCGTGTAACTGCCGCGAAACATCATGGCGAGGTCGTCGCTGTCGGACCAGTTTCTCTTTTCCTCGAGCTGCGCCGCCACCCGCTGGTGGAATTTCGTGCCGGGCAAGGGATAAGAAACCGAGACACCGATGTCGTCCGGCACGGTTTCGCGCACCATCTGAATCGTCTCCCGGATGTCCTCCCAGTTTTCACCCGGATAGCCGAACTGCAGGAAAAAGCAGGCCCGGATGCCGTGGCGGCGCAGATTCTCCCGAGCCTGGTAGATCTGCTCCACCTGAACGCCCTTTTCCATGGCGTCCAGGATCCTTTGCGAACCAGATTCCGCGCCCATCCATACCTCGACGCACCCGGCGCGCTCGAGTGCGCCGACTGTGGCTCGAGTCATCAGGTCGCACCGTGACTGCATCTTAAACGGGATCTGCGCTCCCAGCTCTCGGACGGTATCGGCAAATTGCTGCGTCCACGGGGCTGAGAGAGCGAATATGTCATCCGCAAACCAGACGTGGTCCGGATGGAATGCGGCTTTCATCCGAAGCATTTCTCGCGCCACGCGCTCCGGGGAACAGAAATGGTAACTCTGCCCATAGATCGGCTTGGCGCACCAGTTGCAGTGATACGGACAGCCGCGGCTGGAGACCATGTTGAGCGAGAAATATCCGTGGGCCTGCCGCCATGCGCCCCGATAAGGCTCGACATCGATCAGGTCCCAGGCAGGAGGGGGAAGACAATCCAGGTCCCTGAGCAGATCCCGGGGTTGGGTGAAACGAACCGCGCCCGTATGGGAGTCCCGGTACGCGATCCCGTGAATCTCGCGCATGTCGCTCGGGGAGCCGCTCAGAAGATGGAAGGCTAGCTCCAGCAGTGTGACTTCCACTTCTCCGATGACAACGAAATCCACTCCACGCGCCAGGTATTCGCCCGCGTGATCGGTTGCGTCCGAGCTATTGACGAGGACAGGCACTCCTTCCTCTTTTCCGATACGAGCCATTGAAAAAGCGAGCTCGCGGTTCCGCGTCAAACACATTTTTGTCAGGAAGTTGAAATTATCCTCGCACAGCCCTATAAGCCGGGGACGGTGTTTCTCCAGCGCATGACGGAACCCTTCTTCGGGAGAGGCCAGGGTGGTGTCGAACAAAGCGACTTCGAATCCCCGCTCCCGCAGTAGCGCTGACGCAATCAAAGTTTGAAGCGGCGGATACGGCTGCATTTTGCGCACCTGCTTTCGGTCAAAATACAGGTGATTGCAATGCGTCAGCAGAATATCGGCCATAATCCTTCGTGGCATGGCCGTCCGGCCATGACCCCGTTGATTTTTCACTTCCCACGGGCGGGACGCCCGTGCCACGTCATTTCAACAGATTTCTGCCAGGCTGTGCCCCAGGCTCTGGCCGGTGAGGAGCGAGCGCCGCATGACCAGGCGGTTTCTGGCGCGCAACAGCCAGAGCTCGAAAGGCAGCCTGAAATATTGATGCTTCATGCGCCAGTGCAGCGGTTTCTGGAGCGCCCGCAGAACGGCCCGGCGCAGCCGCGGAAGCGAGGTCCGGCGCATGGTCTTCGTAATTTCGTTGTTCAACATGAAGAAGGACATGCTCCGCTTCACTTCGCGGTACTCTTCGCCGCGCAGCCACGGAAGCACGTTGGTACCAAGGGCGATTCGGGTCCAACCTTCCATAGTTTCGGGCTCCTGAACGCCGAGCGCGCGCAACTCCGGCCAGATCGGAATGCCTGGATACGCGGTAAAAATGTTGGGCGAGAAGGTCACGTTGTCGAAGCGGCGCGCGATGTCGCCCATGACCCGGAGGGTCTCGTGACGGTCCTGCGCGGTTTCGCCCGGATAGCCGAGTATGAGATTGAAAGTCGCCCGGATGCCTGCCTGCCGGCACTTGCGCGCGGTCTCATACATGTCTGGGACGCGCTGGTGGCGTTTGTTCATTCTTACCAGCACCTCTTCAGACGCGGATTCCGTGCCGAAGCCGATGTGCCGCACGCCGCTTCTCCCGAGAAGCCGGACCTCCTCGTCCGTCATGCGGCAGAGGAGATCGGTCGAGGCCTGAAAGGTCCAGCGAAAACGAGCGCCGGACGAGAGAAATCCCCGCGCGATCTCCACGGCGCGGCGCGTGTCAACCAGGAAGTTTGAGTCCAGCAAAGCCACTTCTTCAATGCGGTGACGCGCGACCAGCTCTGTGACTTCCCGCACGACGCGCTGGGCGTCGTAAGCATTGAAGCGGCGGTTATAGAATACCGTGTCGGTGCAGTAGTTGCAGGCGTACGGGCAGCCGACGCTGGAGGCGTACGGCAGTTTCCGCTCTCCACCGGCCTTTTCGTACAGATCGAAATCGGCAAGATCATACGCCGCGGGCGGCAGATCGCCGATGCGCGCTACGGGGCGGTCCGGGTTGTTCCGTATCTGCCCGTCCTGCTTGAAGGAACAGCCCGCCACTCCGTCAAGACTTCCCCCCCTCTCCAATCTGCGCACGACCTCCAGAAACGTGATCTCGCCCTGATAGCGGACCACGACATCCACAAAAGGTTCCTGGAGGGTTTGCTCGGGGAGGAGACTGGGATGCCACCCGCCCAGCACCACCGGCAGGTCCGGGCGTCTCTCTTTGACCCGGCGCCCCGCGGCAATGGCGCCGCGGATCATGGGACCGGTGAGAAGAGAAATGCCGAAGCAGAGCGCATCAGGAATCTCCCGTTCCATCGCATCGACATAATCGGGAACCACCGCGGCATCGATGATCTTTACGTCGTACCCTGACTGCCGCAACGGCGAGGCAAGGCAGAGCAGTCCCGCAGGCGGACCCAGCGCGGGACCCGAATATGGAGGCAAGAACAAGACAATCTTCTTCATTCTTGAGATCCTGTTTGGAGTTCAGCCTAAAGGCTGAACTCCAAACCTGCGCTCCAAACTAACAGGTCACGGGTTCCGAAGACAGCTGCTGCGCATCTACGTTGGGCTTTGGTGATTCGAAAAGGCGATTCGCCGCATTCTTAAGCCAGATTTCGAACGGCAGCGCGTAAACGCCGTGATCCAGTCGCCACCTCGCCGGGAGGCTGATCGCCTGATGAACCAATCGGGTGACACGGCGCCTGCGGTCGGACGCAATCGGCACCCGATTGAAAGCCACCCTCAGGTAATCCCGCATGACCTGCACCCTGCGGTGGTTGCGCCCGTTCAGCCAGGGAAGAACGGTGTAGCGCGGGAAAAAATCCGCCCACCCTTCGAAAGTCTTCGGGGGATCAATACCCAACTCCGCGGCGCGTTCCATAATAGGGGCGCCCGGGTACGGCGTGAATATGTTAGTCCAGAACTCCGCTCCGGGATACCGGCGGCACACATCCATGATGAACCGAATCGTTTCGCGCCGCTCCCTCTCGCCTTCGCCCGGAAATCCGAAGATGATGTTGAAGGAAGGCCGAATTCCGGCCTGGATGCATCTTTCCGCAGCAGCATAGATTGTCTCGATCTTCTGGAATTCCTTGTTCATCAGCTTCAGGACCGTGGGCGAGGCCGACTCGGCGCCATGGCATATCTGGGACAGACCGGCGCGCCGCAAGAGCTTCAGTTCCTCTACGGCAAGGCGAGTGACGAGGTTTGTCGACGACTGTATGCTCCAATCGAATCCCACGCCCCGCCGGACGAGTCCTTCCGCAATCGCCAGGGCGCGCTCCCGATCCACCAGAAAATTGTCATCCACCACCCACAGAAGCTCGAGCCCATAGCGCGACACGAGATCCGTTGTCTCCTCGACCACCTGCTCCGCGTCGAGGCCATTCCACATGCGTCCATAGACGCCTTCGTTGGTGCAGTACGCACAACTGTACGGGCATGCCAGGCTCGAGATGTACATCGCCCAGCGGCGGCCGCACACGCGCTCATAGGCATCGAAGTCTGCCAGGTGATATGCCTTCGCAGGCATTTCCCTCAGCTGCTTCAGGGCTCGGGGAGGGTTAAACACAAGCCGGCCGTTTTCCTTGTAGCCGACCCCTTCGATCCCCCGAAGCGACGCGCCGTCCTCCAGATGCCGGATGACCTGGAGCAGAGCGTCCTCCCCCTGACCTCGTATTACAATGTCAACATACTCGGCCGCCAGGGTCTGGTCCGGCAGGAGCGAGGGATGCCACCCTCCAAGGATGACCGGAAGATCGGGATAAAGACGCTTTGTCTCACGGGCGACCTGCACCGTTTCACGAATCATCGGGCCCGTGACCAGGGACACGGCAAGGCACATCGCGTCCCGAAGCTCCTCGAGAATTCGCTTCTGAAACCTGGGAGTGATCGTCGAATCAATGATGCGGACTTGATATCCGGCGCGCAGAAGAGGCGTCGAAACGGCGAGGATTCCCAAGGGCGCCGTTGCTTCCAGACTGGAGAACGCGGGGAAGAAAAAGACTATCTTCTTCGAACGCATCGGTGTCACCGGGCAAATATTAACCCGCCCTCGGAACGTTGCAAACGAAAAAGCACGATATGATAGCAAGTATTGCGCCGGAAGAAGTTAGACACCGTTTTCACCACGGAGACACGGGTCGTGAGAAAAAATCGTAGCGCCGGCGTCTCGCCGGCATCTGAGCCTCGACAACTCCTTTTGGGTCAACACGACCTTTGCCGGCTGGAAGCCGGCGATACATTTTTTCTCACGACCACGGAGTACACGGGGACTCACGGAGCGAATTCTCCGTGCATGCTCCGTGTACTCCGTGTCTCTGTGGTGAAGCAGCGCGCCTGAATTTCCACGTGACGCCATCGACGGAGCATTTGTGTTAGACTCACCTTCTAAATTTCGACAACTGTAAGGAGGACTACGGGGAAAAGTCTCTCGCCACTTGAGAACCGCGTTACCTATTGGTTTCTGGAGGAATCTTGAATCTCGGTCCCGGACAACTTGAAGCATGGCAAGAGCTGTATGCCGCGGCAGGTCGCGTGAGCGACCTCGGGCCGTGGAAATGGATGTCAGAAATGGACGTGTTCGGCATCCAGGTTCCGAGTACCGCCGAGCTCGTCTTCGCCAGCGTGATGGGCGAACTCGGCGAGCATTATGCGGTTGCCGCCTATCGCGGCGCTTCCGCACTCTACTCCTTCCTGGCAATGACGGTCGATCAGGATTCGCCCCCCGAGAGCGTTCTGGAGGTTCCGATGATCCAGGCTTCGTTCGGGGGGCGCAACGAATTGAGGAAGGAGGATCACGAAAT
>QHZE01000148.1:12259-23798 GCA_003225335.1 Acidobacteriota bacterium
GAAGACGACGAAATCGAGGTGCTCCGCTTAATCCTGGAGCAGGTCCTGGATGTGGCGCCACGAGTTAAAGACGATCCCGCTCTGGTGAACGCATCGGACTCTCACACTTTTCTTGTGCGGGTCCAGCGCGCTCAACCACCAACCTGGGAAGATCAGAGAATGGACATCATGCCGCCGGAGCCGGAGCGCATAGAGTCGTTCATAGATCCCAAACTGATCGATAAGGTTCGGTCATCCCCAAAGAGCAGGTCTAACATCGAACTCGATCTCTTCCTGGTTCCAACGCCGGTTCGGGAGGGTGAGGGACGCCCGCTCCTTCCCTACATGTTGCTTTCCGTGGATGCCCGGAACGGAGTGATTATCGGCCAGTCCTTGCTGACCGCAGACCCGTCATTGCAAGTGATGTGGAGCGGGGTTCCCCAACGAGTCCTGGGGCAACTTCTGGAGGCAGGGCAGCTTCCCTCCGAGATTACCGTACGCTCGGGGGTACTTCCCGATCTACTGCGACCGCTCGCCACTATGGGTATTAAAGTGAAGTCCGCCAGGCATCTTGCAAAGCTCGACTCTGCCAAAAACTCGCTTCTCGACTTTTTGTCGCAGGGACCCGGCGGCGCTTGACACTGAGAGAGAATGAAGCGAGCCTGTGAGATTCTCTTTTTAGCTCTAATCTTCGGCCTACCGTTCGAGTATTACTTTCGAACCCAGGATCAATCCCTCTACAGCACGCTGAAACTCCAACTCCTCCTTTTCCTCGCATTCTGGATCGCATGGCAGGCGGTTAAAACGAGAGGAAGCGTCGTGGCCCTGCGCAAAGGAACGGCGCGATTATTGCCGGGCAGTCTGGTTGCAGCGCTGTTGTGCCTCGTTGTCACTCAGACGTTGGCCGCTGCGCTGGCGCCCGAGTTCCGCCACAATGCCATCCGCGCTGCCATAAAGGCGGATCTCGGCGTGATTCTCCTGATAGCGGCGGCCGATCTGGCTCGAAAGAGGACGCCGGGCGCGGAGGATCTGGGTCTCCGGGCGCTGGCTGTCCTTTCACTTACAGGATCCTGCGTTGCCCTGATAGGTTGGGGAGATTTCGCGGGGATCGGATTTTTCGAGCGGATCGTAGAGATCTTCCAGCCCCATCGCTTCTGGTTGATGGACCGGGTGCGCCTGCACTCCACGATGGAATATCCCAACACGGCCGGTTCTTTTCTGGCTGCGTGTCTTCTTGCCAGTCTTTCTTTGGTCGCCTGCCGCTACTCTCCGCTCGCACGGCGCAGCATGACCTGGATCTGGGCGATCTCTGCGGCGCTCCAGGCCTCGGCTCTCACTTTCACGCATTCGCGGGGGGCCACGGGATCTGCGATCCTTGGCCTCGCGCTGGCAACGTGGCTCGGCCGCGGGTTTGCCCTGAAAACGCCTTGGAAATGGGCGGCAGTTGCGTGCTTCGCAATGCTCGCGGCCGCGATCTCCTATCAGATCTTCTTGCGTTACACCGGCCCGCACACCCAAGGCGCATCCCAGGAACACCGTGCGGCACGCTTTGGTCTCGCGGCAGACGAAGAGACCATGCACCTCTCCCCGGGATCGAAGTATCGCAAGACGATTCGCGTTCGAAACGATTCGCCCTTTCTGTGGACACGAGAAGAATTCGGCATCGGCTACCGGTGGATCGACCTGGAGAACGGGGAAGCCGTCGGGCTCCGGGAGGTTGCGGCGATATTCCAGGAAACCCTGTCCCCGGGCCGGTGGACGGAATTTGAAGTCTGGCTCAGGACGCCTCCACGTGCAGGAGAATTCCTGCTTATCTGGTTCGTCATCCGCCGTTTCCCGGAGCTTCGAGAGCTGGAGAACTCGTTTTCTCCCGCAATAATCTGCAGCCTCCATCCCAGCGGCGAGAAGCAGCCGCACGCCCTCTCGGACAAAGGCCAATACTATTTGAAACTCATCCGGGAAGAGCGAAGACGCCTCATGCTCCTGGATGTTCCGGACCGTTGGGATTTGTGGCACGCGGCTCTGAAGATGTTTCTCAGCAGACCTCTGCTGGGGGCAGGCCCGGACAACTTCCGGCTGCTGAAGTGGAAGTATATGAAAGCTCAAAAGGGGGACGAGACAATCTTGGCCAACAGCCTGTACCTGGAGTACCTGGCGAACAGCGGGATCGCGGGACTTGCATCCCTCTTGTGGCTCTTCGTGGAATTCGCAAAATGCCTGGGGCAAAAGCTTCGCCTGGCCGAAGAGTCACGGGACCGTGGCGTTGCTTTTTTTGGCGTCGCCTTCTTTGCCGCATTTTTGACGCATGGCCTGGTCGATTATTTCCTGAAGTTCACGCCCGCCTTTTTGTTGTTCTGGCTCATCATGGGTGTCCTGTGTTGCCGGGAAGAAGGTAATGATCTCGAACTTAGGACAACTTAAGGGGCAAAGGGGCAAAGGGGTCGAGGGGCAAAGGGTGAACGGAGGGCTGGGGCTGATCTTGGTCATGAGAGGATGCATTCATTCACGAAGCTTTTTCCCCTCCGCCCCTCCGCCCCTCCGCCCCTCCGCCCCTCTGCCCCTCCGCCTTGGCCCCCTTTTGCCCTTTGCGTGTGTACTGATCGGAGGTGACAATGCGAGTCGGCTTTGATGCGAGCCCGGTGCGCCGCTTCCCTTCCGGTGTCGGACACTATGCGGCGTCGCTGCTCGAGGCGCTCGCGGTAAACCATCCGGAGCATCAGTACCTGGTTCTCTCACACCTCGCTCGGACCCCGTTCGCGGCAAGCAATATGATCCCGACGCAACGGCGCGCATTCCCCATTAAAGAGATATGGATGCAACTCTGGCTCCCCCGCATCCTGAAACGCTTCCGTCCGGACATCTGCCATTTCACCAACGGGGTCGCGCCTCTGCGCATGGAATTGCCCTACGTCCTGTCCGTTCACGACCTGAGCCTGATCCGGCATCCGGAATGGCACCCGCGCTCGCGCAGGCTCTGGATGCGAAGGATCTTCCGTCCTTCCGCGCTGCGGGCGGCCGGAATTCTGTGCGACTCCGAGGCGGCGCGAAAGGACGTCCTGGCGTGGATTCAGGTAGATCCATCCTGCGTGCGGGTCGTCCCCCTGGCCGCGCGCCGCTCATTCTCGCGACGCTGCTCGGACCACGAGAAGTCCGCGGTTCGAAAAAAGTACGGCCTCCAGAAGAAGTTCTTCCTCTATGTGGGCAACCTCGAGCCCAGAAAGAACCTTTCGCTGTTGATGCGAGCCTTCAAGGAAGCAGATCTTCCGGATTTCGATCTTGTCCTGGCAGGAAGGCGCGCCTGGCTCTGGAGGGATGTCCTGCTCGAAATTGGCCGCGAGCGCATGGAAAGCAAAGTCAAGCTTCTGGATTATGTGCCGGAGGGAGATTTGGCGGCCCTCTACCAGTGCGCCTCGGTCTTTGTCTACCCTTCGCGCATGGAGGGATTCGGTCTGCCCCTGGTCGAAGCTATGACCTCGGAGACTCCGGTGGTGACCTCTCGAGTGGAGCCGCTCGTCTCGCTGGCCGGCGACGCTGCCTGGCTTGCGCATCCGGACGACGAGAAGGAATGGCGCCAAGCCTTGGAGGACGCGGCAAGCAGCGAAAAGGAACGCGCCTCCAGATCTCTGCGCGCCAAACAACTCGCGGCGCAATACAGCTGGGAGCGAACCGCCCGGGAGACCCTGCGCTGCTATGAGGCAGCCCTGTCGCGAGCCCGAGAAACCCCGATTTAGCCACAGAGACACGGAGACACAGAGATCAGACTTTCTCTGCGTCTCCGTGTCTCTGTGGCGAAAGAAAGATGGGGGTGGGCGGAAATTTTGGATCAATTGGTCATCACGTTCGTTCAGTATTGCGGCGCCGATTATCTCGAGTCCAACCCGGAGGATTCCGGCCAGACTTGGCACAAGCGAGGGCCATTCGCCGTTATGAACGCCACGGTGATTACGGCAAGCGACCCTTTGTACCCGAATGGCATTGAGGAGAGACTCGGCGAAACCCTGCCTATCGCCGCAGTCGGCAACCTGGACCTTCTGCAGAGCCGGCCGCTCGCTCTCTTCTGCTCGATAAAGTGCCCCGGCGACGTGATCTTGCGGGCCTACGACCTGGTTCGTGACATTCGCGATGCCGGAGTCCCTATAATCGGCGGGTTCCATTCGCCGATGGAAAAAGAATGCCTGGCGCTGCTCCTTCGCGGAACCGAACCCTTCCTCGTGTGCCCCGCCCGCAGTATCGAGAAAATGCGGCTCCCGTCAGCATGGAAAAAGCCGCTTGACGAAGGCCGGCTGCTTGTTCTTTCGCCCTTTTCCCAGAAGCACCGGCGCGTCACCGCGGACAGATCCCAGAGGCGCAACCTTTTCATCGCCGCCCTTGCCGGCCAGGTCCTTGTCGCTCATGCCGGACGCGGTAGCAAGACGGAGCATCTCTGCGGCCAGGCGATCTCCTGGGGCAAACCCGTCTGGACGCTTGCGTCCAAGGATAACGAGCACCTGCTCGCCATCGGCGCCAGACACTTGAAACCGGAAGATGTTCCGGCACTGGCCGGAAATTGGCAAAGAATTACGTGACAATGAGATATCCGCAGAGGGCCTATTGGGCGGCAAGCCAACGAGCAATGACTCCCGCCCCTGAGTCAAAACCGATTGGAATAGTGCGAGCAGATTGCCTGAACAAAGGCGTCGTAGTGGAGTGGATCTCCCACCATGGGCGCTGGCTGTCGTGTGAAATATTGGGTGTGTGCAAGGCCGACATTGTCGTGGACCACGACGATAACACAGCGTGCCTCGAGCCCAGATCCTCTCGTACCCCCACGGACAGAGATGGCCCTCATCTCGTCTACGCAGTGTTCGACGAGTTTCAAAGGGTCACGGTGGACAGTCGTTCCAGGCCGAAGCGGCGACTTGAACGTTTTGGAAGCGTTGACAACCAGCGCACCAGCCGCAACAGCTGCGTTACTATAATGGTGGACGTGCTCATGGTGAGCCTCAAGATCGCGCTTCCGGTTCTTTATCGCCTTTCGATGTTCTGTCATGACCGACTTGATTTCTATCGCAACCTCCACTGTGGAAGGGCTACGCTTCAGGATCGAGACGCCGGGATCCGGCTCACCCACCCCGAACTCTGGAGGTCCCAGCACCAAATCGACGTTCCAGTCGGCGGTACCTGCTCGAAGAACAAAGTTGACATCGTAGACGATGCGACCAGCAGCAGCCTTTTCATGTATCTTCGGGCAGTGAGCAACCAGATCTTGAACAATCATTTCAGCGAGAACATTCGAATGCTTGTTTGATCTGGGGTGGTAACCATGAGCACGAAGGTGATCGAGAAAACCCAGGGGATTGGGGCTCATATCGGACCGGCTGAGTTCACGACCCTCACACGCATCCCAACGCAACCGAGTCGGGGTTCCTGGCAGTCCTGCATCACTCTCTTTATCGTTTTGACCGGGACCCGCATAATCGCATGCTGCAAGATTGCACGCAAGATCAGTTAGCGTAGACTACGAGGGGGTTGGAAGAAAAGGGCAGAGAAAAAGAATCGCTGCGAAGTTTACTCAAGGGGAGGTAAGTCCAACCACTTCAACCGAAGGTTGGCTAAAGAGGCTCGTTGCGGACTTGAGCCGCCTGTTAGCAATGCGGGCGTATTCTGGGTCAATCTCAACGCCGATGGCATTCCTTCCAGCCTGGGCTGCTGCAATCAGAGTCGTACCCGTACCGGCAAAGGGATCTAAGACTGTGTCTTCTACAAAAGAGAACATACGGATCAATCGCGAGGCTAACTCGGTAGGGAATGGCGCGGGATGTTCTTTTGTCGATGCCCCTGCAAGCCGCCAAACCTGCTGAAACCACTCAGCAAAGCTACCTTTCTCAATCATGCTTAACTTACGTTGCTGTTCGGAGGGTTTCCGATACCCACCAGGCTTCCTCTGCATGAGAATGAATTCAATGTCGTTCTTTATTATCGCATTCGGTTCATAGGGCTTGCCCAAGAACCTCGATCCGTTATCGACCTCAAGGCTAGCGTTAGCAATCTTGTACCAAATAATAGGAGTGAGGTTGTCAAACCCAAGTTTTCGACAACGCACTACGATGTCAGCATGCAGCGGAATCACAACATGGCGTCCGTTCTCTCTTCTTGACAGACAGACGTCTCCGACAACGCACACGAGTCGACCCCCAGGAACTAGAACCCGATATACGTGTTGCCAGACACGGTCGAGTTGATCTAGAAACTCTTCATAATCTCGGATGAGACCCAGTTGTCCCGGGTGTTCCTTGTATTCTTTCAGGGACCAGTATGGCGGAGACGTCACCACGAGATGGACAGAATGGTCAGGAATCCATCCCAGTTCTCGGGAATCACCCACCCTAAGGCACACTCGAACGCATGACTCCTCTGCGCGCGTTAGCGCCTGATGCGCACGAGCCTGCGCCCACCTTGCTTCCAGCTTAAGGCTTTCTAACGAACTATCCGATTCTCCCTGGCTCATGATGCTCCGAGTCAACGCAACGTTCTCAGCAAAATGTTGCGTTGAAACCTAACTTAAGTAGGGCGACTTGTAAACATTCATTTGCGTCATTGTGTCTTGTTCGGCTTGACCGGAGCCCAAGGCTTTTTGGGTTTTTCTTAAATTTCGCTCTGCAGCAGCAGCCTTTTTTCCGCTCCCATCCTCTGATTTCGCAGGCCAGAATAATGTCAGAGCAAATGTCCGACTGAATTAACAGGAAGTCAGGCAAAATGAGCGAAGGTTTTTCCTTCATTTTGCGTCAACAACATAGCTACTCACGACGCCCCTAGGTATGCCAAAAGGTATGCTGGTTTCCTGAATTCGCCGATTGACCGCCCCTGAGCCGAACTTCTCTACTTTTCCGGGAGGACTTTTTTCAAGAACTCCTTGTCGTCCAGAATCGCCCGAAAGGCGGTGAAGTAATTGACGCTCGCATCCCACTGCTCGCGAAACTTAGGGTTAAGTTTCCTCGCCTTTTCGAACTCCTCCAGTGCCGCGGTTTTATTGCCCGTCAGATAACTCAAAAAGCCCAGCATCATGTGGCTGTCCGCACTGTTTGGCGCATAGCGCACGTCTTTTTCCGCCGCCGCATGGGCCTGGGGAAGCTTCTTTTGCTGGACGAGCTTGTAAGCCTGATCACCATAGTTGTAGGCGAGGGCCGAGTCGAGCAGGCGCCGCAGCTCGGGGAAGGGATCGGGATTGTCGTCGACGTTGATGTACAGCCAGCGGGGGTTGTTGGTGTTGCGCCCGCAGGGCTCGCGACCGCCGCAAACAATCAGAATGGAAGCCGACTGACGGCCGCGTTTGTCCCCGCCCGCGGCATCGCCCGCTTTCAGCGCCGCGTAGAGTTTCTCCGCCAGCTCTCCCCGGGTGGTCTCGAAAACCTTGCCCATGGCTTCAGGCACCTCAGGCCCAACGAGGATGTTGCCCTGGGCAGCCCAAGTCGCGCCCTTCAACCCTCCGGCCCATTTCGGGGCATTAGGTCCTGTGTAGGTGACGACGCCTCCCTTGGCGTCCACGATGGCAAACTGGCGCCCATCCTTACCAGGGAACTTGTCCTCCGCCAGCAGACGATCGGCGACCTGCTGGGCCGTCAGCCCCTGGCGCAACAGCTCCAGGGCGCGCGGGCCGTAGCCGACATTGACGTTGGCCTGCGTGGCGACGGCGCCGACACCGGCCTCGGCCCAGGGCACGACCGCCCCCACAGAAAAATACCGGGAGGCGACCGCGATACCCATTTGCTCTGTCGCAGGGTCTCGGGCCACGATCGAAAAGGTAGCGACGAGTCTGTCAAGAGGAGGTCCACCTGCGAACAAAGACAGGCTGGTCAGTAATGCCAGAGTCAAAAGAACAAAGATCTTCATGGACGTTACCTCCACAGGCGTCAGCGCCTTTGTGGTGACCCGCTTGGAACGTATGAAAAAAACTCACCACAAAGACGCGAAGACGCGAAGAAAACTCTTGGGGCTCGCGCAGAAATAAATTCACATTTTGCTGCTGGCCCCCAGGCCCGCTGGCGAGGCGNNNCGGTCCGAAGTTGGCCACCATGTTCATCATCTACCACAGCGACGCCGTTGACGTGATCCTTCGCGTCTTCGCGTCTTCGTGGTGATTGGACCCTTGAAGGGCGGGATTAGATGCCGAGGGCCTCGCAGGCCACGATCTCTTCGTAATCCGAAGGCACGCCGAGAAAGTACTGGTTGTGCAAGGCCCGCTTGAGGTGAAGGTGAAGATCGTACTCCCAGGTGAAGCCGATGCCGCCGTGGGCCTGGAGGCTCACGAGTGTGGCATTGCGATAGGCGTCGGTGCAGGTCAGGCGCGCCACCGCGACAGCGCGCCGCGCGTCCTCGATGCCGGCATCGACCGCCCAGGCGGCATAGTGATAGGCAGACCGCGCGCTTTCGATCTCCGCAAACAGATTCGCGAGAGGATGCTTGACCGCCTGAAACGTCCCTATGGGAACCCCGAACTGAATTCTTTTGCGCGCATAACTGACAGCCTGCTCGAGGACGTGCTCGGCCGCAGCCACCGATCCTGCGGCGATCCCCACGTTTGCCACGAGCAGAATTTGTTCGACGATCTCCCACCCCTCCCCTTCTTCGCCGACAACGGAATCCGCGCCGGCCTCCACATCGCGCAGGATGAGCTGTCCGGAACGGCTCGTGGCGTCCGCGAGCCGGTTCTTTTCGATCGAAACGCCTTTGGCTTTCGTGTCCACGACGAACAGAGTCACACCATCTTTGGCGCGTGCCAAAGTTACCACGACGTCGGCCGTGTCCAGGTCGGGCACGAAAAACTTCCTTCCCTTGAGAACAAAGCCGCCGTTGCGCCTCGTGGCCCGTGTCTGGACATGGGCGGCTCCAAGCTGGCCGTCCTCTTCGAGGAGCGCGAGTGTAGCCTTCTTCTCCCCGGCGGCAAGCATCTCGAGCCAGCGGCTCTTCAGCGCCTCCGAGCCTCCAAGAACGATCGCGGGCGTTCCCAACGCCACGGTCGAAAAGTAGACGCC
The DNA here is from genome assembly GCA_003225335.1 of Acidobacteriota bacterium. GTDB lineage: Bacteria > Acidobacteriota > UBA6911 > UBA6911 > UBA6911 > Gp18-AA60. The sequence continues at coordinate 21,250 of QHZE01000148.1, forward strand.
GGGAATCAACGCGCGCCCCATCTCCTCCAGGATGATCGCCAGGTCCCTGACCCCAAGCCCCAGCCCGCCGTGCTCTTCGGGAACCAGAACGCCGAGCCACGCCTGATCCGCAATCTTGCGCCACAATGGATCGCTCAGGCCTTCTGCGCCGTCGGCCATGGCTCGTATCGCTTCGACGGGGACTTCGGCTCTGCAAAATCTGGCGACGCTTTCCCGCAGGATCTTCTGTTCCTCCGTCCATTCCAGATTCATTTCGATTGACGAATGACGATTGACGATTGACGATTGACGAATTCGACCCGGAAATCCAGATTCGTCAATCGTCAATCTTCAAATCGTCAATCCTATCTACCTGGGCAATCCAAGGACTCTTTCGCCGATTATGTTGCGCAGGATCTCGGACGTGCCTCCTTCGATGCTGTTCGCCCGCGAACGCAGGAAATGCTTCATCCACAGATCCACATCGGTGTTATGGGCGGCGCTGCCGGGCAGAAGCTCCGCATAGGGTCCAAGAATGTCCACCGGCAATTCCAGCAACTCCTGATTGGCGCAAGCCCAGATAAGCTTGAACGTCGAGCCGATCGGTCCGGGGTCGTCGGTCGCCTTCAGATGCGCGCGCATCCGCAGATTGTTGAGGCGCTGAGTTTCAACGGAAGCATAGAAGCGCGCCAGCTTCCGGCGAACAATCGGATCTTCGCAGAGCGGACGGCCGTTGCGGCACACTCTCCGGGTCAGTTGGACGACGTCGTTCAGGGTTTGTTTGATGCGCGCGTACAGCAGGGCCGCGATGTTGACCCGTTCGTGCATCAGCGTTGTAATGGCCACGGCCCACCCGTTCTTCTCCTGCCCCAGCACGTTCTCTCCGGGCACCCGAACGTCAGTAAAGAAAATCTCGTTGAACTCGGCGTCGCCGGTCATCTGTCTCAAGGGCTTGACCTGGATGCCGGCCGACTTCATATCGACGATCAGGTAGGTCAGCCCCTTGTGCTTTGGCGCTTGCGGATCGCTCCGCGTCAGAAGTAGACACCAATCGGCTCGGTGCGCGACGGACGTCCATATTTTCTGCCCGTTGACAACATAGCCGTCGCCATGCGGAGTGGCGGTGGTCTCGAGAGCCGCCAGATCACTCCCTGCGTTGGGCTCGGAGAATGCCTGGCACCAGATTTCTTCGCCGGAGAGAATCTTCTCGAGGTGAGCTGCTTTTTGCCGGGGCGTTCCCCAGGCCATAAGAGTCGGCCCCGCCATGCCGACGCCGATCAAGTTCTGGGTGGGAGGCGTCTTGTAGGCCGCCATCTCCTCCTGAAAGATGAACTGCTCTATCGGGGTGGCGCCTCGCCCGCCATATTCCTTGGGCCAGGTGATGCCGGCCCATCCTCCCTGATACAGCTTTCTCCCCCATTCGCGCATCGCGCGCTCCTGGCCCTCCTCGTCTTCAGGAATGGGCCACTTTTCGCTCCCCCAGTCACCGGGAAGGTTCTCCTCGATCCAGGCCCGCGCCTCGTCGCGAAAGGCCAGTTCCCCAGGTGAATACGAGAAGTCCATCGCAATGCCCTTTCAGACTTCAGACCTCAGGGATCAGACCTCAGACCAACTCGCGAGTGGTCTGAGGTCTGATCACGGGGTCTTTTTCTCTTCGGCCGCAGGCTTTTCGGCCGGCTTTTCCACCGGCTTCTCGGGTGGCTTTTCAGGCGCCGGTTTCTGGAATTTGGTGTCCTCGATGGGAATGTTGTGCCTGATCTCTTCCAGCTTGATTACGAAGCTCATCGCCGGGCTGGAGCGGCTCACTGTGTGCGCCAGCTTGATGCCGTCCACTTCCTTATAGTCCTCGAAGCCGATTTCAAATGGCGTCTTACCCTGGGGACCCTCGGCCTCGATATCGGCCCGGACGAGCAAATGCGTCTTAGTGTCGAAGTACAACTTCTCGGGGCTTCCTTGGGCCGGCGTCGCCTCCAGCACGTACACCTCGCGGTCCCCTACCTTGGACTTCTCCTTAACCTCAAGTTTGGGAAAGAGAGCCTTCAGCTTTAGGGGCTGGTTGAATTCGGCGCCGCGTTTGATGGACTCCAATTCGCCGCCGCTCAAGTCCCGGATCCCTGTTTGCGGGTCCCGCGCCCAGCCCGAAGTGCCGTCATAACCCTGCTGAACCAGCCCGAAACCAGGGACCTCGATGCTCAACAGCCACTTGTTGGGCGCCTTGGCATAGATCTCGGCTCCGGACGTGATCCCCATGGCAGGCAGCTCGAGCGCTCCTTTAACGACCCGGCTGCTAAACTTTTCGAAAGCGGCTTTGCCGCCTAAAGCTTCGACATACTTGTCCAGGATCTCATCCGCCGAAGGAAGCCGGGTCTCGGCTGTTGCCGCCGGTTTTGTTTCAGCCGCCTTTTCCTGAGCAAAATCCGAGAAAGCTGCGGCCAGTGCGAGAAGAACAACTGAGACCGCTCGATTCATGCAGGGTTCCTTTCTCTGCCAACCGATGAAACATATGCCCTTCCAGGACACAATGCAAGGTGCGGACTTTCCCTACCAGGGCCACGGCAAAGTCAGGAGCA
>QHZE01000598.1 GCA_003225335.1 Acidobacteriota bacterium
CATCGAGAAAAACATCCGCGAACTGCTCTACGACCTTGGGCAAGATCCCCACCGAGGACTGGGTAGCCAATGTCGCCTTCTTTCAGATCTTGCTCTTCGCTTACAATCTGGTGCATTGGTTCAAGAGGCTCTGTCTGCCCAAAGAGTATCTCTACGCCACTCTGGATACGATTCGGACCGACTTCCTGGTATTGCCAGCCAAACTCATCAACCGAGGAGGCCAGAACCTCGGTGGTCACCTCAAAACCGGCCAATGGTGGACGGGTCAAAACCGGCCAACGGACGGTGTCCGGGACTGAGTTGTTTTATCCTGTCTTCTCCCCTTCCGGCAAGCCCGTTTTGGTTCGCCAGCTTCGTGGGCCGCACTTCAGCAGGTGGCCGTGGTGAAGAAGGCGGTCGAGCATGGCGCTGACCGCAGCGGCATCACCCAACAACTTCCCCCAGTCTTCCACCGGGCGGTTCGAGGTCACCAGCGTACTGGCCCGCTCGTAGCGTCGCATGATGAGCTCGAGCAGTTCCTCGGCCGCCGTCAGGGGAAGCTTGCGCATGCCGAAATCATCGAGGAGGAGTAGGGGCACGGTCACCAGCGACTCCAGATACTCTTTGCGGGCGCCGTCGAGCGTGGCTTCGGCGAGCTCATCGAGCAGGGTATGGGTTTCGCGGTAGAGGACGCGGTAGCCTTGCTGGATGACGGACTGGCCGATCGCCTGGGCCAAGTGACTTTTCCCGCTCCCGGGTGGACCCAAAAACAGCGCGTCCTCATGCCGGGCAATGAAGGCGCCGGTGGCCAGCTCGAAGACTAGACTGCGGTTCATTTTCTTGTTGAAGCTGAAATCGAAGTTGTCGAGGGTCTTGAGCGGGTCGCGGAACTGGGCCTGCTTGCGCCGGCGCTCCAGGAGCCGGTCGGCGCGGCGCGTGAGCTCGTCGGCGACCAAGCAGGAGATCAGATCGAGGGGCGCCATGGATTCGGCCTGGGCCTGACGCAGGCGGGTTTCCAGCACGGCGGCCATGCCCCCGAGACGGAGTTGCCGTAAAGCACGATTTAACTCGACCAGATTCATTTCGTCTCCTCTCTGCAGGTTGAGCTAAACTTCAGGGTGGCCGGGGCGGAGGATAGGGCAACGCAGGGATGCGACCTGAGCGCCGACCCCGGGGCCGGGATTGATGGGGAGCGAGCGAACCTCGCTCCCCCAGTCCAGATCAATCCTGGCAGGAAAGCGATAAATCCTGGGGGTCTGGGGGCAAAGCCCCCAGTTGCACGGTGCGGAGGGCTTCGGGTTCGTCTCAAGGTCATCACTCGTGTAGCTCCTGGGAAGTTGGGGGCCCTTCAGGGAGCGTTTCGAAGAGCGAGCCCTGCTTCTCTTGCTCTTGCAGGCGCTGCTGGATCAGATCGCGGTAGTGCACCAGTTCGCGGATGAGTGGATCGACTTGCTGCAAGGTGAGGGGCGCCTGAGGGCGTCGCTCCAGATAGCGGCGTACGAAGCGATACTCGTGGACCCTCAGTTCGAGAGCCGCCGCGCAGGCCTCCTCGACGGCTGGCAAGCCGAACTTCTTGGTTAAGGCGAGCACGCCTAGAATGCGGCGCACACCCAGTTCTCCTTGCTCGCGGTGGATGGCTTGGCAAAAGGCGCCGATGTGAGTTCCAGCGCGTCCCGCGCGCGCCAGCAACTGCACGGTGCCCAGCGGCGTGCGCTTCGGGTAATCCTCCTTCTGGATCCGATACCCACCTCGTTTCTGGCGCACATGCTCGCGCAAGAGTTGGCCGGTGAGGGGGTCGAGGAGGCGCACGTAGAGCTCATCCCACTGGACGTTGACCTGCCGGCCGATCCAGCCGGGCGGGGCACCGTAGTAGGCGGCCTCGATCTCGACGCAGCCGTCCAGGTGCACGGTGCGCTGGCCATACTGGTAATAGCGGAAAGGCTCGATGGGCAGGGGCAGGAGAGCCGGCTTTTCCTCGGCGAACATGGCGGCGACTTGCCGTTTGGTGGTGCCGTGGATGCGCGTGTCTGCCCAATGCGTTTCCCAGCGATCCAGGTAAGCTTGGGCTTCCTCCAAGCTCTCGAAGCGCAGGCCTTTCAGGGGCGTTCGTTGGGTGTGACCGATGCCGGATTCTACTTTCCCCTTGCGATTCGGATCTTGGATCCTGCACGGCATCGCCACGGCGCCGTGGTGGGCGAGCACGTCGCGGTAAAGAGGGTTGAGGGTGGGATCGTAGAGGTCGGGAACCAGGACGCCTTCGCGCAGATTGTCGAGGACCACGACCCTGACGGCGCCGCCTAGTCGGCGGAAAGCCTTCTCGTGCAGTTCCGCCCAGGTGCGGGAGTTGGAGCGGAACACCAGCTGACGGACCGCCTTGCGGCTGTATCCCAGGGTCATCACAAACAGCCGCGTGCGTCGATACCTGCCGCTCTGGGGGTCCCGCACCATGGGGCCCGTGCCGTAATCGACTTGAGCCTCCTCGCCCGGTGCGGTCACGATCACGGGGTGGGCTTCGGGTACTTGGGATCCCCGGAGCCGGCGGACGAAGCGCTTGACGCTTTGATAGCCACTGGCGAAGCCGGCCTGGGAGACCAGGTCTTGCCAGATGGCAACGGCGTTGCGGCCTCGGGCGAGTCCGAGTTCGATCCGCTCGCGATAGGGTTCGCAGGTGCTGGCCGTGGGACTCGGCGTGGGATGCCCCGAGTTGGCAGTCACTTCCGGGGCCGGTTTTGTTGTCAGTCTGGTGGTCGCTTCGAGGGTGGGCTCTTGCAGAGGCAGATCGGCGGACGCCCCAGAGGCCGGTTTTCCCGCGCCCAAGTCGGTGGTCACCTCTTTGGCCGGTTTTGAGACACCCGCGTCGGAGGTCAGGACACTGGCCGGTTTTGAGGCCGCCCGCCGTCCCCAGGCGCCTGGCGGTCGCACCCCGATCCCGGCCGCCTTCAGATAGCCGCTGGCCGTCTCCCGACGCACACCGGTGGCTTGCTGGATGCGCCGCAGCGTCCAGCCCAGCCGCCCTAAGG
>QHZE01000635.1 GCA_003225335.1 Acidobacteriota bacterium
TAGCCGGAGTTATCGCAGTTGCAGGTCTGGTAAATGCCCTGGTTGAGGCTGAATCTCTGAAAGAATTTCCTTCGCGAATCCAAATCCGGCCAGGTCGTGGGATCGCTGTTTGGGTTGGGAGGCGCGGCCTGGTTCACATTGGGGTTAATGAACAGATGCCGTCCGACGTTGCCGACGTAAGCAAGCTCGGCAGTGAGACTCGGAGCGAACTCATGCTGCAGCGTCAGGTTCCAGGAGTCCGCCAATGGGACACGATACGAGCTGGGGGGATCGAAAAAATAGTACAGGCCTAAGCCCCGGGGCAAGGGGTAGCGGCCATTGGCACCGACCGGCGGGCTCACCGGGACCGGTGGTCCAGCCAACAGATTGAAAACCGGGGCGTAGGAGTTACTCTGGCTGATTATCTGCGGGTTGGTGATCGGAGGGTCGTAGTCCGGAGCTTGCCCGAACACCGCACCTAGTCCGGCAGGAGTGAAGCTGCGCGCATAACCAGCGCGCACGACGGTGCGTTGCTGCAACTGGTAAGCGAGTCCAATGCGTGGTGCGAATCCGAGATTGTAGGCTTTCACCCCCATATTGGAAGGCACGGAACCAACGCCCGCGACCAGCACTTCGCCGGTATTAGGATCGAAGCTCCCAGCCCCGCCCGGACTGGCTGCAGTCTGCGGGACATAGTTTTCGTAACGCAGTCCGAGGTTGGCGGTGAGTTTCGGAGTTACACGCCATGCATCCTGCGCGTAAAAGAACAGGCGTGTTTGTCGCAGACCGGGATGGAACCCACTGCCGGTGAAGTAACGCGCGAATCCGCTGGGTTGGGCACGCAGGAACGAGGCGATTCCGGCGCCGGTCGTCACCTGTCCGCCGGCCGCGGTGTCCACCTCCGGGCTGCCGGTCACGCCATCGTTGAAGGTGATTTCCCCCGAACGATGGCCATCACTCGGAACCCGTTGCTGTTGTGCGCGCCGCAGATCGGCTCCCCATCCGAAAATGTGGTTGCCGTGGGTCTTGGTCCAGTTATTCACCCATTGGAAGTGGTTCTCCGTCTCCTTCAGCGGGCAATTGCACTGGTTCAGATATTGCAGCAGGCCGAGGCCATACCCGAATTCGAAACCTCCGTTTCCGTTAACGTAGAAGGCGGGCATGCCGCTAGTTTCGATCGTGCCAAGGTTCAGGCCGGGCAGTCCCGCATCCGCGGCCGGGGTGGTTCCCACCCCGTTTGGTTCCACTCGCACCCGGTAGCGGTAGGCGCCGAAGCGGAAGTCGGTGATCAGCGTGCTGCTCAACGTGTATGTCGCGCCTAAGGCCAAGCTCTGGTTGCGGGTCTGTGCTTTTCCGGCAAAATTGATTCCGTTCAGAGCAAGACCGCCGGCCTCGTCACCGAAAGCGCCGGGCGCGTACTTGTCAAAATCGGCGAGCGTGTAACGCCCGAAAAAGTGAAGCTTCTCGGAGTAGTTGTAGTCGGCGCGGCCGTCGTACTGATCGCTGTTGAAGCGCTCACTGCCGGTTCCAATGTAATTGTTGGCGACGTCTGTGCCGTTGTTGGGCGGCGGCAGGAATTGCATGATGTCAGCTATGGGCGCGGCAACGGAGGGAAGCACGTTCACCTGTCCGCCCGAGGAAATCGCCTGCCGCCCGGTGCCTGTGGCTGGGTTGCCGGTGGTGGGGTCGAAGACCATCCCCGCCCGGGCCTGAACTGTGGCGCCTTCGGTGGTGGTTACGAAGACCTCGTTGCCGGCCGCGCAAGGTGTGGCCGAAGTGGTTCCGTTGGCGCAAATGTAGCCGCCCAGCAGGGCGCGCAAGTCGCCGGCTCGCTCGGCCGCGGTCGGAACCGTGGCGATGACGGAAGCGCCTCGGCGGCGGCGCGTACCCTGGTAGTCGCCGAAAAAGAACAACCTGTCCTTCTTTACGGGCCCGCCGACCGAACCGCCAAACTGGTTCCAGCGCAGCGGCAGCGTCAGGCCAGAGGTCCAGTCCTTGGCATTGAATACATCATTGCGCAGGTACTCGAACAGTGAGCCGTGCAACGCGTTCGTGCCCGATTTGGTGGTGGCCTGCATCAGAGCGCCGGCGACGGAACCAAACTGGGCGTCATAGTTGCCGGTGGTGACCTTGAACTCCTGCAGCGAATCGATGTTGGGATTGATTACGGCAATCCCAAGAATGGCGCTATTGTTCTCCGTACCGTCGAGCAGGAAGCCATTCGACGTGAACTGCTGGCCGTTAACGTCGATCTGCAAGCCACCCTGAGGGTTCTCTGACGAGGCATGCTGCCAGTCGTTCATCTGGGTGCCGGGCGTGGCGAGCATGATCTGCGTCAGGTTGCGGTTAAGGATGGGAAGGCTTGACAGCTCATTGGTGGTCAACGTGGTGCTGACATCGGCGCGATCGGTCTTGAGCAGCGGCGTTTCAGCCGTGACTTCGACCGTGGTTTGCGCCGACTGCACCGCCAAGCGCGCGTTGACGCGCGTGGCAGCGTCGATTTGCACGTCGGCGGCAGCCTCGAAGGGCGCGAACCCGGCGGCGCTCACCTTGACTTTGTAGTGGCCGGCCAAGAGGTGAGTTTGGCTGTAATTGCCGTCGGCGTTGCTCTTGGTCTGATAAGTGATACCGCGGTCGGTGTCGGTGATGGTGATGTCAGCGTTAGGAACCGCCGCGCCGCTGGGATCGGTCACGGTCCCAAGAATGCCGCCGAACACTGCCTGGCCCAGCGCTATGCCCGCCAACAGAGCGGAAACTGCCGCGAGAGGAATAAACCAACGCAAAGCGCACCTCATGCTCCGCCCCCTAACTGTTTTGGAAAAGGTCTGACGCAACCTGGAAAACCAGTGCGAGTTTCTCACGTGCTCTCGCCGTCGGAGCTGACAGGAAGGGAGGCATTTTCCCCGTGCGGGTTGCACGGAGTCAAGCACTTTCTTAAACGTTTCAAAATGGCGCCGGAGCGGCAACTCGCCACATGTGTTGAGTTTGTTCTGCCAGGCGTACGGGCTCAGTCGGCAG
>QHZE01000149.1 GCA_003225335.1 Acidobacteriota bacterium
AGACGCGAGTGACGGCCGAAATGCTGGAATTGGCCTCGAAGCTGAAAGTCGTCGGACGCCCGGGAACGGGCGTGGACAACGTCGACGTCGCCGCCGCAACGCGACGGGGCATCGTTGTGATGAACACTCCGGAGGGAAACAGCATCAGCGCGGCGGAGCACGCACTGGGACTCATCCTGGCGCTCCTCAGGAAGATTCCTCAGGCCGACCTTTTCATGAAGAAGGGGAAATGGGAGCGCCAGCGTTTCATGGGAGCCGAGCTCAACGGAAAGGCCCTTGGCATCATCGGCTTCGGAAAGATCGGGACCGAGGTTGCAAAAAGGGCGAAGAGCTTCAAGCTGGATGTTCTCGTATACGACCCGTATGTCTCGGACGCAGTGGCTCGCGACCATAATGTGCGTCTGGTCTCGCTGGACGAGCTGCTGGCGCAATCGGACATCATCTCGCTTCACGCTCCGCTGACCGCCTCGACGAAAAACATCATGAATGCCGGCGCCATCGCGAAGATGAAAACCGGTTCCTACCTCATCAATGCAGCCAGGGGCGAGCTTGTCGACGAAACTGCTTTGATCGAGGCCCTCAAGACCGGAAAGCTGGCGGGCGCCGGCCTCGACGTTTTCGGGACCGAGCCCAATCCCAATCCGGACCTCGTAGGTCTGCCTAACGTGATTGCGACGCCGCACATCGGGGCTTCGACAGTGGAAGCGCAGGAAAAGGTTGGTTACGACATCGCGATCCAGATTCGGGATTATTTCCGCGAAGGCATCGTGCGGAATGCGGTGAACTTCCCCAGCATTTCGATGAGCGAGTATCGAAAAATCGCTCCTTACCTCCAGCTCGGAGAGCGCCTGGGCAACTTTGCCAGCCAGATTTCGTCCGGGCGGATGCAAGAGGTTACCGTGCGCTATTACGGCGAGCTCACGCAAATGAACACCCACCTTGTCTGCCGCTCTATAGTGGCCGGGGTCCTGAAGCCGATCCTCACCGAGCGTGTGACGCTGGTCAACGCGCTCGAGACGGCTCGCGAGCGCGGCCTCCACGTCCTGGAATCGATGAGCACGCGGGAACGGAGCTACACCAACCTCATTTCGGTAAAGCTTGTCACGGACCAGGGCGAGGAATGGGTGGAGGGAACCGTACTGCACCAAAACCACCTGCACATCGTGTCCCTGTACGGAATTGACGTGGATGCGCCGATAGGCGGCGGCATGTTGATTATCCGCAACGCCGACACGCCGGGAGTTATCGGACGGGTCGGGACAATCCTGGGGGACCACGAGATCAATATCGCAAATTTCGCTCTCGGCCGAAGCGAGACTTCCCGCGAAGCGGTGGGCGTGGTCAACGTGGATTCAGAAGTCCCTTCAGAAGTGCTGGAGGCCATCCGAGGTTTGCCGCCGGTACGACGCGCCCATCTCGTCCGAGTCTAGGAATTGCGGATTTCCGATTGCGGATTGCGGATTGAATTGGAAAATCCGAAATCCGGAGGTGAGGATCTAACCTGGGTCATGGCCGGGACGGCCATGCCACGAAGCTATCGCCTGTATCAAACGCTCCTTACTAATTGCGGATTTTCCCCATTCAATCCGCAATCCGCAATCCGCAATCCGCAATCGGAAATCCGCAATCCGCAATCGGAAATCCGCAATCGATTCACCAGCCCATGGCGCAGCCGTCCTTGCGCGGGTCGCTCCCGCCCATGAGAACGCCGGTTTTGGGATCTATCAGGATTCCCTGAAAGCCGCCGTATCCGTCCGTCATAGTCACCACCGTGTGACCGCGCAGATCGAGAATCCGGCGCACCTCCGGGCCGATACCGGATTCCAGGCCCAGCCGCCCTGCCGTGTGGCGGAAGCGCGGCGCTTCGCCCGCCTCCTGGACCGTCATTCCGAATTCCACGAGGTTCAGGAAAACCTGCACGTGCCCTTGCGGCTGGTTGTCTCCACCCATGACGCCGAAGGAAAAATAGGGTCTGTTGTCCTTCATCACCATAGCCGGGATGATCGTGTGGAGTGGTCTCTTGTGCGGTTCCACCTTGTTCCACGATTTGGGATCGAGGCTGAAGAGGGCGCCGCGATTCTGGAGGCAGATGCCCGCGTCGCCCGCGACGATGCCGGAACCCCACATGCTCGAAAGGCTGTTGATGAAGCTTACGACGTTGTGGTCCTTGTCCGCGACGGTGAGGTACACGGTGTCGCTTTGCTCCATCTCTCCGGGTTTGTATTCTTCGGCGGCCTTCTCGGGCTGAATGAGTTTCCTCCTCGCTGCCGCGTACGATTTGGAAAGCAATCGCTCCAGGGGAATCCTGGCAAAGCCGGGATCGGCGATGTAACGCCCGCGATCCGCAAACGCAAGCTTCTTGGCCTCCACCAGGTGGTGCAGGTAGTCCGCCGAGTTGTGTCCCCACGCCTTAAGATCCAATCCCTCGAGGATGTTGAGCATGATCAGGGCCGTCAGCCCCTGGCCATTGGGCGGCAGCTCGTAGACGTCGTACCCCTTGTAATTGACGCTGATGGGTTGCACCCATTCAGACTTGTACTCGGCCAGATCTCTGGCGGAAAGGACGCCGCCTTTCGCGCGCACCGCGCGCACGATCTTTTCGGCAATTTCCCCCTCATAAAAGGCCTTCCTTCCGGCGGCGGCGATCTTGCGGAACGTGCCGCCCAGGTTTTTGTTGGACACGATCTCTCCATGAGAAGGGGCCCGGCCGTTGACGAGATATGTTTTTGCGGCCCACTCGTCCTTGCGCAGAAGATCGATTTCCGAAGCCCATTGATTGGCGATGATCTCCGAGACGGGAAAGCCGTTCTCGGCGTACTCGATGGCAGGCGCCAGAACTTGTTCCATCTTGAGCCGGCCAAACCTTTCCACCAGCGCAACCCAGCCGTCGAGGGCGCCCGGCACGGTGACCGTGTCCGGACCATGCTCCGGGAATCTGTCATATCCCTTCTTTTTCATGTACTCGAGATCCATTGCGTAAGGGGCCCGGCCGCTCGCGTTCAGCCCGGCGAGCTCGCCCGTCTTGCTCCAGTACACCAGGGCGAAGACGTCGCCGCCTATCCCGGTCATCATCGGCTCCACCACGTTCAGCACGGCCGCCGCCGCCACGGCGGCGTCCACCGCGTTGCCGCCCTGCTGGAGAATACGAAGACCGGCGGCGGTAGCCAGAGGCTGGCTGGTACAGACCATCCCGTTGCGCGCCAGAACCGGAGAACGGGAGCCGGAGACGCTCCGCGCATTCCGGTCCTGGCCGCCCGAGAACAGCGCCGCCACCACAAAAAGGAGGATGAAAAGCACCCATCGTATCGTCATGTTGGTATGGCTCCTGTCCACTGAGTTCTTGAGAGCCCATTATATCCGTCTTAGAGCGTTCATACCTCGTCTTCACCACAGAGACACGGAGGACACGGAGGCTCACAGAGGCACCAGCGTCTCCGTACCACTAACGTGAAAATTCTTCGCGGCCTGGCAAGGATTTTCCGACCAATGACAAATGAACAATGACAAATAGAAGTCAGAAGTCCGGACAACGAACTGCCATTTGTCATTTCTCATTGGTCATTGGTCATTGGTCATTTGTCATTTATTTGCCAAATCTCTGCGTACTCCGCGTCTCCGCCTGCGCTGAAAAATTGGGGTTGTCAAATGCGGAGAGGCCTGTATAATTCAGCCGTTTGCATAATTATGATCGCCGATGCATGACTAGTAAAAATGCGCGCCGGACGAGAATACTGGAACTGGTGCGCCGCCATCAAGTGAGCAGCCAGGAAGAGCTTGCGGTCCTGCTGGAAAGGGCGGGAATTGCGGCGACCCAGTCCACGCTCTCGCGCGACATCCGGGAGCTGGGGCTGGTAAAAGCGCGAGGCCTCTATCGGGTCGCGGGGGAGATCGACGGAGTCCCTACGCGCGATTTGTTAAGCCGCACCTTCCAGCAGTTGGTGGTGGAACGGGGGATCTCGGGAAACATTCTGATGGTGAGAACGGCTCCGGGAAATGCGCACTCTCTGGGTGTCGTGCTGGACGCGGCGCGGTGGCCGGAGGTGCTGGGAACTGTGGCGGGCGATGACACGGTGTTTGTTTTGCTGCGCAATCCCCGGGCAGGGAAGAAGGTCCTGCGGCGCATCGAGGAGCTCATGGCATGAAAATCCGAGTGGCGGCAGTCGGAGTCACGGGATACTCCGGACTGGAGCTGATGAAGGTCATCCTGCGGCATCCGGCGATGGAATGCGCCGCCGTCATGGCCTCGGAAACGACGGGGGAAAGGCCGCTCGGCGAGATCCATCCGCAGCTGCGCGGGCTGTCCAATCTTGTCTGCACGCCGCAGGACCCCGCGCGCCTGGCCTCTCTCGATGTGGACACGGCATTCCTTTGCACGCCCAACGAGGTGTCGTATGAGCTGGCGCCGAAGCTCCTGGCGCACGGAATCCGCGTGGTGGACTTCAGCGGCTCCTTTCGTCTGCGTGACGCCATCAGCTACCCCTCCTGGTACGGGTTCAAGCATGACGAGCCCGATCTGCTGCGCCAGGCCGTATACGGCCTGGCGGAATGGAACGGCAAGGCGATCGCCGGCGCCAGGCTCGTCGCCAACCCGGGCTGTTATCCGACCTCTGTTTTGCTGCCCCTGCTCCCGTTGGTAAAGGCGGACCTGGTCGCGCCGGGATCCGATATTATCTGCGATTCGAAATCCGGTGTGACCGGCGCCGGGCGTGGCGCCAGGCTGGATGTGCTCTTCGCCGAGGTTTCGGAGAATTTCCGCCCCTACAATCCCGTCGCTCACCGGCACGCGCCGGAAATCTGCCAGGAGCTGGAGTGGGATTTGAGCAATTTCACGTTCGTGCCGCACCTGCTCCCGGTGAATCGGGGCATTCTCTCCACCATGTATCTGGCTTTTCAGCGCGCCGTCAGCTCCCAGGAGCTCCAGGGGGAATATGAGCGGCGCTACCGGTCTCGCCCCTTCGTGCGTGTTCTGGGAGCGACGCGCCTGCCCGAGCTTCGCGCGGTCAAGGATTCGAACTTTTGCGACATAGCCTGGCGGCTGACTCATAACGGCACGCGGGCCGTGATTTTCTCCGCGATTGACAACCTGGTCAAAGGCGCGGCCGGGCAGGCAGTACAGAACTTCAATCTGATGCACGGCCTTGACGAGAGCGTGGCATTGCTGGAGGGAGAGCCGGTTGCGATTCACGGTTAAGCTGGGCGGGAGCATTCTGGAAGCCGCGCCGATACGGCAGGGAATCTTGAGCCAGGTGGCGCAGCTCCGCGCCGAAGGCAACGAGGTCCTTGTGGTCCATGGCGGGGGCAAGAGCCTCAGCCGGCGGCTGGCTCAATTGAACATTCCTTCGCGTTTCGTGGAAGGGCTTCGTGTCACGGATGCCGCGACGCTCTCCGTCGCCCTGATGGTTCTGGCCGGGGAAGTCAACAAGAGTCTCGTCGCGGACCTCGAAAGGCTCGGCGCGAGCGCCCTGGGACTCTGCGGCGCCGATGCCGCGTCGGTGCGCTGCGTTCCGCTTTCGGAAGCCGCCGGCTCTGCCGACGGACTCGGTTTTGTAGGCCGCCCCGTGAGCGTGAACAAGAGCTTCTTCGACCTGCTCCTGAGTCAAGACATCATCCCGGTGGTGTCCAGCCTTGCCCTGGGACCCGACTTTCATTTTTACAACATCAATGCCGACCAGATGGCCTCTGCCTGCGCCTGGGGGACCGGCTGCCAGGCGCTGGTCTACCTCACGGACGTCGCGGGCGTCCTCGGCGGCAACGGAACCGCCGTGAGGAGCGCAGGCCCGGCGGAGATCGAGGATCTCCGCAACAGGCATGTCATCACCGGAGGAATGCTGCCGAAGACGCTTTCTTGTCTGGAAGCGCTGGAGCGCGGCGTGCCTTCCGTCTACGTCCTGCCGGGCGCAAGTCCTGGAGTCCTGCGGCGTGTTGTCGACGGAACATTAAGCGAAGGAACCTGTATTTCAAAAAATGACAAATGACAAATGACAAATGACAAATGACAAATAATGAATGACAAATAATGACAAATGAAAAATTTGACGTGTGGAAATCCTGATTCTTCATTGGCCATTTGTTATTTGTCATTGGTCATTTGTCATTTTTGATTTGTGATTGGTGAAATAGTACGGGAGGAGCAAGTGACAGATCCCTATCTTAGCATCACGACCGGCCAGATCCGCTCTCTGGAAGAACAGTACTTGTTTTCGACCTACAAGCGCTCCGATCTTGTCGTGTCCCACGGCTCCGGCGCGCACGTTTACGACCTTGACGGACGGCGTTATTTGGATATGCTGGCCGGAATTGCCGTCAACTCGCTGGGCTACAACCATCGCAGGGTGGTCCGTGTTCTTATGGAGCAGGGGCAGAGAATGATTCACTGCTCCAATCTTTTCTACCATCCCTATCAGGGCCTGCTCGCTCAACGGTTAGCCGATCTCGCGGGGATGTCGAAGGTCTTCTTTACGAACAGCGGAACCGAGGCGATGGAAGCGGCGCTCAAGATCGCCCGCGCCTATCCGCGCTCTCGAGGGAAAGCGGACCAGCCCCTCATCCTCGCGCTCAAGAATTCCTTCCACGGGAGAACGTTCGGCGCGCTCAGCATAACTGCCCAGGAGAAATACCAGGCCCCTTTCCGGCCCCTGGTACCCGACGTGCTGATCATCGAAGAGTTCACAGTTCAGGCGCTCCAGAGAGCCTTCAATGAACGGGTGTGCGCCCTGGTGGTCGAGCCGATCCAGGGAGAAGCCGGAGTCGTCTTGATTCCGCGCGAATTCCTTCGGGCCGCCCGGGAGTTGTGCGACCGATTTGACGCCCTGTTGATTTTCGACGAGATTCAGTGCGGCATGGGCAGGACCGGGAAATATTTCGCTTTTCAGCATCATGAAGTTCAGCCCGACCTGATGACGCTCGCAAAGTCTCTGGCCGCGGGATATCCCCTCGGCGCCGTTCTCGGCAACGCCAGGGTGGGACAGAGTCTCAAACCGGGCGAGCACGGAACCACGTTCGGCGGGGGCCCTCTGGCCTGCCGCCTTGCACTGGAAGTACTTGACGTCATCGAAGAGGAGGGCCTCCTGAGGCGAGTGGAGGAGTTGGGAGGTTATCTCCTGGAAGGCCTGCGGCGGCTCGGTGGTCAACATCCCTCTATGAAGGAAATTCGGGGATTGGGATTGATTGTCGGCGTTGAGCTCGGCAGTGTGGCAAAAGACGTCGTCCAGCGGTTGCTGAAACGCGGGATCATCGCAAACGCGGCGCATGAAACCGTGCTGCGCCTGCTCCCGCCCTTTGTCATCTCGCGCGAAGATGTCGATGAATTCCTGAAGACTCTCGATGAGGTGCTGAGTGAAGTGGAGGCGGAAAAGAAGCAATGACCAATGACCAATGACAAATGACCAATGACAAATAGAAGTCGGAAGTCCCGACAACGAACTGCCATTTGTCATTTTTCATTTGTCATTGGTCATCTGTCATTTGCGGAATCTTGTTCTGCGGTGAGACTTTCTCTGCTTGCCGCTTCATTACCGAGCGCGGGACGGAAAAGGAGCGTGACACATGATTGAAACGGCGGTGACGACTGAGCGGAAGCTTTGTTCCCCGGCTTCAGTCCGTGTTCGCAAGGCCAGACTCTCGGACGTCAATGCAATGCATCGGATCATCAACTATTACGCGGACCGGCAACTCATGCTTCCCAAATCCCACCTGCAGCTTTACGAGAATCTTCGAGACTACAGCGTGGCCGCCGACACTGCGGACGACAGCACGGTTCTCGGCTGCGGCGGGCTGCATATCTACTGGGAGAATCTCGCGGAGATACGCGCGCTGGCCGTCCTGGCGGAGAGCGCCCGCAAAAGCGTGGGAACCACCCTGGTGGAGCAGCTCCTGGAGGAGGCGCGTTCTTTGGGCCTCGAACAGGTTTTTGTGTTCACCTATGTGCCCGGTTTTTTCGGGCGTTTCGGCTTTGTCGCGGTGGAGCATCGGTCGCTGCCTTTGAAGGTGTATAACGAGTGTTTCCACTGCCCCAAGTTTAACACCTGCGATGAAGTGGCCATGGTGCTTCCGCTAAGTTGACGACGGACGGCCACACAGGACCGCCCCTACTTGTTGCCTATACTTTTCACAAATGACAAATGACCAATGAACAATGACAAATGGAAGTCGGAATCGGGACAACGAAATTCGCCGTGGTGAGCCAAAGGATCATGGAAACTCTGTGGTGGAGCTGGTTAAGATGAGATCGAATTTCAAGGGTCCCCATCGCCTCTCTCGAAACCGGCCCGAATGGCAACGGATATCCGGCGGGGTAGCTGCGGCCCGGGGATTCCTTGCTTCGGGAGTCGCCGCGGAAATCAAGAAGCAGGGCCTGGATCTTGCGGTGGTCTTTTCATCCAGACCCTCGGTCGCTTGCGGCGTCTTCACCACGAACCTGGTGAAGGCGGCGCCGGTGCTCCTGAGCAAGAAGCATCTGAGCCGCGCCCGTGGGCGCATTCGCGCCGTCCTGCTCAACTCCGGGTGCGCCAATGCATGCACGGGTAGACGAGGCATGGCCGGCGCCGTTCGAAGCGCTCGCTGTCTGGCCTCGCACCTGGGAATCGATCCATATCAGGTTGTCGTGGCGAGCACGGGCGTCATCGGTATCGCGCTTCCCATCCAGAAGCTGTTGAAGGGAATCCCTGCTGCGGTTGCCGCCTTGAGTCCCGACGGGTGGGAAGCCGCCGCGCGAGCCATCATGACCACGGACACGCGGGAGAAGACCT
Organism: Acidobacteriota bacterium; assembly: GCA_003225335.1. GTDB lineage: Bacteria > Acidobacteriota > UBA6911 > UBA6911 > UBA6911 > Gp18-AA60. The sequence goes on from QHZE01000149.1 coordinate 8,748, forward strand.
GCGCCGTCGAGGGGCGAATCGGCGACCGGCCCGTTCGTATCGGGGGCATGGCGAAAGGCGCCGGAATGATCCACCCCCAGATGGCCACGATGCTCTCTGTCATCACGACAGACGCGGCCATCCCGCGACCGGTCCTTGAGTCCGTCTTCCGCCGGGTCGTTGAACGCACGTTCAACTGTCTGACGGTCGATGGGGACACGTCCACCAACGACATGGTCCTGCTCATTGCAAACGGGGCTTCGGACGCCAAGGTGGAAGGCGCCGGATCCGCCTATTTCGAACAAGGGCTCGAAATCGTGTGCGAAGAGATGGCGAAGATGGTTGCTCGCGATGGCGAGGGAGCGACGAAGTTCGTGGAGGTCCTCGTGGATGGGGCGTCGAGTGTCGATCAGGGCAGGCGCGTGGCAAAAGCGATTGCCCATTCTCCACTGGTAAAGACGGCCCTGTACGGCCAGGAACTGAACTGGGGCAGGATTGTCGCCGCCGCGGGCTGTAGCGGAGTTCGCTTTAACCCGGACAGAGTAGTGCTGAGGCTCTGTGGGATCCCGGTCTTCCGAAATGGCATGGCAGTCTCCTCTACGCAACGCCGCGCCGAAGAGGCGCTCGCGGCCCACGATCTGCAGATTCATCTCGATCTGGCTCAAGGCCGCGCCAGCGCCCGCATCTGGACCTGCGATCTGAGCCACGGCTACATCGACATCAACGGCAGCTATATCACGTGATGCTGGTCAACACCTGAGGTAGTTGAGAAGCTGAGCCTTGTGGACATCGTCAATCGCTTTCGCAGCCTTTAACTCCAAGATTACTTTTCCGTTTACTACGATGTCTGCGACATAATCACCCACCACATTTCGGTCGTACCTTACCTTCGAGACCTTCTGCTGTTCTACCGTCAAACCCGCCTTCCGCAATTCGATGACCAGAGCGTTTTCGTAGACCTTCTCCAAAAACCCCGTTCCCAGAGTGTTGCTGACTTTCATGGCACAACCAATTATGGTTTCCGTCGTTTTATCGGTGTCCATCAGTGTTCATCCGTGGTTGCTTACCGTAACTAACGATATCGATCGTGAGTGAGCGAAAAAAAATCGTGGAAATTCGTGGAATTCGTGGCAAGTCGTTATGGCGTCAAACTGAAGTCTGTAGTCCGTTAGATTAGACTTGACACCGGCGGAAATCCTAATTCACTGTTAGCCTTTGCCAATCAAAAAGGAGATCGACGCATGACAGAGCGCGTATACATTTTCGATACAACCCTCCGGGATGGCGAGCAGTCTCCTGGCGCCAGCATGAACTTCGAGGAGAAACTGCTGCTTGCACGGCAACTGGAAAAACTGCGAGTCGACGTCATAGAGGCCGGTTTTCCCATCTCCTCAGACGGCGACTTTGAGTCCGTCAAGCGCATCGCCGAGGAGATACGCACCGTGACTATCGCTGGTCTGGCTCGCGCGAACAAACTCGACATCGNCTGATATACACCTGAAGTATAAGTTGAAGAAGAGCCGGGAGCAGGTTCTGCAAGACGCGCGTGAAGCGGTGCGCTACGCGAAAACTCTGTGCGGAGACGTGGAGTTCTCGGCGGAGGATGCTTCGCGCACGAATCTCGACTATCTCTGTGAGGTCCTGGAAGCGGTCGTTGACGCGGGCGCAGGCGTGGTCAACATTCCGGACACGGTCGGCTACGCAATTCCGGCGGAATTCGGGGAACGCATCCAGTACATCCGGGCTCATGTGAAGAACATCCACAAAGCGATCCTCTCGGTGCATTGTCATAACGATCTCGGTCTGGCCGTTGCCAATTCGGTGATAGCCATTCAGAACGGAGCGAGGCAGGTTGAGTGCACGATCAACGGGATAGGCGAACGGGCCGGGAACGCGTCTCTGGAGGAAGTTGTCATGGCCCTCCACACGCGGAAGGACTTCTTCGGAATCGAGACCGCGATTAACACCCAGGAGATCTACCCAACCAGCCGCCTGCTGACGAATCTCACCGGCTTGATGGTGCAGGCGAACAAGGCCATCGTAGGGCGGAACGCTTTTGCCCACGAAGCCGGCATCCATCAGGACGGCATGATCAAGGAGAAATCGACCTACGAAATCATGCTGCCGGAAACGGTGGGGATCAAAGAGAGCAAGCTGGTCATGGGCAAGCATTCCGGGCGGCATGCGTTGAAGCTCAAGTATCAGGAGCTGGGATTCGATTTGGGCGCTGCCGAGATCGAGAAAGCCTATGTGCTGTTCAAGAAAGTTGCGGACAAGAAGAAGGAAGTGTATGACGACGACTTGATCGTCATTGTGAGGGACGGACTCAGGATCTTCCCGGAAGCTTACAAGCTCAAATACATCCAGTCGAGCGGCGGGAACCAGATTATTGCGACCGCCGCGGTTGTCCTGGAGAAGGATGGGCAGTCCTTCCGCGACTCAGCGCTAGGGGACGGGCCCATCGACGCCGCATTGAAGGCGATCGACCGCATCACGGGGACTCCAGGGCGCCTCATGGACTACAACGTTCACAGTGTGACTCGCGGCAAGGATGCGGTCGGGGAAGTGTTCATGAAAATAGACTTCGGAAAAGTATCGTTCATCGGAAAGGCCGCTAGCACGGACATCGTGGACGCAAGCGCCCGAGCCTATGTGAACGCGATCAACAAGATGATCCATTACCAGATGGCCCTCCAGGAACACAAGTCCGCGGTCGATTCGGCCGAGGCGTGAAAAAGCAGCGTGGAGCACTGAAGTTGCGGTACGGAGTAATGAAGAGCAAGAGGGCAGAGGGGCAGAGGAGCAGATGAGCGGAGGGGCGGAGGAGACCTCGCCGTCCCTCTGCGTCTCTGCTCCTCTGCTCCTCTGCTCTTCATTCTCCTGTCAGGGGGTGGGATGCCGGCTGTTCACAGCGTCTGTGTGCTGCCCGGGGACGGGATCGGCCCTGAGGTAATCGAGCCTGCGGTTGCGGTGCTGAAACAGGTCGCAGGACAGGCCGGAATGGACGTGCGCCTGCAATATGAATCTATCGGAGGCGATGCGCTGGACCGCTTCGGCGTCCCGCTGCCAAAGAGCACTCTCCTTGCCTGCAGGGCCAGCGACGCGGTCCTGCTGGGTGCGGTCGGTGGCCCCAAGTGGGATTCCAACCTTCCGGATCTGCGACCCGAGAAAGGGCTGCTGAACATCCGAAAAGGCCTGGGGTTGTACGGGAATCTTCGGCCTGTGCGTCAGATACCGTCCCTGCTGCAATGTTCCACCTTGAAGCCTGAGGTTGTTGATGGAGTGGATCTCGTAGTGGTGCGGGAGCTGACGGGCGGTCTGTATTTCGGGAAACCGCGCGGGATCTACGGCGCCAACGGACATGAAATCGGAATGAACAGCATGGTGTATCATCGCCGGGAAATCGACCGCATTGCGCGCAAGGCTTTTGCGCTGGCGCGGCTGCGCAGGAAGAAGGTCACCTCGGTCGACAAAGCCAACGTCCTGGAGGTGAGCCGGCTCTGGCGCCAGGTTGTTACGGAAACGCACCGGGTCTTCTCCGACGTGGAGCTGAACCACCAGTACGTGGACAACTGCGCGATGCAAATGGTGCTCCGCCCGGCACAGTTCGACGTCATCCTGACGGAGAACACTTTTGGCGACATTCTGAGTGACATCGGAGCAGTCTTGACGGGAAGCATCGGCACCCTTCCGTCTGCAAGCATTGGAGACGGCCTCGCCTTGTATGAGCCCGTTCACGGATCTGCGCCGGACATTGCCGGCAAGAACCTCGCGAATCCCATCGGAGCCATCGGCTGCGTGGCCATGATGTTTGAAATGTCCTTCGGGCGGCCCGACCTGGCTGCGCGAATCACGGAAGCCGTCGACGCTGTGCTGGACCAGGGGTATCGCACGCGGGACCTTCTCCAGGCCGGAGGAACGGAAGTCGGAACCGGCGAGTTTGCAGTCCGGGTTCAAGAACAGATTGCCGGAGTGGCCGCGGCGCGATCTTCATGAGCAGCGCCCGCAAGAGACTGCGCGTTCCAGCAGGCACGGCCGTGGCCTTCCAAGGCGAGCTGGGAGCGTTCAGCCAGCGCGCTGTGTACCAGATCTTCGGGCATAACATCCGGCCCACACCCTGCGTCACATTCGACGAGGCTTTCGAAAAGGTGGCCCGGCGCAAGGTCCCGCTGGCCGTCATCGCGATCGAGAACTCGCTGGCCGGAAGCATCCATCAGAATTTCGACTTGCTTACGAAGCATTCCGTCGAGGCGATAGGGGAGACCTACGTTCGCATCGAGCATCATCTGATTGCCCACCCGGACGCCCTGCTGACCGCCATCCGGCAGATTTACTCTCATCCCGTAGCTCTGGCCCAGTGCCAGAAATTCTTGCGGAAAATGCGCCGTGCAGAGAAGGTTTCCTTCTATGACACGGCGGGGAGCGTGAAGTACATCCGCGAGCAGGAATTGCGCACAGCGGCGGCCATTGCCTCGGCCGACGCCGCGCGCATCTACAAAATGAAGGTCCTGCGCCGGAGCATCGAGGACAACCGGGAGAACTATACGCGTTTCCTTGCGGTGGCTCTCCGAGGCAAGTATCCGCAGGGAGGCGGCAAGACCACGGTGGTCTTCGGCTTGAAGAACGAGCCCGGCGCGCTCTTCAAGGCGTTATCGGTCTTTGCCCTGCGTAATATCGATCTGACCAAGATTGAATCGCGGCCCATCCACGGCAAGCCCTGGGAGTATCTCTTCTATCTGGACCTCCAGAGCGACATCCGCAGCCGCGCATGCTCGAACGCGCTGCGGCATCTTCGGGAGATGACCCTTTACTTCCGAGTCCTCGGCTCCTACCCGACTTATTAATTGCGGATTTCGGATTTCGGATTGCGGATTGAATTCGTGGCCGGTTTCTTTCAGTTGCTTGGGGAAGGGATTAACGCCGGACTTGCCGCGAATTTCGCGAATTAACCCTGAATTAACCCACAATCCGCAATCCGCAATCGGGTCGCAGGGGTTTTACCTTTAGATTTGCATTCCCTCCGAGTAAAATCTCAATGGCAAATGACCAATGACAAATGACAAATAGAAGCTGGCCTGGGCGTGCATTTGTCATTTGTCATTTGTCATTGACCATTTGTCATTTGTCATTTGAGGAGGTCCACTGACTTTGCCGCAAACCAGTGGAGGCGGGGAAGGTCTTTTCAAGATCCTGGGTCACGGAGGCACGGTTCGAAACCCGCGCCCCGAGTGGCTGAAGGTGCGCCTGCCGCACAGCGAGGGTTATTTCAACCTCAAAAGGCTGGTCCGCGCACAACGATTGAATACGGTGTGCGAGGATGCCAGGTGTCCGAACATCGGCGAGTGCTGGGGAGCGGGGACGGCAACTTTCATGATCCTGGGAGATGTGTGCACGCGCGCCTGCAAATTCTGCGCTGTAAAGACAGGCAGACCGCCGGAATACGACCTCGACGAACCGCGGCGGGTTGCCAGCGCCATTCAGAAGCTCGGTCTGAAATACGCTGTCATAACGTCAGTGGATCGCGACGACCTGGAAGACGGTGGCGCTTCTGTTTTTGCCGAAACAATCCGTAAGACGCGCGCGTCCTGCCCCGGCATCCGTATAGAGGTGCTGATCCCGGATTTCCAGGGAAGCGTTGAGGCGCTGCGGACGGTGGTCGAGGCCCGGCCGGATGTGCTCGCCCACAACGTGGAAACGGTGCCCCGGCTTTACCCTATCGCCCGTGCCGGTTCCCGCTACGCGCGTTCGCTGCGGCACTTGAAGCATGCCAAGTCCTTCGGCGTGGACACCAAATCCAGCGTGATGGTAGGTCTCGGGGAAAGGCGCGACGAGCTCCTCGAAGTGATGAACGACCTGCGGGAGCACGACGTTGACATATTGACGCTGGGCCAGTACCTCCAGCCTACGAGGGATCATCTTCCGGTGGACCGTTACTACACGCCTCGAGAGTTTACGGATCTGCGCGAGTACGCGCTTTCCCTGGGTTTCCGTCACGTGGAAGCAGGGCCCCTGGTCCGCTCCTCCTACCATGCGGAGAGACAAGCCGGGGCCATGCCACGATTCCAACGTGGCACGGGCGTCTCGCCCGTGAATGACTAGGAGGTATGCTCAGTCGCTATCAATTCCGAGGGAGCCTCCTACCGCGGAGGTATTCACAGGCGCGACGTGGCATGCCGCGCACCCGGGTTAGCTAGTTTCTGACGCCAAAACTAGCCCCGCAGGGGCGACTCAGGAAAGCCCAGGGCGCAAGCCCTGGGAACAAGTACGGCAACGAGGGAAGCCCTGAAGGGGCGAAGCAGTGGGCACCGATACTAGAGAGGTCGGCTTACGATGAACATTCATCTGGGGTTGAGACGGACCTCCCTGCGCCGCCCTTTCAGGGCTTCTTGCAAATCGGGACCCTGAACCCAGGGCTTACGCCCTGGGCTTTCCTGCTGGACCCCTTCGGGGTCCTTGGTTTTGCCCCAGAGTCGTTTCCCACGGGCGGGACGCCCGTGCCACGGGGCCTGCCTGTGTGAATCTTCGCGTCTTTGTGGTGAGGTTTTTTGGTTGCGGCTGGACAGCTTCGTAAACTTCGATGCGTAGCGCCCTCCAATTTCGAATTCTTCTTCCCGTATTCCTTTTCGGCGCTCTTGTCCCGCGTCCCGCGGAAGCGGTCATCGCGCGGATCGACTTGAACGGGGCGATTGATCCGATCACAGCGGAGTTTGTTGTAAAGAGCATCGATCGCGCGGAAGCCGAGTCCGCGGAATTCCTCCTGATCCGTCTCCAAACGCCCGGCGGCTTTGGCATGTCCATGGAAGAGATCATCAGCAGAATGCTGAACAGCAAGGTGCCGGTCGTCGTCTACGTGACGCCGAGCGGCGCCAAGGCGGCATCGGCGGGGTTCTTCGTACTTCTGGCGGCGGACGTTGCGGTGATGGCTCCCGGCACTAACACGGGAGCCGCGCATCCGCTCATGGCCATCGGGGGCTTCCCGGTGGACGGCGGCGAGGCGGCGAAAACACTCACTCAAAAGATCACCAGCAACGCAACCGCGTTCCTCCGCAGCATCGCCAGCAAGCGGAACCGGAACGTCGCCGAAGCGGAAAAAGGTGTGACGGAAAGCAAGTCCTTCACGGATGCGGAGGCCCTCGAAAAGAATCTCATCGACATGGTGGCAAAAGACGAAACCGAACTGCTCAGGAGACTTGACGGCTATAAGGTGCACATGTTTTCGGGCCGGGAGCGTACTCTCCGGGTCCGGGACCAGCCCGTGGCAGACTACGAGATGACGACGCGGCAGAAGTTCCTCTCCACCATTTCGCAGCCTAATCTCGCGTTGCTTCTCGGATTGGCGGGGCTCATCCTCCTCTATTTCGAGTTTTCCAATCCCGGGTTTGTGGCTCCGGGGGTCATTGGCGCGATCTGTCTTCTCCTCTCGATTCTGGGGTTCTCCTTCCTGCCGATCAACTACGTCGGAGCTCTCCTCATCCTGCTCGCAATCGGCCTCTTTGTCGCGGAAGTCAAGGTCCAGGGGTTCGGCATTCTGGGGTTGGGAGGTGTTGTGTCCATGGTGATCGGCATGCTCATCCTGGTTGACAGCCCGGACCCGGCGCTTCGAATCGGCCTGAAAACCGCGCTCTCCATGGCCCTCCCATTCGCCATAATCTTCACCATTCTGGTTGTGGCTATGTTTAAATCGCTGAAGCAGGCAGTGACCACGGGAGATGTGGGGATGGTGGGGCTGATCGGGATCGCCGATACGGAAATAAACTCCGGCGGGCGCGTCAAGGTGAGGGGCGAATACTGGGCCGCCCGCTCTTCGACACCTATCCCTCCCGGAAGACCTGTGCGCGTTATTGGAGTTGACAACCTGCTCCTCAAGGTGGAAGAAGTCAAAGAGTAGTCTCTTGGGGGGGTGCAATTAGAAGTGGGAGTCGCCTTATAGGTGCCGCTTTGGTCAACTGCAGACGAACCAGCTCTTTTGGAGTGCGGCGACTTGTCGCCGCTTTCGTTCTGAAGCCCGGGCCAGAGCGGCGACAAGTCGCCGCACTCCATATCGTACTCGTTGTCGTCCGTCTTTTGCGCGCATCCCGCGGCAGAAACTGACTCGCACTTCTAATTGCACCCTCTCTGCGGTGCAGCGCCGAAGTTCAGGCAAAGAAAGGGCAAAGAAAGGCGAGACCATGGAACAGATCACCGCTGTAATGTATGGAGGCGGGATTCTCATACTCTATCTGTTGAGCACGATCAACATCATCAAGGAATACGAACGGGCGGTCATCTTCCGGCTGGGGCGTCTGATGCACGACGCCAAGGGCCCGGGGCTGATCTGGGTCTTCTGGCCGGTGGACAAAATGGTGCGCATCAGCCTGCGAACGATCACGCTGGACGTCCCCCCGCAGGACATCATTACGAGGGACAACGTCTCGGTGAAGGTGAATGCGATCGTGTACTTCCGAGTGATGAACGCTCCGCGCGCGGTTACGGAAGTGGAGAATTATTTGTACGCCACGTCGCAGCTCGCTCAAACCACACTGCGTTCCGTGTTGGGCCAGGTCGATCTGGACGATCTCCTCAGTCAGAGGGAGAAGTTGAATGTGAAGCTCCAGGACATTCTGGACCAGCACACGGGCGCCTGGGGGATCAAAGTCGCCCTGGTCGAGGTGAAGCAGGTGGACCTGCCCCAGGAGATGCAGCGCGCCATGGCAAAACAGGCAGAGGCCGAGCGCGAGAAACGGGCCAAGGTAATACATGCGGAAGGAGAATTCCAGGCGGCGGCCAAACTGGCGGAGGCAGCCGCGGTCATCACCACACAACCCGTAGCCCTGCAGCTGCGTTATTTGCAGACTTTGACCGAAATAGGTGTGGAAAAGAACACGACCGTGGTTTTTCCTGTTCCCATTGACATCCTCAGGCATTTTTTCCGGGAAGGGGCATAGAGAGCTTCGCGTCTTTGCGTCTTAGTGGTGAATGCAGCCTGCTTTCACCGCGAAGACGCAAAGAATCGCAAAGGATTTTCTGCCAAAAGAATTGGCATGAGAGGCGCCATCATGGACAAACCCGCTGAAGAATCCCGGCTCGATCTGGACAATCGCAAGCTCATCATCGCGTTCGTGCTCTTGATGTGCATTTGCGCGGGTTTCTATGTCTTTGGCTTCGTGGAGGGGAAGAGACAGGCCCAGAAGTCGGGAGAACAAAAAATCAACGCCAGCCTTCCCGCCTCCGCCGCCGGGCAAGGCGCACCAGCCCCTTCCGAGACCAAGACTCAGAGCGCCACGTCCCCGGCGCCGCCAACCGAGGACAAGGCGGTCAAGGAGCAGCTGGATTGGTACAAGAAGGTCCATGCGCGCGGGGAGATCAGCCCCAAGGACCTGATGGAGGATAAGAAAACGGCGGCGCGAACCAGAGCGGGCGCCAAAAAATCGGCGCCGCCGCCTCGCAAGGGCGGGTATTCCGTTCAGATCGGGGCCTTCAAACACAAACGCGAGGCAGAAGCAAAGGCTGCGATCCTCAAGGCGAAGCGTTATGATTACGTCATTCAGCCGCCCGCCGCCGACAATGAGCTCTACCTTTTGAAAGTTGGCAGATTTGAATCCCGGGCGCAGGCGTATGCGATGCAGCAAAAGCTGAAGAAAGACGGCTTCGCTTCGTTTATCAAAACCAATTGACCCTGCTTCAAACCACCTCAATGACAAATGACCAATGACCAATGAAAAATGACCAATGAAAAATGTGACAAATGCCAGTTCGCACTCCAGATTTTTTTCTGACTTCTTATTTGTCATTGTTCATTTGTTATTTGTCATTGGTCATTTGACCGAAAATCCTTACCAGCTCGCGAAGGATTTTTCGGCTTAGTACAGATCTGTGTTCATCAGTGGTTTCAAGAAGATTCGTGAAATTCGTGTCAAGTCTTCCAAGATTGGCGGGGGAATCTCTCTCCCTCATGCTATCTGGCTGCCGGCACTCACCGGGGTGCTTTCTCTGGCGGCGTTTCCCAAGCTGAACCAGGGCTATCTGGCCTGGGCTTGCTTCGTCCCGTTACTGGTTTTCATTCTCCGTTGCGCCGGCGCGCGTCGAGCGTTCTGGGCCGGGTTTGTCGCCGGCTTCATACAGTTCTTCGGGCTGATCGCCTGGATACCTCAAGTCCTGACCCGTTATGGCAACGTTGCGGAGCCTCTGTGCTGGTTTCTCTATCTGCTCATGGTCGGTGTCCTGGCTTGCTTTCCCGGATCTGCGTGCGCTGTCACACGCTACTGCATGCGCGGGCTCGGATCGTGGGCTCTATTTCTGTTTCCTGCGGCCTGGGTGAGTCAGGAGTACCTGCGGAGCTATGCTCCTTTTGGCGGTTTTCCCTGGCTCCTGACAGGATACTCCCAGACTGATTATCTTCACCTCGTACAGATATCCGACGTAACGGGCGTCTACGGCGTGTCCTTTCTCATCCTGACGTTCAATAGCGCGATCGTTTGGGCGCTCTTAAGCGATACGCCCAAATCCAGGCGGATGGCGCCTCTCGCACTGGCGCTCCTTCTCCTGGGCGGGTCGGCCCTGTACGGGGAACGCATGTTACGGCGATGGGGGAGTTTGAAGCCTGAGCTGACTGCCGCGCTGCTCCAGGGTAACCTTTCCTTCGAAGAGAGCGAAAGAGAGCTCGCCTGGAAATTTCGAGACGGCTATGCGCGCATGGCAGAGCGGCTTGAAGGGACCAAGGTTGACCTGCTTGTCCTTCCGGAATCGCCCACCCCTCTGATGTTTCAGTTCGACACCGTCTACGCCGGGACTCTCCGGCAACTCGCCGCGCGATACTCGCTCGGAATGATATTCAACAACGTCACCGTATCGTACGCTGGCGGAGGGGAACGCTACTTCAACAGCGCCTATTTCCTCAGCCGGGATGGAGTGGAAGTGGGGCGGTACGACAAGGTCCATCTGGTGCCCTTCGGCGAATACGTTCCGTGGAAAAGCCTTTTCTTTTTTGTCGAATCGATAACCAAGGACGTCGGCGATTTTCAGCCGGGAAGCAACCTCACCACGGTGCGTTTGGGGGATCACACCGCCAATGCCCTGATCTGCTTTGAGGCTATCTTCCCGTATCTGGCCCGGCAATTTGTCCGTCGCGGCAGCAATCTGATTGTCAACCTGACCAACGACGGCTGGTATGGAGACAGCGCCGCGCCGTACCAGCATCTGGCAATGGCGCGCTGGCGCGCGGTCGAAAACAGGCGCTACATGCTGCGCGCCGCCAACTCCGGGATTTCGGCGATTATCGAGCCCACGGGCGCGCTTCAAGTGGCTACGGGCCTGCTGCGTGAGGATGTCTGCGTCGGACGTTTTGGTTTTGTCCACGACCAGACCTGGTACACGCAGCACGGCGACGTTCTGGCAAATGTATGTGTTATCATTACACTCGTTCTTGGCGCCTGGAGTGCCTGGAGCCTCAGGAGGGCAGCCCTTGTGGAGTGCGCGAGCTTGCTCGCGCTTTGACCGCGCGAAGCAAGCAGTGCCAGAGAAAGCGGCAGCGAGCTGCCGCACTCCAAAAGATGCCACAGCAGTTGCGAACAAAGGAACTGGGATTCCGGAGGACGTGATGTTGGAAGAATTGCGGGAACGAGCGAATGCGATTGGCGAGAAGGTAAGACAGATTCGAGGTTATCTTTGATGCGGAGCGTAAACGGAACGAGATTGCCGAGATCGAAAAGAGAATAGCCTTGCCGGAGTTCTGGCTCCGCCAGGACGAAGCCCAGGCAACGCTTCAAGCACGGAGCCGTTTGGAAGAAGATGTGGAGCTGGACGCCAGGCTCGAGCGAGAGCTTGCGGATCTCGATGCGCTCCTCGAACTTGCCTTGGAAGGCGAGGAGGTAGTCAGCGACCTTGGCAGGGAGGTGGAACGGCTCGAAAAGAAAGCGCTGGAAACTGAAATCCGCGTATTGCTCTCCGGAGAACACGACCGCTCCAACGCAATTGTGACGATACATCCCGGGGCGGGCGGAACCGAATCCCAGGATTGGGCGGAGATGCTTACGCGGATGTATCTTCGATGGAGCGAGCGCTCGGGTCACGCTACCGAGATACTGGATTACCAGGAGGGGGACGAAGCCGGCATAAAGTCCGCAACCTTCCTGGTAAAGGGAGATTATGCTTACGGGAAGCTTAATGCCGAGAGCGGTGTGCACCGGTTGGTGCGCATTTCCCCATTTGATGCAGCCGCCCGCCGCCATACGAGCTTCGCCTCGGTTTATGTCTATCCGGAAATCGACGACGAGATCGAGGTCCAGATCGAGGAAAAGGACCTTCGTATTGACACCTACCGATCCTCCGGCGCAGGGGGGCAGCATGTCAATGTCACGGACTCTGCGGTCAGGATTACGCACATCCCCACAGGAATCGTCGTGAGCTGTCAGAACGAGCGCTCTCAGATTCGCAATCGCGAGATGGCCAGGAAGATCCTGCGCGCCCGCATCTACGAGCTCGAACTGGAAAAGAAACAAAAGGAACTTCAGGCGGTCGAAGACTCCAAGCTGGACATCGCCTGGGGAAGTCAGATCCGTTCTTACGTGCTACATCCTTATCGCATGGTCAAGGATCACCGGACCAAACACGAAACCTCGAACACCGACCGCGTCCTCGATGGCGACCTCGACGAATTCATATACCGTTACCTGATTCACAGGGGCGGTCAGAAGCGCGGCGTCGATCATGCCGAAGCCAGGAAATCTTAGTAGGCGAGCATCCTGTGTTCACAAAGACACGACGAACACAAAAATAACGAGGTTCTTGTCTGTGTGAATCTTCGTGTCTTAGCGTCTTTCTTGAAAATACGCTTTCGGGGGCCGGTGGGTGCGGGAGGGCACGACTTCAGTCGTGCCGTCACGTGTTGACAAGAGGCTTTAGCCCCTGAGGCGCCCTCCGGAACATGCTTGAAAGCCCTCAGAGGCTAACATGGGCCTGCTGTTGTTTGTGGCAATCGCGGGCTTGCCTTTGATCGCCGTTCCAGTATTGCGCCACAGGCTCTCGGCTCGGGTTCAGAGCTTGCGCGAAGCGCTGGGACCCCTTCTGATCAAATCCACTCCGGCATGGGCCAAGGTTGGCGAGAACCGGCACCCCTTTCCGGCGGAGCTGGCGCGGCCGGTGCCTGAGCGGCCTCAGTATTCCGGTGTTATAGATATGTCCCACATCGTCTACAGGGCCCGCGGCGGGTCGGCAGCGGTTGAGAGACCTGCGCAAAACGAAAGGGAATCTCCGGCGAAAGAAGAGCCGCTGAGTTCAGAGGCGCCTCCGGAGTTCCGTCAGGGGAAAGTGGAACGGGAGGCGTACGATCTCTTGCTGAAGTCGAATGCCACGGTGGCGGGGATGGTGAACGGAAGCAATCCCGGTCTCCGTTTCAAGACCTGGACGGCCGCCAAAGCCGAAGAAGACGCCTACCTTGTCGATCTGACCTTTACGCAACTTTCTGACAGCGCGGAACTGCACTACACCTGGAGAGTCAAACTCAGCACAAAGGAAATGACGCCTCTGAGTCACCACGCTCGCTCCCTCTCCAAGTCCTGACTGACCGGGCAATTCCCAGGTTGGTCACAGGCGGGACTTCAGGCGGCCCAGGCTGACAGGCCGGACAGGGTCCGGCAGAGCCGGAGACGCCGGCTGGTGGGGAATCGCTTGCATCTGCAGCCGGGCTTTCCGTCTGGAATAGACCAGACCGGCGGACGTGAATATGAAGTAGAAGACAAAAACCTGGGTCCTCTGCCTGTGGGCCGTTCCCACGTTCCCCTGGAAGATCGCGTAGAAGAGCGTGAGCTGGACGGTAAACAGGAAAATAATCAAGGCGCGCCGGAACAGCATGCGGGCGGTATACAGCATTCCCATGACGCAGAATGGGAAGAGGGCATACCAGACGAGCATCTCCGGCACGGCCAGCATCTTGCGTAATCCACCACCCTCCCAGGGAAACGGAGCAAAGAGCAGGTACATAACTCCCCGGGGAAGAAAAGATACCGCACCGCTTAGAGTGCTCACATTTGCGCCGGTGTCGAATCCGCTGTCGGCGCGCCGCGCCATGTCGAGGAGAATTCCAATCAGGCACAGCCCCCCCAGGCGCGCCGAGAGGGCTGCGACAGTGACTCCGCCGTAGCGCGACATCAAGTAGGAGGCCACCACGGCAAGAAGCGAAAAATAGAAGACATATCCTCTGATTGGAAAGATCAATACCATTGCCGTCAGCGCGGGGACAGCATGACGGATCTTGTTTTCCATCTGCAGTTTCAGCGAGAAGTAAACGGTGACGCAGAAGAGGAATATGACTATGGAATCCTTCAGCAGCATCGAGGACCAGATGATCATCGAGGGAAAGAAGGCGGTCATGAGCGCCGCGTAGCGAGCCACCGGGATCGAATCAAAGAGCAGCCGCGCCGTTTTGTAAACCAACACCGGGATCAGGGAGACGACCACGATCTGAACCAGGGTGAGAAGAAAGGGGGACCGGCCAAGCACCATATAGCCGGCAGCGACCCAGTAGAACATGCCGTTATGTCCCATGGTCTGGACACGAGAGAGAACCCAATGGGTATACTGGGCCTCTCCCGACCAGATCTTTGCCAACTCCCACCCGAAGTAGTCGTATGTGACTGCGTCGCCCGCAAAAAACTCCAGATATCCGGTGAAGAATACCGCGGCCCCTACCAGGACGCGTACGAGTACGGCCCCCAGGTACAGGTGCTTCAGGAAAAGTCCTTCGGACTGCTCCTTGGCACGACGGGTCGTCTCTCCCGCCATCCTGTCAGCCTGCGACACGGGGCCAAGCGGCGCGGCGCTGTTAAGTCCCGTCGGGGAGGTTTGCGGCATAGCTTGCGATGCTCTCATGGCAGCGCCTCCGACGGCACCAGACGTCTATCTTCGGCCTGGAAAAGCCGACGGTAGAGACGCTGATAGCGCGGGCCGCCCACGTCTTTCAGATCGAAGCGCCTGCGGGCGGCGCCGCGGCAACGATCCGAAAGACGGTCGTCGCGAAGCATCTCCAGCAAGGCTTCCTGTGCTTCCTGATATGCTTGAAGCGAGAACTCCCGAATCAAGACGCCAATGCGATCGGCCTCGATGATCTCGTCAAGATCGCCGACACCCGTGTTGCATATCACCGGCAGTCCCGCGGCAAGATATTCGGCAATCTTGGTCGGGGAGGAGGACAGCTTGGAAAAGCAGGGCTTGATGAAGGAAACCGCAACATCCGCAGCCTTCAGATACCTGGGGACCTCGCGAGGAGGCACCTGGCGGATGAAATAATCGCTTTTGGTCAGACTCAGTTTTTGCAGCGGGGCTGCGATCATTTCCGGAGGGCTCTGCGTCAGCACCATCGTAAAGCTGGAAGCATCCTGCGCGTGCGCCGCGGCCAGAAACCGGGCCATCTCCTCCGTGAGATACCAACCGCCCAAAGCTCCGACGTAGACGTAGACGCGGCGGCCCGAGAGGCCGAGGTGCTTGCGAACCTCTTCCCTCGAAACCGCGGCGGCATCCTCAAATCGCTCGAGGTCCACGCAGCACGGGATTACTTCTATGGGCCGGCCGTGCGGGTCGGTGTCGGAAGAATCAGGGAAGAGGATCTGGCGCGCCCGCTCGGTCAGCACCACGAATCCATCGGCGCCGGCCAACAACCGTCTTTCCACAGCTTTGGTCCAGCGATACAGCACTCCTCCTGAAGGCCACAGCCCGGCATCGACGTATTCTTCGGGCATGAAACCGCGTATGTCGAAAATCAAGCGGCCGCCACTGACGCGCTTGGCCAGGAGACCCATGGCGGCGGGGACATGGCCGCGCGCATGCAAGACGTCCAGGCCCTGGCTGCGGGCAATTCGCGAAGCAAGCAAAGCTCCCCTCGCGATATCGTAGAGGGTGGCGGGGAGTGTCGGGCGCTTATGATAGGGAAGCGAAAACCAGCGAATGCGTTCTGACGACAGGCGGCTGCTCCAGTCTTCGATCTCTCCGCGGGACCAGCACGAGCGCATCCGTGGCTCGAAAGTCAGGAGGCTGGTGTCAACGCCGCCGAACCCAATCTGCCGGAGATACGGGAGCACCTGGGTCTGCACCAGCGGTTCGCGCAGCCCGAAGTAGCACAGGTAAAGCGATTTCATCCTTTGCCCCCCGCCATGAGATCGCGTTCGCCGGCCGGCGGAGAACTTCCTGCGGAACGTGGCCGGTGCAGCGCTTCCACCCATCCCCAAAAGGTCGCGAAATCGATGCACGTCATGACGACGCCGACCCCCGCAAACTGAAATGGGTTTAAAGCCCAGAGAAGGCTGCGACTTTCGCGCCGATCCCAAATGTTCTTCGCCACTCGCGCCAGAGCGCCCAAGGCCGGAACGGCCAGCCAGAAGAGACTGTGCATAAGCCCCAGCGCAATGAAGGGAACGCAGGCAAGATACAGTCTTGCCAGCCCGTAGTGCCAGTAGCGCTGGCGCCCTGCCCGCACGTTGTGACGCGAATACGAGACGAACTTCCGTATCGTCCTGCCCAAAGAGGGCTGCAGCTGCCACCAGATCACCGCTCCCGGCGCCCAGCCGATTGTAAAGCCATGGTGGTTGATCGCTTCCATGAAGATAAGATCTTCGGCTGCCCGCAGATCAGGAAATCCGCCTGCCGCCCGCCAGACGGATCGCCGCAACAGCGCCGATGCAATGCTGGGTCCGCGCATCATGCCTCCGGGCCGCCGTTGCGCGGGAGAGACATAAGCCAGAGCGGCACACCGCTCGAAGAAGGAGACAATGACAGGCTCATAATGACCAAAAACAACCTGAAGGGAAGTATCTCGCCGCACTTCATCCACGAGGCGCTCCAGCCACGTTCGTTCCGGGCGCGTGCCGGCGTCCGTGAGGGCTATCCATTCGTTCTTGGCAGCCGTGATGCCGACGTTGCGCCCTCGGCCCGGGGTGGCGTCGCCGGCTTCGATGAGGCGAATCCGTTCGTCCTCCCGGGCCGCCCGGCGCAGTTGCCGTACCGTATCGTCCTTGCTCCCCCCGTCTACGAACACAATTTCATCGGGCGGAAGTGTCTGGCCCTGAATGCTCTCGAGGAGCGCTCCGATGCTCGACGCTTCATTCCGAACCGGCACCACTAAAGAAACGGCAAAAGGCCGCCCCGCTTCTTCTAATGGATTGGCTGCCCTGTCGACGTCCATAGCGAATTTCCTGCCTTGACCGTCCCGGGCCCACGTGCCGCACGCAGTTGGTGTCTGGCCATCTGAGCTGTGATGCCCGCGGTCGCCACTATACTGACGGCAATCATTCCGAGCGTGAAATAGCGCGGGACGTGCAAAACTGTATAGAGCGGACGCGCCAGCGCCGTAGTTATCCCTCCGATCGCCAGCAGCGCCTGGAACTTTGGTTCCTCGATCAAAGGGTGAAATGAAACCGCGATGCAGGCGAAAGGGACCAGTATCAAAAGAGATCGATCCCAGTCGCCTGAAAGGAGCACGGGTGACGCAACGAGCATCATCGCAAAAGCGAGCCCATCGGTGTCCGGCATAGTTCGCTTCCGGAGACCGCCCACAAGGCTGACAGCAGCCAGGAGCAGCACAGGCCAGAGCACGGACCAAAGCCATAAGTAAGCTATTTTTGAGCCGTACCGGCTGCCCAGAAGTTGCAGTTCGTAAAACGCACTGCCCTTGAACAACTCCCACCAGCCCCTGGAGCCTGAACTGACTGCCGCAGGGGACAGGTGCGTTGCGATTCCCAAAGTCAGCAGCGGGACCAAGGCGCCTCCAAAAGCGCTCAGACGGCGGCCCCGGCTATAGGCACACACACCCCAGGCAAATCCCAGAATGACCCCATACTCCTTGGTCAAAGCCGCCAGGCACGCCACGGCAAGACCAAGAGCCAGCTGCCCCCGGTCCAGTGCCAAGACCATCAGGGATGCCAGCAACAGGAGGAGCGAACACACCAGAATTGGCGCGTGACCAAAATTTACCGCGAGCGCCGAACCGAAAGCCAGGAGCAGGGCGGCCTGCCCCTGCCACGAGACCCGGCGCCGGCGGAGAACCGCCAGCAGCGCCAGAAGCGAGGCCAGGATTTCGAGGGGAGTCAGAGCTCTAAAGGCCTGTTCAGGGGATAAGCCGGTGAGCGCTGCCATCGAGGAGGCCACAAGAGGTTTCAGAATGCGCGTACTGAAGGGAGGGACTGCGGTGTGTCCACGGGCCATCGCCAGGTACTCCACGCCGTCCGGCGAGACATACTCCCATCCTCCCTCCGCCCAGTACTGAAAGGCGTACAGGGAAGAGCAGAAAAGAACGGCAAGACAGAGCAGGACCTTCCCTGCATGGCAGGTGCGGCCGTTCGTTTCCGGGGCGCAGGGAGAGGTGATCAGATTTCCTTCCTATTCGTGTTCGGCCGACACTCTGTCGCGTGCAAGCGGTAATAGAGACTCCTGGCCCGGCCATAGACGCGGCTTCCACCTGACAGACAGTACACAAATTTGTGCAGAGCGCTCGGGCTGAACAGAAGCGCGGGACGGGCGCGAAATGCCCGGACCGCCATGAGCGCCCCGGACCGGCGGTCTCCGCCGGTCAAGTAGTAGCCGCCGCTGGTGAAATACATGTTCGCCATGGCAGGCTTCTCGAGGCTCCGTATCCATCCCGGCACGTCCGCGCTGAGGAAAAACTTCTGATACATGCGTTCCAGTTCCGGCGCGACCCTGGCTGAACGCGCTACGGTGTTTGACTCCGGGTGCAGCCGGTAGGTCGATAGCAACTCCGGAAAGTAAGCGATCCGGTGACGAATTCCGGCTCGGAGCCAGAAGTCCCAATCCATGAAATAGAAATAATAGGGATCCAGCGGACCGACATCGTCGATCACCGCTCGCCGTATGAACGCCGAGGGCTGCGGAATAGGGTTTTCACACGTGAGGACGAACGTCCTGTAGTCAAACTCCCCGCGCGGTGTCGAGCGCCCTTTCGGCGTGCCGTCCGCCTCGGTGAAGAGCGTGTCTCCGAATACGATCCCGACATCCGGATGCCGCTCGAGATAGTTCACGGCCTTGGTGACCGCCCCAGGCAGGAATGTGTCGTCCGAGTTTAGCCAGATGAAGATGTCTCCGCGCGACTGTTCCCAACCTTTGTTGATGGTTGGCGTCTGGCCTCGATTGGGATGCGACTCGACCTGGACGCGATTCTTGTATTCTTCCAAAATCTCCGGCGTGCGATCCGTAGATCCGTCGTTAATGACGCGGTATTCGACGTGGGCGTAATCCTGGGCGAGGACGCTTTCGATGGTAGCGCGCAGGAAGC
>QHZE01000150.1 GCA_003225335.1 Acidobacteriota bacterium
CCGCGAAGGGAAGCAAATCATAATATCCAGCAGCTCCACTCAATGTTCCTGCTGCCGTTGGCGGAAAGCGCAGTTGGGGTACGCGGCTGCTGCCAGAAACCAGTTCTGCGGGTAATGGCGGAGAACCGGGAGTCTTCTCGCCAAAAAAGCCGAGCGCCTGCTGACCAAAGCTCAGGTCCTCTGCTCGCCCGACCAGCACGTGCCGGTTTGCCTCCAGGTTAGCCCCAACTTCCAGTCGATCAGTGATTCCTAAAGACCCACCAAATCCGACAGTGCTGATGGTGAGGTACCCGGGATTCCGGTTGATTCGGTCATACCATGTCGAAAAAGAAGCCCGCCCGGCGGGGAGGGTTTGCGTCGTGAAAACTTTCCACAAACCAGTATCGCCAAAAATTCCGGCAACAGCCGGTTGGTTTGAGGGGTTGTCCCCTGCCGCTTCGGGCGATGCCCAACCTGTCGCAAGCCAACCACCAATGCAGAGAAGCTGACACAACATTCTCATGAGTACTAATTTAGCTCAATTGAACCTTTCCTGCGAATCTGACCTTTTCCGCGAGATGGAGCTTTCTCCATGGCAGCATTGTGGGGATAGGCACGCCTTGCGTCCGCTCTCGGACTTTTCACAAGCCGCTTAATTTGTTCCGACAGCCTGGCCGGCGCCAACCTAGCGCGGGCTAGCGTGGCTAGCGCTTCTTCGGCGCGGCCCTCTTCGCTTTCTCGCGCTCGGCGACTTCCTTCACGCGGAACTTGGCGATGCGTCCGATCAACTTCACCGGGACGGGCTGGGAAAGCGGGAAGCGGATTGTGCCCTTACTGACCTCGTACGATGCAAGCTCGTCCCTGAACGCTGCGACGAGACGTTCGCCGGCGGGATAGAGCGAGTAGTGCTGCTTCCATCCGGCGAAAAAGAGCACCCGGCCGCCACGCAGTTTGTACGCGGGGATCTGGTAGGAGATCACTTCCTCGGCTCCGGGCAAAGCCTCGCGGATGGCGTTCCGCACGCGCCCGAGTATGCCCTGCACGGCGGCAGGTTGCGAGGCAATGTATTCGTCAACGGACTTGAAGTCGGTCTTGGCCATCGTGCATTCCAGTCTTGTCGCTCGGCTTGAGTGCCCTATCGGCGCCGGAACGAGCAGCAGAGTACTACGGGATTATCTTACGAATCCGGGATGTGGCAGGGAGAAAATACGCTCTCCCGCCGAGTCGGTCAGCATAGACCCAAGCGCCAGAAGGACGCATAACGCGCTATCCGCGGCTGAGAAAGCGGGCGACCCGGTTCGCATGCCAACTACGGAAGGCGCCGGCCATTTCGACGGGATCAACCCGCAAGCGCCGGCTTGGGAGACGGTAATGGCCGGCGTGCGATCGCTGCTCCGCGTTCCCTGATCCAGGTGTGACGGCGGGGTCTACCCGTGACTAGCGAAGGAATCTCTGGCGTGTGCCTTTTCCCAGCAAGCTATAGTTGCCGCTGTCTCAGGCGATCACGCTCCCTTGGGCGCCTGTGGTAGTAGAATCGATATCCGGCAACGAATGGATGCCGGTGATGCGGCGGAAACTGCCCGGCTCAACGCCGCAAAGGACTTCGGAAATGTCTCCCTCGTAAAGGAGGTAACCCGCGAAATGTGGACCTTCACCTCGCTCGAAAGGCTCTGGCAGGACGCGCGATACGCCGTGCGAGGCCTGCGCAGATCGTTTGGATTCACTCTCCTCGCCCTCGCCGCACTTGCTTTGGGCATCGGGTCGACCACGGCAATGTTTACCGTGCTCTACACCGTGATCATCCGGCCTCTGCCATTTCCCGATCCCGATCGACTCGTCATGCTGTGGGAAAAGTCGCCGCGGAGTGCCGGTCAGAATGTCGTATCGATCCTCAACTTTAGAGCCTGGAAAGAGCGGGCCCGATCGTTTGCTTCGATGGCCGCATACAACCAAGGTCCGAAGAATCTGTTGGGCGGTGATGAGCCCATTCAGATCACCGGAGCGAACGTGACAGCAGACTTTTTCCGCGTCCTCCGCGTTGAACCATTCCTGGGCCGCGGCTTCGCTTCAGGAGAGGAGGGTCCCTCAAGCCCCCGGCTTGCCGTCCTGAGTCACGGTTTCTGGCAGCGCCGCTTTGGTGGAGAGGCGAGCGTCATCGGCCGGCGAGTCTCCATCGGCGGCGCGCACCACGAGATCATCGGCGTACTGCCACCGGACTTCGCCTTTCCGGACCGGCGGGTCGAAGTGTTCACTTCGCTGCGGGCTGAGTACAGCGGCCGCGATTTCCAAGTCGTGGCGCGCTTGCTCCCGGGCGTCGGGTTGGACAGTGCGCGTGCGGAGATGATAAGCATCGCCGCCGTGACGGCCGCCGAGAATCCCGCCATGAATGCGGGACATAGCGCGACGGTGACGCCTCTGCACGAGCAGACCGTCGGGCGGATCCGGCCTCTGTTGCAAGTCTTGTTCGCGACAGTCTTGCTCGTTCTGCTGATCGCCTGTGCCAACGTGGCGAATCTGTTGCTCATGCGCGCGCTGGGACGCGATCGCGAAATGAGCGTACGGCTGGCGTTGGGCGCAGGACGATGGCACCTTGCGCACCAACTCACGGTGGAGAGCCTTATTCTTGCCGGGGCCGGCGGTCTGCTTGGAACCGTGACTGCGACCTGGGGACTGCGCGCACTGCTCGCCACCCTACCCGCTGATTTCCCTCTGCCCCGCGTCCACGAAATCGCAGCCGATTCCACCGTTCTCTGGTTCGCGATCATTCTGTGCGTGACCATCGGTCTCCTGTTCGGGATGGTCCCGGTGTTCTTTTCCGGTCGTGGCGATTTGTCGGAGAGTTTGCGGAGCGGCGGCCGTTCCGTGGCTCCGCGCCAGCGACGTTTTCGCCAGATCATGGTTGTTACCGAGGTCGCAGTAGCCCTTGTGCTTGTGATCGGCGCCGGGTTGATGATCCGCAGCCTTCTCCGGCTTCATCAGGTCGAACTCGGCTTCCACCCTGAGCGCGTCATCACCGTCCGCATGGTGCTGCTGCCCGGCAAGCCGACATCGCAAACGCAGGTGGTCGACGACATTCTGCGCCGCCTGCGGACCTTGCCCCAGGTCGTCTCCGCAAGCTCCATCAGCATCCCGCCGATGGCGGGCGTCAATTCCGCCACGTGGTACTACCGTGCAGACCTGCCCGAGCCAGCGCGCGCGAACCGTCCGTCCGGCGACATCTCGATCGTGATGCCCGATTATTTCCGGACCATGGGCATTGCGATGCTGATGGGCCGGGATTTCGGAGACCAGGATCGTTTCGGGGGAACGCACGTTGGCGTCCTGAATCGGACTGCCGCGCAAGCGCTCTTCGGCTCCGAGAATCCGCTTGGGAAGCGCCTTACCGTTTCCTGGAACGACGCGGGCCAGGTTGAAATCGTCGGAGTGGTGGCAGACATCCGTCATCGGAATCCGCAATCCAAGCCCGAGCCGTGTCTCTTTCTGCCCAATACTCAGCTGCCGTTCCCCTTGGCGTCCCTGGTGATTCGGACCTCGACCGATCCGCGTTTGCTGATTGCCGCTATCAAAGGGGAAATTCACGGGGTCGATGCCGATCAAGGCGTCGCTGGGATAGAGACGATGGAGGAACGCATCGCCGCCGCAGGTGCGCAGCCCCGCGTCCAGGCATGGCTCGTCGCCGCGTTCAGTCTGAGCGCGCTTGCGCTGGCCTGCATCGGGATCTACGGAGTGATCTCTTATACGGTGAGTCAACGAACGCGTGAAATCGGCGTGCGCGTCGCCCTCGGAGCCGATCGGCTCAGGATCTTCGGGCAGATACTCAGTGAGAGTTTGACCGTGGCAAGTGCTGGCATCGTGATCGGATTGGGGGCGTCGGTCGCGTTGACGCGTTATATGGAGACGCTGCTCTTCGACCTTAAGCCGATCGACCCCGCCGTATACACCAGCGTGGCGATTCTGATGCTGATTGTCACGGCCGCCGCATCGTACTTCCCCTCTCGGCGGGCCGCGACGGTAGATCCGGTTGTTGCATTGCGCGACGAATAACTGGTATCCCTCTTGCCCTGCACCGAGGCGCGGCCATACAAAAGTTCCGCTCCGCGGGACGCTCCCAGGGACGACCTCCGCGTCTGCGTCGGTGAGGTTCGGAGCCTCAATCAGTTCTTTGACGAAGGCGAATTCCCTGCCTTTGGTGTCAAGCCTCCGGCAACGACAACCGTCTTGGTCATACGTCTACTGGCCAGCGTCACTTCCGGAGCTCGGCAGCTGCCCAACGAATCGACCTGGCCACCAATGTTCTGAAATTCGGATTGTTATATGCGGAGGTCCCATGCCCT
>QHZE01000151.1:0-20727 GCA_003225335.1 Acidobacteriota bacterium
CACGCCCACGGGCAAAGCCCGCATTGCGGCCGTCGCAATGGCCGTGCCTCCAGTACCGCCCATGCTCAGGATGCCTTGCAACCGCCCCTTCGCGTGCAGGTCCCGCACCACGTCAGTCAGGCCGGCGGTCATGATTTTCATGGCTTCGGCTTTGTTCTTGGAGGTTCGTAACTGCTGCAGGTCTCCACCGCCTGCCCGGGCCACCTCTGCATTGCTGATGTCCGGCTGGATCGCAGGATGGCCGAGGACTCCGAAGTCCACCACGAGTGTTGAGAGACCGTGAGCCTCAATCAGTTCTTTGACGAAGGCGAATTCCCTGCCTTTGGTGTCAAGCGCTCCGGCAACGACAACCGTCTTGGTCATACGTCTACTGGCCAGCGTCACTTCCGGAGCTCGGCAGCTGCCCAACGAATCGACCTGGCCACCAATGTTCTGAAATTCGGATTGTTATATGCGGAGGGCCCATGCCCTAGCTGGAGGTAAACAATCGGTGACCTCTTATAGTGGTGCGTCCAACCGATGACCGTCTCGCTGGTCGGGTGGTCCGTGGTCAGAAGCACATGGACTCCTGGATTCACAGCAAAGTGATTATAGGTTTCGTCGAGAATCTCAAAATCCTGGAGCCCCTCAGTGATCGGGTGATTCCGATCGGCAATGTGAACTCGGAAACTCACATCGTGCTGAAACGTGGTGTGGGGAGCCCATTTCACGACGTCTCTGCCAAAGTTCGCCCTTCCCCCAACGATTTCTCCGTAATCTTCCCATTTCACGTATGAGCCCAAAGCATGATGCAAGAAAACGGTGGGCTTGCCTTTTTCGAGGACCTGGAGCCATTCCCGAGAGTGGGGCTCCTGGTCCTGGTGCATATCATAAAAGACGGCCACGTCATAAGCTCCAGAGTTTTCCAGCTCCAGCTTCTGCTCCGCGCCGTGTCCAAAACTCGCGTGGGTCCAGGTAATTCCATTCATTTCATCAAACACACGGAAAAAGGCAGCTTCCTCGAAATCATGGCCTCCCGTAACGATGAGAAGTCGAAGAGGACTTGGAAACGTGAACGCGCTCGCGCCGCGGAAGCCGGTACTGGAAGAGAGTAACAGACCCACAGCCAGAGCCGCCGTGAGGCCGATGAGCTTTCGGGACCGCGCATGTGACCGCCTCGATTGACCCATTCCATACCTCGCTGGGCTGGCCCAGTTGCTTTCTCGGTGGGGATCAGATCAAGACCTGATCCTCCCACCTGAATCTGCCTGTTACAGGTTTCCCTTCTTCGCCTCATCCGCCAGATAGTCCGTTGCCCGCCAGGATAGCGCCAGGATGGTTAAAGTCGGGTTCTTCTCGGTAGCGGTCGTAAAGGCGCTTCCATCGACCACGAAGAGATTTTTCACGTCGTGCATCTGGCAAAACTGATTTAGAGCCGCTCTCCTCGGATCGCTGCCCATGCGACAAGTGCCATGTTCGTGGATGGACGAGCCAGGGGGATCCATGCGACTGCGATCGAGATGATAGATCTCCGCTTTCGCCTCCCTGAGGATCATCTCAAGCGTGTCGTAAATATCCGCCACCATCTTCCGTTCGTTTTCGCCAAAGGAGTACACGATCTTGGGTAGAGGCACACCGTATTGGTCAAGGGGAGTCCCCTCGACCGTGACGTAATTGTCGGGCCGCGGCAGGACCTCACCAAATGGAAACAGAGCCACTGTGGCAGGATAGCGGTGTTTTATTTCTTTCTTGAATGAAGAACCAAAGCCCGGCACGCTGCCGGCAAAATGGCTGGCGCCTGGCTGACAACCTGAACCCCAAAACTGCACGCCGAATCCTCGCAAATAGTCCCGCTTTGCGCCACGATGGTTGAAACGAGGCATGTAGATGTGTTCGCCCCCAATACCATCGTCGTTGCCGGCCGCGCGGCCATAGAGTTCCGGCAGGAAGGCCCTCACGGTCAATCTGACTTGATCACACAAGTATTTCCCAATGACTCCAGAGCTGTTGCCAATCCCGTTTGGATAAAGGCTCGATTTGGAATTCAGTAGAATGCGCGTGGAATCGACGCAGGACGCAGCAAGCACGATGACCTTGCCGCGCACCTGAGACTCCCGCTTTGAGTGCCGATCAAAGTACTGAACACCGGCCGCTTTGCCTTCGCCATCGACGAGAATGCGAGCGGCCACCGCGTTCGACCGTAGCTCGAGACGCCCGGTTTCCAGCGCAAATGGCAGCAAGTGGTCGGCTGAATTAAAAAAGCTGGCTGTGTCGCAACCTCGCCCGCAGGCCCCGCAGTAATGGCACTTCCGAAAGCCTCGATGATCTCTCGTGAGCACCGCCCTGCGGATGTTTACGACGGGGATGCCAACGCGTGCTGCGGCGTTCTTCAGAAGCCATTCTCCACAGCGCAACCTGGGTGCCGGCAGATGGTATTTGCTTCCGGGAAGGGAATCGGAATCGTCATCTCCGCCGCAAACTCCAATCAACTGCTCAACCTTGTCGTAATAGGGAGCAATGTCTTTGTAGCCGATGGGCCAGGGGATTTCCCAGCCATCCCGCTCCGCCGACTTAAAGTCGAGGTCGGAGCATCTGAGGCTGACTCGCCCCCAGACATTGGTCTTCCCGCCATGTCCCCACACCCGGAGCAGACGATAAGGCTGCGCTGGAGGCGTCAGCAGAGGTTGCTCCTGTTCGGACAGGAAAAATTCTGGAGGCTTTTCACCCCGATGCGTGCGTTCCCGCCATTCGTAGGGAGCCACATGCGTCCAGAAATCAGCGCGGTTGAAGCGCTGGCCGGCATCGAGCATGAGCACATTGATGCCCTGACGAGTCAAATTCCAGGCCGCCATCCCGCCCGAGGCGCCGGAACCGATGACGATCACGTCATGTAAAGTGGGTCGCCGAATAACTTCCATGGGTCTCCTCAGAAGTTATACCGCAGCCCGAACTGGATCTGGCGCTGAGTCCCGAAGTTGCTGACCGTAGTCAGCGTACTGGTGCTTACGCCAAAGTTGCCCGGTGATACTGTGATCGACCCCGGAAGGTTGAATTGCGGCGTGTTAAAAATGTTGAAGAACTCGGCGCGGAATTGAAACTGATGCCGCTCAATCTGGAACTTCTTGAAGACCGAGAAATCGAAATTGTAAATGGCCGGCCCGCGAAACGCGCCTCTGGCCACGTTTCCAATTCGACCGTCGGGTGGCGCCGTAAATGCGGCGAAATTGAGCTGCCTATTTGGAATGTCAACAGCGCTTGGCAGGGGCGGTGCTCCGGGAACAAAGTCGGCTCGCGAGTTGAACTGACTTACGTGCAAGGGGTCGCACCCGCACATGACGTTGATGGGCAGGCCGCCGCGCATTTCCGTGAGGCCGTTAATCTGCCAGCCCTCGCTCAGCCAGCGCGGCAGCCCGCGTGCCGCTGGGATCTCATAGACGTAATCGAATGACAGGAGATGTTTGACATCGGACTCCGTCGTGCCGTAGTCGAGCCGGACGTTGTGGTCATCGGAGTTCGCGGAAAAGATGGGAGGAGAATCATCCAGAGCATGCCCCCAGGTGTAGTTCACATTGAACTGCAGACGGTGCGACAGCCGCTTGGTCAGGGCCACCTGCATCGAATTGTAATTACTGATGCCGTTGGCTCGCAGGTAGCTAATGCTGCCAAACTCGGGATGCGGTCGAATGGCTGTGCCCGGGGAAAAACGGTTCAGCTCCATCGCCGGGGTGATGATATGGGTGCCCTTGTTGCCCACATAGCCGACTTGCAGGCGCAGATTGGCCGCAAGCTCCTGCTGGATGTTGAAGTTCCAGTTCTGGACGTAAGGAGTGTTCCAGTCCCTTTGCACCGCGCTGAGGGTCCGCACCCCCGAGAAGCTGGAAACGTCTGGGAACGGGAAGCCCACCAGGTTGGGTTCCTGGACCCGGGTCAGCGAAACGACTGTGGGCCGCCCGGTGTTGATGGGCGTATTCTGCACCAACGTGGCATTGAAGTTCACGTAGTAGATTCCGTAGGCGCCGCGCACCACCGTCTTGCCCGAAGCGAACGGTGAATACGCAAAGCTCAAGCGCGGTCCGAAGTTCGTTTTGGGCATGTCCATCAACTGGGCTCCCGGGCGATCCAGCCCCGTGACCGGGTCGAAGTTAGCCTGCCGATTGTTGGCATCCGCGGGCGAGGTCTCGAACTGGTAGCGCAGGCCGGCCATTACCGAGAGCTTGCGCGTGGCCTGGATGTTATCCTCGACGAAGAAGTTGTAGTAGGTGTTCCTGAGCCCGGTCCGGTCGTAACCGAGGAGGCCTACGGAGCTCGGACTGTTCCTGGTAAAGTCGTCCAGGTTCGCATACGAGACCAATTTTTGCTGGAACAGCGCCTTGTTGTGCTGATTGCGAGTGATCTGCGTCCCGAACTTGAACTGATTGCGCCCATTCACCCACGAAAGCGTGTCCAATGAGGTGAAGGAGTTGCCCACCATCGACAGGTCAAAGAGCGCCGGGCCGATACCGGCCATGCCTCCCACACTGGTGACAGGAAACGCCGTCACCGTGGGGTCGATCGAGCCTCGGGGGTCGATGTGCATGCGGTTGAAGGCGAAGCTTGCCTCATTGACGAGCGTGGGGTTAAAGGTGCGGGTATAAGTGATTTTTGCGTTCTGCAGGAGCCCGTCGGAAGGCGCGATTTGACCCGTGCCCACGCCGAAGTGGGTCTTCGTCAGGGACGAGTTCGCGCTGTAGCGAGCGCTCAAACGATCTTTGTCGCTCAGATCGTAGTCCACCCGCGCAAACCCCGAGTCCTCGTCCAGGAAGCCTGAGCGCCCCTCGTTGCGGAACGCCACGCGCGGGTCAGCCGATGCTCCCGCGTTCGGAAGCGGCAGCATGTCAGCCACCGGCCGCAGTACGGCTGGCAGGCTGTCGCGGAATGCCTGCGTAGGCACGAGAGACACAAGAGTTGTCCCTGTGCGCTGGCGGATCCCTTCGTAGGAGGCGAAGAAAAACGCCCGGTCCTTAACGATTGGCCCGCCGAGCGAGCCGCCGAACTGGTTCAAACGGAAAGCGGGCTTTTGCGGCTGGATACAGCCCGGAGTGGTGCACCGGTTGAAGTAGTTGCGCGCATCGAGTTTCTCATTACGCAGGAACTCGAAGGCGCTGCCGTGGAAGGAGTTGCCCCCGGACCGGGTAATGATGTTCACCGCGGCCCCGGTGGAGGAGCCGAATTCCGCCGAGAAGGAGTTCTGGTATATGCGGAACTCTTGAACGCCCTCGGCGTTCACCCGGGCGATGCGGTTCTGGCTTCTTCCGTAGGTGATGGTGATGGTCTGGGCGTCCACACGGCTGGCGTCCACGCCGTCCATTAGAAACGTCACAAGGCTCACGGATTGGCCGCCCGTGTTCAGACCGTTCATGCTCTGCTGGAACAAGTTGCCGCGCAGGTTGACGCCAGGAATCTGCGCCAGAAGCACGTTGATGTCGCGCCCGTTGAGCGGAAGGTTTTCGACCTGGGACCTTTCAATTGTTCCCCCAAGGGTGTTCGAAGCGGCTTCGATCAAGGGAGTTTCGCCAGTCACTGTGACCGTATCCTTGACTTCTCCAAGCTCCAGAGTCATCACCAACCGGGTGCGGTCGGAAACGCGCAAAGCAATACCCTCCTGCACCTTTGTCTTGAATCCCTGCAAAGACGCGGCGACCCGATAGGTCCCGACGGGAATCTCGGGTGCCACAAACAGCCCGCTGGAATCAGTGATGAGCCTGAACTCTCTTCCCGTTTCCTGGTTTGTGACCACAACGGCCGCCCCTGCGATTACGGACCCGGAAGTGTCCTGGACGATTCCCAAGATCGTCCCTCTGTCTTGCTGGGCCAGGCATGGCATTGCAGCAAATGCCATGAGAAACTGTAAGCCTCTTAGTTTGCGGAACACGCTGCGGATTGACGCGCTCATATTCGCTCCTCAAAAGTTCAGGTTGAGAAAGATGGGCAGGCTCAGTCCCGCATTGTGCCCAACGCGCAAATTGAATCTTTGTATCGGAACATGCTAGTTACAATTCGCGGCATGTCAAGCTCCAGACCCGCGAAAAGCCGTAGCGGGAGTGAGGCTGATCCGTAAACACTAGGTCGTTTGTCGGGACCATCAAGGGAAGCCTAGATCGGTTGGGTGCGTGGAAGACTTAATTAGTTAGTTTCTGGCGCGAAACTAGCCCCGAAGGGGCGACTCAGGAAAGCCCAGGGCGCAAGCCCTGGGAACAAGCACAGTAACAACAGAAGCTCCGAAGGGGCGATGCAGTTGGTCCCGGTACCAAAGAGGTGCCTTATGACGAGCATTTATCTGGAGTTGGGACCGAACTCCCTGCGCCGCCCTTTCAGGGCTTTCCGCAATCTGGACCTTGAACCCCAGGGCTCGCGCCCTGGGCTGTCCTGCTGGACCCCTTCAGGGTCCTTGGTTTCGCGCCAGAAACTAATTAGGCCCGCACGATGTCGTACTGCTTCGGGTCCGAGCGCGGATTGCTTCTCGCGCGAGTTTATATGCGAGAACCGCCGTGTGTCCGGGTATCCCTGTTGAATTTTCGTCAAGCCTCTGACATTGTTATTCTCAACCGAGATTTCTTTGCGAACCTGGAGGTGCAGGATGTCTCGACCGGCAAAGCTCTTTTCTCTCGTCCTAGCCCTGCTTCTCGCTATTCCGGCTTTTGCACAGCAATCCACTGTCGCGACCTCAAACGACAAGGAGCTGCGAAGGTCCGCACACCGCATGCACATCACGCCGGAACGTCTCCGTCAGGCGCGCCGGGCGCTGGAGGAAGCCACCAGCATTGTTGGCCGCATGGACCCGGCGGCGGTTGCCCAGCTCGCTCAGCTCGCCCCTCTGTGGCCGCAACTCCACCGCACGGCTGCCCGCCAGAAGCTCGAGCAGTTATATACGGACCTTCGGCGTGCCGCCGCAGAGGCGCCGGACGAAGCCGCCTACAGGCAACAGAGCCAGGCGGCCCAGGCTTTGCTGGCATCACTCTCCGAGGTCGACGCCAACCGCGCGGCCGTCTTAGGACGATCCTGGCCTGAACCTCCGACTCACCTGGGCCCGGCGGCGGCTGAGGTGCGCGGCAATTTCGAAACAGAGCTCGCAAAGCAGTCCATCCGCCGGATCGGCATGAGCAACCCCGAGGAGCTCGTGCCGCGCCTCGAAGAGCTAGAGCGTTCGGGCACACTTGACCCGATGGTAAGGGCACGGCTGGCCATGCACCTCAGTCAATCGGGAAGGCGTGAGGACGCCCTGCGTCTCGTCGATCAGATGATCGGCCAGCTCGACCGGGCTGCGCCCGATCCGAGATTGCTTTCCGAGTACATGAACTTTCTACCGCTCTTAACAATGGTTGACCCGGAGCGTACGGTCACCGCCGCTACGGCACTTGCGCGGATTTCGAAAGAATCGGGCGGAGGTCCGGGCGGCACTACGATCCAGACGCCGGAAGGCGGGCGCATGGATCTTACGAGTGCTGAGACCTCGATCGTAAGGATGCTTCAGAATGGCCGGCTCGGTCCAGGGCTGGCTCTGCGCTTGATTGCCGCAAATCCCGACCTGAAGACGAAGCTCGATGGCATCGGAGGGATCGACGCGCTCTATGGCCCCAATGCCCTACGTCCCGGCCCGCCGCCGGAAACAGTCTCGGCGATGCGCGGCTATTATGTTGGGCCGTCCACTCAGCGCGAGATTGGCCCGGTGATGGCGAAGATCCGCAGCCTTGCAGGCAGCGATCCATCATCGGCGGCAAAAAAGCTCGCTGCCGAGCTCCAGCCCGAGCAGTTCCAGCACCTGATCAGGGCCGCGCAACAACTCAGCTTTCAAGATCCGGATCTCGCATCAATCGCCCTCGAAGGCGCGCACAGTCTCCTGGTTGGGGTCGAGCCTCTGGAGAAGCGGGCGCAACTCATGACCCCGCTCATACGCGTGTGGGCAGAGGTGGAGGGGGAGGTCCAGCCGAAGCTCTATCGCGAAGGTTTCGTGCTTGTTGACGATCTGCGCCAGGCGCCCCGCCCTTCGGAGCAGGCTCCATCCGTGGGCGCCGGTCCGCCACGCGCGGCGGCAGATAACTTAGAGCGCACTCTCGTCGCCGAGTACGCCCGAGACGACTTCGAGGCGGCGCTGAAATATATCGCCGGACTTTCGGACTACACGGTGAAGCTGGCAATGCTGCTCGACATCGTACAGCGGTTCCGGCAACCATTTTGATGAAAGCTCCGATCGGAATCGGGGACAGTCACCGAAATCCCGAAATTATTCGCGCAGGCAGGAACAAGAGCAGATTGGGGATTCTGGTGACTGTCCCCATTTCTTGTTATACTTCTCGTCAGTCATGGGCAGAAAGATTACCACCCTTGCTACTTTACTCGCGCTCCTGAGCCTGAACTTTGGTTTGCTATGTGGCAGCCCCGGGGACGTGGATGCCGCGCAGTGCTGCGCATCGAACGCCACGTGTCATAATGACCGCGGCATGAGCAGTCCCGAGGCGTGCTGCCGGAAGGAAAGGAACTCAAGAGCGCTCGGCGTATTTCAGCGGGTCGCCGCGTCGCTTCAGACCGGTTCGAAATATCTCGCCGTCCTGCGCACACAGATCCCACAGACCGTTCCAGTGAGCCCGGTTTCTTCAAACCAACGGGACTCGCGCGGCGCGCCTCTCAAACTACCACCGCGCGATCTCGTCAAGCTTAAGGCAGTCTTCCTGATTTAACCCGATCCGTCACCTCTCCGTAGTCTTTCCGTAGCTGGGGAGAAGTCCGCCTTTCGCTCCCTTACAGCCTTGGCTTTGTAACTGCAGAGGCGTGTCGATCCAATGCGCAAGCGTCTGCGGTTGCCGGGTTACGCCAGAAACATTCAATGTGACGGTCCGATCCTATGAAAAGGAAAACATCGGTTTGCTTTGCAATCGTTTTTTGGGTTCTCCAGGCTTCAGCGACATACAGCGCGCCGCAGCAGAGCGAAAGGATGCGCCTCGAGGACTTGGTCCGCGAGGCCCTGGATCGTAATCCCGAGATCCGGGCCGCAGGGCGCGCGGTTGATGCCGCGCGCTCGCGCGTGTCTCCGGCGGGCGCGCTCCCCGACCCTGAAATGATGTTCGGCCAGATGAACGAAGGGAACATCCTTCCGTTCACGACGCTGGGCGATCCGGACGCCGGCTTCAGTGAAGTCTACGCCGGCTTCAACCAGGAATTCCCGTATCCCGGTAAGCGCGCGCTCCGAAGGAAGGTCGCCGGCCTGGAGGCGAGCGCGGAGGAATCCCGCTACCGCTTCACAAGACTGCGCGTTGTCTCCGAGGTGAAATCCGCCTTTTACGAACTGTATGCCGTTCACAAGAGCCTCGAAGTGGTCGAAAGGGAACGAAGCCTCCTCGAGCAGGTCGAGAAGGTTGCTTCGACCCGGTACTCGGTGGGCAAAGGGATTCAGCAGGACGTCCTCGATGCCGGGGTGGAGATTTCCCGGCTCGACGAACGCCTGATCGCCCTGCAGCAGCGCCTGAAGACATCCGAGGCCTTGCTGAACAGCCTGCTGGATCGCCCGAACGACACGCCTCTCGCGCGCCCGGGCGAAATTCAGCAGAGTTCCCTCGCGTACGGCCTCGCAGATCTCACTCGCCTGGCCGAGCAGAATTTTCCGCTCCTGGAATCGGAGCAGCGAGCGATCGAGCGCGATGCCTCCGCCCTGGACCTGGCTCGCAAGGGCAAGTACCCGGACTTCGGCGTGACCTTTGTCTACCACAACCGCGGCGGTAATCGGGATTACTGGACGATCGGCGGAACCCTGAAGATCCCTCTCTATTTCGGCAGCAAGCAGCGCTATGAGATTGAGGAAGCCGCCGCCAACGCGGCTCGGTCCCGCGCCGCGTATCAGAACACGCGGGCGCAGACCCTCTACCGTGTCGAGAGCGCTTATCTCATGGCTGAAACGGCCGGGCGTCTGCTCAAGCTATACGACGAAGCGATCCTTCGCCAGTCGTCTTTCTCTCTGGAGTCGGCTATCGCCAACTACGAAGTTGGAAAAGTGGATTTCATTACTCTGCTGGCCGCATGGAATCGAGTGCTCAACTATGAGCTGACCCGGCACGAGCACCTTGCGGAGTATCAGAAGGCGCTTGCTCAGCTCGAGCCGCTCGTCGGAGTCGAGCTTGCTGGAGAGTAAAGGCAGCGTCCAATCCACCACAAAGGCGCGAAGGCGCAAAGAATCGCGAAGAATTAACAGGAGGAAAACATAAATGGATACGGATGAAACGAAGGATCCTCTTGAAATTCTGCGGCTGGCTCAGGAAGACCGGCGCGCCGAGCCTGCCCCCACTGAAACTGGAGAAAGACGGGACTGGCGGGACCTTCTGACGGGCGCGCTCCTGGCGCTGATCCTGATCGCGGGAGCCACAGGTGTTGCGTGGCAGTTCTATGGCGAAAGGTTGCGCCGCCCGGAGTGGGTCGAGCGGCTGCTGCCTGGAAAGGCGCACCCGGCCGGCACCGCCGCCCTACGGGATGTCTACTACTGCCCGATGCACAAAGACTATCAGTCGGACAAGCCCGGCAATTGCCCGATCTGCAGCATGCAGCTTGTCAAGAAGGAGAAATCGGCGATGGCAGCCGAATCCCCCGCGCCAATGGGCGCATCCGGAAGGCCAAACACGATCTTCGTGGCGCCGCAGCAACAGCAATTGACCGGAGTGCGCACCGAGCCGGCGGGCTACCGTCATCTGGCCAAGGAAATACGCGCGGCCGGCAAGATCGCTTATGACGAAACCAGAGTCACGCACATTCACACGAAGGTCAGCGGATGGATCGAGCACGTCTTCGTGGATTTCGCCGGCAAATTCGTCAGGCAGGGGGATCCCCTGTTCACCTTCTACAGCCCGGACCTGGTGGCAACACAGGAGGAGTATCTGCTGGCGCTGCGGGCGCAGAAAGATCTCGCGAGCAGCTCTTTTGAGCGGGTCACCACAGGCGCCCGCAGCCTCGTGGAGGCGAGCCGGCAACGCCTGCGCCTGTGGGACGTAACCGACGAGGAGGTTTCAAGGCTGGAAAAGGAGGGCAAAGCCCTGCGGACGCTCACCGTTTACTCGCCCGTCGGCGGCCTGGTGACGGAACGAGCCGCGTACCATCACGGGCGCTATGTCAGTCCGGAAATGGATCTCTACACCATCGTCGATCTCTCCCGAGTCTGGGCGCTGGGAGAGATCTACGAATACGAACTTCCTTTGGTGAAGACAGGAGAAAAGACGGAAATAGAAATGCCGTATGAACAGGGCGCCCCGCCCTTGCGCGGCACGGTCAACTATGTCTACCCGTATTTGAATCCGGCGACCCGGACGGGGCAGATTCGCATGGAGTTCCCCAATCCGAGCTATGCGCTGAAGCCTGACATGTTCGTAAACGTGAAGCTGCGCATCAATCTGGGCCGGCAGTTGACCGTTCCGGAAGACGCGGTGTTCGATACCGGCACAGAACAGTACGTCTTCGTAGACAAAGGCAATGGCTACTTCGAGCCGCGAAAGGTGAAGCTCGGAGTACAGGCGGAAGGCTACTACGCCATCACGGAAGGCCTGAGATCGGGCGAACGAGTGGCCACCGCAGCCAACTTCATTCTCGACTCGGAAAGCAGGCTCAAAGGGGCTTTCGGAAACATGGGCGCGCCGCAGGTTGCCGCCGCAAAGCCTGCTGAACAGCTTCAAATCCAGCTGCGCACCGATCCCTCTCCTGCCAAGGTGGGCGACAACTCGGTCTGGGTAAGAGTGGCGGATGTCCGGGGATCTCCGGTCCACGACGCTTCGGTCCGTGTGAGGGTTTCCATGCCCGCCATGGGCTCCATGCCACCTATGAATTCGGAAGCCGTGCTCGCCTCGAAAGGAAACGGCGAGTATTCGGGGACCTTAAAGATACCGCTGGCGTGGACCTGGCAGACTACCGTCACCGTCGAGCGCGCCGGAGAGTTCCTGGGATCGGCCCAGTTCAGCATCATCGCCCGATAGGAGGGAGCCCTGTCGTGAATCTAGCCCCGAAGGGGCGGCTCAGGAAAGCCCAGGGCGCAAGCCCTGGGAACAGCCGAGGCAGTAACGCAAGCACGCCCTTTGAGGGCTTTCGGAATGTGAATTGTGAACCCAGGGCTTGCGCCCTGGGCTTTCCTGCTGGACCCCTTCGGGGTCCTCGGTCTTGCGACAGAAACTAGCGGGGGAACGAGTCGTGATCGACCGCATCATCGAATACTGCGCCGCGCACCGCCTGCTCGTAGTTCTTTTGATCGCGAGCGCGGTTGTCATCGGCGTCTGGTCCATGCTCCACATCCCCCTCGATGCGATTCCCGATCTGTCCGACCCCCAAGTGATCCTTTACACGGAATGGCCCGGCCGCAGTCCCAACCTGGTCGAAGACCAGATTACCTA
This sequence comes from Acidobacteriota bacterium, assembly GCA_003225335.1. Lineage (GTDB taxonomy): Bacteria > Acidobacteriota > UBA6911 > UBA6911 > UBA6911 > Gp18-AA60. The sequence goes on from QHZE01000151.1 coordinate 12,372, forward strand.
CCCGATTGTGTCGGCTATGCTGGCAGCCCCTCACGTGAGCGTGGTCCGAGGCGCGTCCGACTATGGGTTCTCTTACGTAACGGTGATTTTCGATGAGGGGACGGACATTTACTGGGGGCGAACCCGCGTTCTCGAATACATGAGCAAAATCAGCGGGAAACTCCCGGAAGGCGTCACGCCCACGCTTGGGCCGGACGCCACCGGAGTCGGCTGGGCTTTCGAGTATGCCCTGGTGGACCGCGGCGGGACAAATAACCTCTGGCAGCTGCGCACCTTCAATGACTGGTACGTCCGCTACTGGCTGGAAAGCGTTCCCGGCGTGGCGGAAGTCGCGCCTGTGGGCGGACACGTGAAGCAATACCAGGTGACCCTCGATCCAAACAAGCTGCAGGCTTTCAATCTCCCTCTCAACAAAGTGATTGAGGTGATTCGCAACAGCAACAACGAAGTCGGCGGCAGGGTTGTCGAGTTTACCGGCAAGGAATACGTGGTGCGCGGGCGCGGCTACATACAGTCGCTGGAAGACATCCGGAGCCTGGCGGTCGGAACTGACCGAAGAGGCACGCCCATCCGAGTGGAAGACGTCGCCGGCGTTCAGCTCGGGCCCGACATGCGGCGCGGCATCGCGGAGCTGAACGGGGAAGGGGAAGTCACCGGGGGGATCGTCGTTGTGCGCTACGGGCAGAACGTGATGGAGGTCATCGGGCGGGTCAAAGAAAAACTGGAGCAAAACAGAGCGTCTCTTCCCGAAGGCGTGGAGGTCGCAGTGACGTACGATCGAACCGGCCTGATCCGGCGATCGATCGAGACTCTCAAGCATACGCTGATCGAGGAGCTTGTGATCGTCAGCATCGTGATCCTCATCTTCCTCTGGCACATCCCAAGCGCCATCATTCCGATAATCACGATCCCGGTGGCCGTCATCCTCTCCTTTATCCCGATGCGCATATCGGGAACGACATCCAACATCATGTCGCTCGGCGGGATCGCCATCGCTATCGGCGCCATGGTGGATGCGGCCATCGTCGTGGTCGAGCAGAGCCACAAGAAGCTCGAACACTGGGAGGCGGCGGGCCGCCCGGGGAGCGCCGCGCGCGTCATTGTCGACGCCGTAAAAGAAGTCGGCGGCCCCAGCTTCTTTTCCCTGCTGGTGATCGCTGTTTCATTCATGCCGATCTTTGCGCTGCAGGCGCAGGAGGGGAGACTCTTCAAGCCCCTGGCTTTCACGAAAAACTTTTCCATGGCCATCGCCGCCGTTCTGGCGATCACGCTGGACCCGGCGCTGCGACTGCTCTTCATGCGCACTCGAGAGCTCTCTTTCCGCCCGCGATGGCTGAGCCGGACACTGAACGCCGTGCTGGTCGGGAAGATTCACAGCGAGGAGCGCCACCCGATCAGCCGGATTCTCATGTGGACGTACCGGCCGGCCGTGCGGTTTGTCCTCAATCACAAATGGTTTGTCATTCTCGCAGCGCTGTTGTTGCTCCTGGCAACGATCCCCGTTTTTCAAAGACTCGGCTCCGAGTTCATGCCTCCGCTCAACGAAGGGAGCATTCTCTACATGCCGATCACCTTGCCGGGGATATCCGTGACCGAGGCCGGCAAGTATCTGCAGATCCAGGACAAGCTGATAAAGCAGTTTCCCGAGGTTCACAGCGTCTTTGGAAAGGCAGGCAAAGCGGAGACTGCCACGGATCCTGCGCCGCTGAGCATGGTCGAGACGACCGTGGTTCTGAAGCCGGAGACCGAGTGGCGCAAGGTCCGGCAAAGGCGCTGGTACTCGGATTGGACGCCGGAATTCTTGAAAGACCCTCTGCGCCGCATCTGGCCCGAGGAGCGCCCGATCCCATGGGAAGACCTGATTGCGGAGCTGGACCGCGCCGTACAGATCCCTTCCTTTGCGAACGCCTGGCTCTTTCCCATCCGCACCCGGATTGACATGATCACGACGGGCGTGCGCACGCCGGTTGGAGTCAAAGTGCTTGGCCCTGACCTGGAGACGATCGAAGAGATCGGTCTGAAACTGGAAAAGGTGTTGCAGGAAGTCCCGGGAACGCGCAGCGCCTTCTTCGAACGGGTGACCGGCGGCTACTATCTGGATTTCGAAGTGGACCGGCGCGAAGCGGCGCGCTACGGCCTGAGCGCCGGGGATGTGAACGATATCGTCGAGACTGCCATCGGCGGCAAGAACATAACCACCACCATCGAAGGCCGCGAGCGCTACCCGGTCAATGTCCGTTACGCCCGCGGCCTGCGAGGGAACCTCGAACAGCTCAAACGCGTCCTGGTGCCGGCGCCTGGAGGAGCGCAGGTGCCGTTGACTCAACTGGCCCGGCTGACCGTGCGCACCGGCCCTCCCATGATCAAGAACGAGGAAGGCTTCAAGGCCGGGTTCCTCTATGTCGATGCGGCCGGGCGGGACATGGGAGGTTATGTCGAAGAGGCGAAGAGGCGTGTCGCCGGGGAAGTGCCCTTACCTCCGGGCTACCAGCTGGTCTGGAGCGGCCAGTACGAATACATGGAGAGGGTAAAGGAACGCCTGCTCTACGTGGTTCCTCTGACACTGTTCATCGTTTTCCTTCTGCTTTACTTCAACACCGGCTCGTTCGTGAAAACTCTGATCATTCTTCTTGCCGTGCCTTTTTCGGCCGTCGGGGCGATCTGGCTGCTTTACGCTCTCGACTACAACATGAGTATCGCCGTGTGGGTCGGGCTCATCGCGCTGCTGGGGGTCGATGCCGAGACGGCGGTCTTCATGCTGCTCTATCTGGATCTGGCATTTCAGGAGCGCGTCCGCCAGGGGAAGATGCGGTCCGTGTCGGACCTCAAGGAAGCCATCGAGTTCGGCGCCGTGAAGCGGCTGCGGCCGAAAGTCATGACCGTGGGCGTGATGTTTATGGGCCTGGTGCCGATCCTGTGGTCGGCCGGGGCCGGCGCCGATGTGATGCGCCGCATCGCCGCTCCGATGATCGGGGGCATCTTCACCTCGTTCCTTCTCGAGCTCCTCGTCTATCCGGCAATCTACGAGATCTGGAAAGGCTTCGAAGTCCGTTCCGAGTTCAGGCGTTAGCCTGCCCGGACAAGGAGGACCTCCAACGGCCCTTCGCGCACTTCGCTGCCTTCGCGGTAAAACTGAGCCAGAATTAACCGCGAAGACGCGAAGGGTCGTTCAATGCGATCCTCACGGTTCGACGTGATTCTTCTCACCGGCTGGAGATTCCCGTATCTTCAGTTCATGACTATGACGCACTTCCCGACCCTCCACCAGGTATATGACCTCCTCGGCGATATTCGTCGCATGGTCCCCGACGCGCTCCAGGTTGCGCGAGATCAGGATGAGAGCAAGCGCGCGCTCGATGGTCCCCGGATCTGCCATCATGTGCGTGAGCAGGATACGAAATATCTGGTCCCGATACGCGTCCACCTTTCTTTCCTCTACCAGAACCTCGTTGGCCAGGGTGCAATCTTTTCGTACGAGCGCCTCTAAACTATCACGCACCATCTTCTCGGCGACCTCACCCATGACCGGAAGGTCGATTACGGGTTTCAGCGGCGACCCCTGCAGCACATGATGAGCGTTACCGCATATGTTCACCGCCTGATCGGCGATGCGCTCGAGTTCCGTCGCTATCCGGGACGACATGAACAGGAACCTTACGTCGGTTCCGACCGGCTGCTGGAGGGCGGTCAGGGTCACGGCACGCTCGTCTACCTGTATTTGAAGTTCGTTTACTTCGTTTTCCTTATGGTGGACCTCCTCACAGAGAGACTCGTTGCGTTCCACCAGCGCCCGCAGCGACACCTGAATCATGGATTCTGCCAGACGCCCCATTCGGACGAGTTTCTGCAGTAGATCCTCGATCTGTTGGTCAAAATGACGTGTCATTATCCGAACCTCCCTGAAATATACTGTTCGGTGCGCGGATCACGGGGCCGCGTGAAAACAGCGTTGGTTTGCCCTACTTCGACGAGCTCACCGAGCAACATGTATGCCGTCTCGTCGGAAATGCGGGCCGCTTGCTGCATGTTATGCGTGACGATCGCAATCGTGTACTGGGTCTTGAGCTGCATCAACAATTCCTCGATCTGGGCCGTGGCGATTGGATCGAGGGCGGAGCAGGGCTCGTCCATGAGCAAGACTTCGGGCTCTACTGCAAGCAGGCGTGATATGCACAGCCGCTGCTGCTGTTCGGGCGAAAGCGATAGAGCCGAAGCATTCAGGCGTCCTTTAAGGTCATCCCACAATCCAGTCTGTTTCAAGCTTGCCTCCACCTGTTCGTGAAGATCGCCGGAGTTTGCCAGGCGATGAATCTTCGGACCGTATGCGACATTCTCGAAAACGGAAAGAGGAAAAGGATTCGGTCGCTGGAAGACCATTCCGACCTTTTTCCTCAGTCGTTGAATATCAGTGTTTCGGCTGTAGATCGATTGCCCGTCGAGCAGCACCTCTCCCGAAAGGCGCACGCCCGGAATGGTATCGTTCATACGGTTGAAGACGCGCAGCAGGGTAGACTTGCCGCATCCGGAGGGACCGATGATGGCGGTGATGGCGCGCGGCCGGATGGAAACGCTCACCTGTTTGAGTGCGTGAAAGTGTCCGTAAAAGAGATCTAGCGCCCTTGTTTCGAGTTTTGGTGTCACTCCCTTGATATCCCGCAATCTGCTGATAGGATTTCTTGCTTCTTGTTTCTTGTTTCCAAGGCCTCCAGATCCTGATTCTAGCCAAACCGCCCCGAGATGTAGTCCGCAGTTCGAGAATCCTGCGGCGTGGTAAACAGTCTTCCGGTAGGCGAGAGCTCAATCATTTCGCCAAATAAGAAAAAAGCCGTCCAATCGGAAGCTCGCGCGGCCTGCTTTACGTTGTTGGTGACCAAGATGACTGCAAGGTCGGCCTTCAACTGGTAGAGGGCTTCCTCGATTCGAGCAGTTGAGATTGGATCCAGGCCCGAGCACGGTTCATCGAGCAGCAACACTTCCGGCTGGAGGATAAGGGTTCGCGCCAGGCAGAGTCGTTGTTGCTGGCCACCCGAGAGGTTTCGAGCCGGTTCGGACAGACGGTCCTTCACTTCGTCCCAAAGATAAGCGGCACGCAAGGCGCTTTCTACCTCTTCCATAAGATGGCGCCGGGAAACACGGGCCAGCCGCAAGCCGAACGTGAGATTCTCGAGGATCGACATCGGGAGAGGGACGGGCACGGAAAACACCATCCCGACTCTTCTCCGCAACAACGCTACGTCCACTTCCTTGCCGTAGATCGGGATCCCTTCCAGGAGAGTCTGACCCGAAATCAGAATCTCAGGATTCAGATCGATCATACGATTGCAGCAGCGCAGGAAGGTCGTCTTTCCCGCGCCCGCCGGTCCAATAATCGACAGAACCTCTCCGCGGCGAGCTTCCAACGTTATCCCCTTTAGAATCTCGAGCCGGGGACCGCGCGCCTGAAGACGTTCCGTTCGAAGTGTAGCCGCGCGGCGGCCTGCACCTTCCGCGAGAGGCGCGTTCATCGCTCGGACCGGAGCCTCTTACGGATCTGAGCGCGAATCATGATGGCAGTGAAGTTCAGAGTAAAGGTCAGAAGGAGGAGCACGAGGACGGTGCCGTAGAGGATCGGTTTTGTCTTCTCGACGTCCGGGGACTGGGTTGTCATCACATAGACATGATAGCCCAACTCCATGAACTGGTTGTGAAGGCGGGTCGGAAGGTCCGGAAGGAAATAGGCGGCTCCCGTAAACATGACTGGCGCAACCTCCCCGGAGCCTCGGCTGATAGCGAGTATACCTCCCGTAAGAATGCCCCCGACGGCCTGCGGCAGGACGACCCTCCGGATCATTTGCCAACGGGTGGCGCCCAGCGAGTAGGCTACTTCGCGATAGGTCTCGGGGATCGCTCGCAGCGCCTCCTCGGTGGCGACCACCACCGTCGGCAGCGTCAATAGGGCCATGGTTAACGCAGCCCATATGATAGCAGGCTGGCCGTACAGCAGCCTCCCGCCATAGAAAGCGCGATCGATGCCGCGTCCGACGAATTCGATAAAGAACCCCAATCCGAAAAGTCCGAAGACTATGGCGGGTACGCCCGCCAGATTCTGGATCGCGAGTCTTACGAGATAGACCAATCGAGAACGCCTCGGCGCATACTCGTGCATGTAGATGGCGGTTGCCACGCCGAGAGGGATCACTGCGATCGTCATCAGGATCACAAGTGCAGCAGTCCCAAAGATAGCCGGGAAGATTCCTCCCAGTGCCATTCCCCCCCTCGGCGCTTGAGAGATGAATTCCCAGCTCAGCTTCCCCGCGCCGTGGATCACAATGTTGCCGATGATAATCACCACCATCGCCACGATTATGAGACAGGCTATGCCGGTAAGGGATTGAAGTAACCAGCCAATGAGCCGCGTGCGGTCGGGCATTGTTGTTTACGACCCTCCTCGAAGCTTCTTTTGCAGTCGCCCGACCCACCATTGCCCGGTCAGGTTGATGAAAAAGGTCAGGACGAACAGAAAAGCGCCAATAAAGAACAATACGTGATAGTGCGGGCTTCCCATTACCACTTCACCCAACTCCGCTGCAATCGTCGCGGAGAAGGTTCGGATGGAGTCGCTTGCAGACCAGGAGAGGACGGCCGCATTTCCCGATGCCATCAGAACAATCATCGTCTCCCCAATGGCGCGGCCGAACCCCAGCACGCAGGCGGCAAGCACGCCAGGGGACGCCCCTGGAAGCACGACACGCCAGGCGGTCTGCCAGCGCGAAGCACCCATGGCTACCGACCCATCGCGGAACCTCTGCGGTACCGACGAAAATGCATCCTCTGAAACCGTATACACGATCGGTATCACGGCCAGACTCAGGCCAATTCCAGCCGTGGTCGCATTCAACCGGTAAGTCCAGCCGAACGCGCTTTGCAGCCAGCCGGCGAGCACCATCAGGCAGAAGAAGCCCACAACAACGCTTGGAATCCCAGCCAGAATCTCAATTGCGGGCTTGATTACTTCTCTCGCCCACGGGGTGGCGAATTCCGAGGTGAACAGGGCTGCGGCGACGGCAAGCGGCACGGCAAAGACGACCGCTATGATGGTCGCCTTCAGAGTACCGGCAAGCAACGGCAGTATCGAATATGCGGGACGCTCGGAGACCGGCTGCCAGACAAAACCGCGCTCGGGCTGCGGAAGAAGCAGTTTCCCCAGATCAGCTTCGGTGCGGACTTCCGGAGACGTGAAGATCGGAAGCGCCTCTTTCCCGATAAAGACGAAGATCAGGACTAGAGCGACAATAGCAACGAAGGCGCAGCCTTTGATCAGGACGGCGGCGAGCCGATCAGTAAGCCTCTCCGATCCGCGGAATTTTTGAAGTAGCTTGCCTTCTATTGTTTTTTCAGGGGATAATAGCCGACCTGATCGCAAGTCTTTTGCCCCTCATCGCTTAACACCCAGTTGATGAACTCCTTGATGTGACCCAAAGGTTCGCCAGCAGTATAGAAATATAGGTTGCGAGACAGGGGATATTTACCACTTTGGACGGTTTCCAGGGAAGGGGAAACCGCCTCTCCCCCTTCTTTACCGACGACAGGCACAGCACGGATGCCGCTGGAATAGGCGATCCCGCCATAACCAATCGAACGTCGATCATTCGCTACGGCGTTGACAATGGCCGCTGTGCCGGGAAGGGTCTGTACATTCTCGGCGAAGTCCTCGTTGTCGAGAATGTGTTCCTTGAAAAACACATAAGTGCCGGAATTGTTCTCACGCGAGTAAGTGACGATTTGCGCATTTTCCCATCCGAGCTCGCGCCAGTTAGAGAGTCGGCCCCTATAGATGCTCTTGAGCTGCGCTCGGGTGATCGATTGGATCGGGTTGGAATGGTGAACGTAGATTGCCAACCCATCTAATGCGACAGGAATCTCCTTGACTTCCTTGCCATGTCGGGCGCGGATGTCTTGTTTCTCCTTTTCCTTCATAGGGCGAGACGACTCGCAGATATCCGTGGCGCCGTTGATCAGTGCGGCAATGCCAGTGCCGGAACCGCCGCCCGTCACCTGAATACTAATGCCGGGGTTCTTGTTCATATACTCCTCGGCCCATCGCTGTCCGAGGATCACCATCGTATCCGATCCCTTGACGGTTATAACTTTCCTTTCTCCGCTGCCGCCTGTCTCCGTGCCACCGCACCCCGCGAAACAGAGACAAACTAGCGCCCCCACCAGTAGTGCCAGAGAAACCCCTCTCACATGCCTCCTTTAATTTAACCAAAGGGCCTTAGGGCTCGCGCATTATTCTTGCGCGAACCTTTAGGGCCCGCCAGGAAATAAGGTGTACATTTTGCTGCTGGCCCCCAGGCCCGCTGGCAAGGCGCGAGCG
>QHZE01000151.1:20775-23267 GCA_003225335.1 Acidobacteriota bacterium
GGGCCTTAGGGCTCGCGCACTATTCTTGCGCGAACCCTTAGTGTGCGAACGCAGGATAAGAATTTGATCAAGATTTCATGAAGGGGCGTCTTGACACCCGCAAAGAAAAAACACGGACGTCTGGTGGTTGCAGCTGCGCAACGCATCAACCCTCTCCCCCGTTACCCAGGCCTTCCGATCACCACAGGGGGGGATTGAAACCCGTGCCGGCGCAACGAGTCAAGTACTCGCGGCACGCCTTCCTGGTCGCGGAGCGCGCCTCGAACTCTGGCAGGGTCCGGGCAGAGCCCTCCATGCGCCGAGACACTGTAGGTTGGCGTCACTTCAGTAGTCAACTATATAGATAGATAGCGAGTGACCCTCATACCGCCCAGTCATTCACGGGCGAGACGCCCGTGCCACGATGGCTTCGTGGCATGGCCGTCCCGGCCATGATACAAAACTTGACCGATTTGTGAACTTTGTGTCCACCAAGAGGACCTAGATGGTTTTCTGTTCCAAAAAACCACAACCCCCAAAAGAAGCACCCAAAAGCGACTCAATCCTACAGCCAAACCAGTACCCAACCCAAACTAAAAACTGCTGAGGAATTCATGTTGCATCACGCGACCTCCTTTGCGCATTCAACCTCCTTGCCGACTTCATGGATTCGATCGGGCTCGTGTATCCAACGATTTACGAAATCTGGCAGGGCTCTGGGCTCGGTAGGATGTCCCAGCTGCGTCAGTTCGCCTGACCAGGAGCCCGTACCGCTTGCGAAGTCCAAACTGTTTCACCACGGAGACACAGGTCGTGAGAAAAAATCGTAGCGCCGGCGTCTCGCCGGCATCTGAGCCTCGACAACTCCTTTTGGGTCAACACGACCTTTGCCGGCTGGAAGCCGGCGATACATTTTTTCTCACGACCACAGAGGGCACGGAGATTTCACAGAGGCATCAGGGGTTCTCCGTGCATCTCCGTGTACTCCGTGTCTCCGTGGTGAATAGAAATGCTTGAATTCTTCTTGAGCTTGGCTTCCCACAACTGGTCGGGCCCCTGCCCTTCTAAATGATAACGTGAATCACCTAGTCGATGGCGTATGACTATTGGCGTAAAGACTCAATCAGACAGTTGAACGGGAAAACCGTCGGTTGTAGACTCAGGCCAACTTCTTTTGCGGTACGGATGTTCCAGTTCGATTGTGCCGGACGCTCATGTGTCCCTGGCGCTGCGTCCTAAACTGCGTTTGAGGATGGGTGAGCTGGTGGGACATCGTGAATCACATCAAGCCCTGGAACGGGCCGAACCCGCTTTTCATACCCTCGGAGGAACTCCTGTATGAGACGCTATCGGTGTTTCGTTTTTTGCGCGCTCGTGCTTCTGGCGAGCACAACTCAGATCCAAGGCCAATCGTATCAAGGTGGATTACGCGGCGCAGTGACCGACCCGGCGGGTGCCGTCGTTCCCGGCGCTGAGGTGACCCTCGTCAACGAACAGACGAACGTAGGTCGCACGACCCTCAGCAACGAGAGTGGCGAATATGTTTTCAGCTTTGTCCCCCCGGGGACCTACAAGCTAAAGGTGACGCTTGCAGGGTTCAAGACTTATGAGCGCCCTGGCATCAACATCGGGACCCAGCAGTTCATCACGCTCGATGTGAGGCTCGAGGTGGGCGCGGTGTCGGAACAAATCACGGTATCGGCGAGTGTCCCCCTTATCGAGACTTCAAACGCCAACACCGGCGGATTGCTTTCGGAGGGGTCGCTGAAGGATTTGCCGAACACCGGTCGAAATCCCTTCATGATGGCGCTGACGATTCCGAATGTCCTTCACACGGGAGACCCGTTTTATGTTCGAATGCAGGATCAGACGAACTCGTCCTTGCTCTCGCTGGGCGGCGGTCCAATCCGAGGCAACAATTATTTGATTGACGGAGTTCCGATCACCGATCTGCGAAACCGCGCGATCTTTATCCCCAATATCGACGCGCTGTCTGAAATCAAGATCCAGGTGAACACCTACGATGCGGAGATGGGCCGGACCGGCGGCGGCGTGATCAACACGACGCTGAAATCCGGAGGCAACGACTGGCATGGTCACGTGCATCTTCAGCAGCGCCCCTCCGCCTGGGCAGCGAACAACTTCTTCTCCAACCGCGATGGTGAACCGAAATCGGAGTTCTTTTACTGGCTCTGGGGCGGATCCGCAGGCGGCCCCATCAAAAAAGACAAGACCTTCTTCTGGGCCTCGAATGAGGGATACCACACGGGGACGGTGTGGACGAGAGTTCTCACCGTTCCGACGCTGCTCCAAAGGGCAGGCGACTTCTCGCAGACTTTCGACTCCCAGGGAAATCTCGTGACGATTTATGACCCTCTTTCCACGAAGGCAGACCCGAACAACCCCGGTAAATTCATTCGAACGCCTTTCGCCGGCAATAAAATTCCGGCCTTACGAATGAACCCTACCGGCATGGCGTTGATGGCGTTCTTCCCCGATCCAAAACGTCCCGG
>QHZE01000636.1 GCA_003225335.1 Acidobacteriota bacterium
ACTTGCGCACCCCGGCTTATCTCAATGAAGATTTCTCCATCATCAAGCGCGCGCCCGTCAATGAGCGTTTGAATATTGAATTCCGGACGGATTTCATCAACGCGTTCAACCGCGTCGTGTTCGGGAATTACATGCCGGGCAACGTTTTCGGCGGCGCCACCAACGCCAACCTGAGTGATCCGGCAACCTTCGGCAAACTGTCCAGTCAGACAAACGGACCGAGGACGATCCAATTCGCGTTGAAGGTGTATTTCTAGCGATTCTTCGCGTCTTCGTGGTAAAGCCTACGCCCAACCCACCACGAAGACACGAAGACGCGAAGAATCACGAGGCGTTTTCCGTCTGTCGAAAAATGTGGCGATGCCGGTTGGTAGTCCTAGGCCCCATCCTCTTTCATTTCTCTCCCAGCGACATCTCTGCTCAACAGGGCCACCCGCTTCCTTATCAAAACAGCCCGGCGGATTCCGTCCAGGGCTCCACCGAGGAGGAACGGGCTCTGTTAAGGGCGTTAGAGGATCCCGCCACTCGAGTGGAAGCCCAGTACCGCCTGGCCTGGATCTACACAGCGACCGCGCAATGGCAAAAGGCGGAAGATGTTATCAGCAGATTCCTGACGGCGCGCCCTCAGTCGCCGGATGGGCTATATGTGCTGGGATACGCCCTGTTTCGTCAGGGTAAATACCCCCAGTCGGCCGTGGCTTTGCAGAAGTCGCTCCAGATCAAGAATGACAATGCGGATGCCCATAAGATTCTGGCGCTCGATTACTACCAGTTGAACCAAACGGATTTGGCCGAGCAGGAATTGAGAACTGCGACGAGGCTGAATCCTCAGCTGGCAGAGGTCCACTACTTCCTGGGACGCATCTATTATTCGCAGAACCGGTTCGAACAGGCGCGCCGGGCTTTCGAGCGCGCCATTCAGCTGGACTCCCAATACGTGAAGGCGTACGACAATTTGGGACTGACCCTGGACGCCTTGAATCGGGCCGATGAGGCTGTTGAAACCTATCAAAAAGCCATCGAGCTGAATGAGCGGCTTCCGCTGCCTTCGAAGTGGCCTTATTTCAATTTGGGCGAGTTGCTGATGAAGGGGAACCGCAGCGCCGAAAGCATCCCCCTGCTTGAAAAGGCCTTGGCCCTCGACCCGGGCTGGACAAAGGCTCATGTCAAACTGGGAAAGGCCTGGTTGCAGCAGGGGAAGTTAGAGGAGGCTCTGAAATCATTTCAAACCGCTGTTCACCTGGACCCTGAATCCCCTGACCCTCATTATCAGTTGGGTCAGCTCTACAGAAAGTTAGGGAAATTGGAGGCCGCACAAAGAGAACTGAGGCTGTTTGAGCGACTAAGAGGCGGCGGAAAACTCGTCCGAGGAGAGGCAAAACTCAGTAATGAGGAATGAGTACGGAATAACCAGAAACCTGTCTTCACCACCCAACCGGCGGGATCCTCCACACGGTAGACCTCGATCGCCCCGAATGCCGACTTGTAGAACTCAACCGCTCGCGCGCCATTCCGAACCGACAGCATGGGTACGACCGAACACACGACGGAAGTCCCCGTGCCTGTGCGGCGAGCCGATGCGTTTCCGCATTCATAAAGCGCCCAACGGAGTTGTGACCAGCTTCCGACCTAGCTGAAGAGCAGGTCGTAGACGGCTTTCGCCCCGGAATGCCACTGGTCCGTATCGTCCCAGACGGCAATCATACCGACCGTGTCCAGAAACACGTCGTTTGATGCTCGTTATGGCGTTCGGCGGTATCCGTGTGCCCCGCAGCGACAGGGGCTTCACCTCAAGGACTAATCCCTTCGGGCAATTGCTGAACTGCCGCGATGGGCATGAGAATGGGCCAAGACTGTTTGGCTCACATTCCCAAGTTCACGACAGGAGTGAGAACCCGGTTGCGGTAACGCATCTGCGCCGCCTCAATCGATGAAGGATAATGATGCGAAAAGCGTCAAACGGCGGGCGGATCACCGGGAAACTGGCCCTGCTGCTCATGTTTGCTGCCGTCCCATTAGCGGCTCAGACCGCATTCAATAGCCGAGAGATTGCCAAGAAAGTTTCTGCGGCGGTGGTTACGATACATGGGCAGACAGAGGTGGGACAGGTAGAGGGTAGCGGGTTTCTTGTTTCGTCCGACGGTATGGTTGTCACCAGCTTGCACGTGATTAGAGGCATCCGGAGTGGTTCAGTCCAGCTTGCCGGCGGAGACATCTTCGAGTCATTCACGGTGAGAGGCGTCGATGAAAAAAAGGATCTAGCAATTATCCAGATAGCCGGCTTTGTCCTGCCTGCGATCGAGCTTGGAGACTCCAATGAGCTTCAACCGGGGGAACCGGTTCTGCTTGTCGGTAGCCCAAGGGGCCTTCAAGGAAGTGTTACAGCAGGGCTGATTAGCGGAGTTCGAGAGTTGTCTGAAGGATTTAAGGTCATTCAAACGGATGCTGCTCCTAACGCCGGCAATAGCGGGGGGCCGCTCGTCAATGCCCGTGCACAAGTCGTGGGTGTCCTCGGTTTCAAGCCTAAAGACTCTTCGGGGTTGAATTTTGCCATTCCCATTAACTACGTGCGGAGGATGCTCAACAACCTTGCCGCCACCGTAAGCGTAGCTGGCTTGACAGAATCAAAAGGACTCAGCGACGTCAAGAAGCTTGCAGTTCTGTCTTTCGGCACGACACAGGCCGCAAGTCTGGTTCGGGAGAAACTCATAAAACGGCTGGCGAAATCAGGACAGTTCGTACTGGTGGAGGAGTGGCGTGACGCCGATGCCATTCTCACGGGTGTTGTCGGGGACAGTGTCTACGGATGGGCCGATACGGCAGCCATTCGCCTGTCCGACGTGGGGGGACATATTTTGTGGGGCGACGAGGCCCTTGGCCCCGGTCGTTGGGGGAGCGCCAGTAGCAACATAGCTGGCAAGTTGGCCGACCACTTACTAAACGCCATCCAGAATGGCCGGAAGGGGAATAACAAGTAAGCACGATTCTCGCAACAGGTCGCGTCGAAATCCCAGAAGGTCCGTATAGAACTGTGTGGATTCCTTCAAATTTCGAACCGCGAGAACAGAACGGGAATCGACTATGCGATGCATCTACACATTCCTTCTAAGTCGCGTTCTTGTCCAGAGCCTCGCGCTCAGCGGCGGGCGGCAAGTGTCAGTGCGTCCGCCGCATACTTCAGTTCGACCGGCGCGCGCGTCGGACTCGACATAAATCTTAACGGCATCGAGGAACTTCATCGCGCGATCGCCTTCAGATCGTGGCGCATCATCGGGCGAGGCGGCGTGCGGCGAGCAACGGTCTTGAATCCGGCGCGCGCGAA
>QHZE01000637.1 GCA_003225335.1 Acidobacteriota bacterium
GCAAACCGTACAGGTGGCCGGATACTCGAAAGAACCGTCCGAGTCCCCACCACTTCTCCGATATGCCGACTATACGTCCAAGTGAATTGGGATTGGTAAACCTGCGGCTTTAGCCGGGCTCTATGCGTGTGACCGGCACAGCTCCGCAGCGAGGCTTATCCGGGCAAAGTTGCCTACTGGTTCAGAGCAGTGTCGTGGGATTCCGCGCGGGCAATTACTCGTGCCGCAGCGCGATCATCGGGTCGATCCGGGAAGCCTTCCATGCCGGAACATAGCCTGCTGCCAGAGCGGCACCCAGCAGAATCACCGCCGCCAGGACGACCGTGAGCGGGTCATTCGGTCTCATACCGTAGAGAAACGACGCGACGAACGTGCATCCGCCGAGAGCGGCCGGTACGCTGATGGCGAGTCCCACGACCGCAAGGACAAAGACCTCGCGCAGCACTCGGAAGACAACCGAGGAGCGTTGCGCTCCAAGCGCAATCCGAATCCCGATCTCGCTCGTGCGGCGCGCGACGCTGTAGGCCACGGTGCCGTAGAGACCAACACAGGCAATCAGCAGCGCCAGGAGTGCGAACGCGGTGCACAGCTTAGCAAACGCGATTTCCTGATGGATCGCCTGATCGATTTGCGCCGACTGCGTGATCATATTGGCGACCGGCACCCGCGCGTCCGCCTGGTGGACGATCTCACGAATCGTGTTCACATACGCCAGCGGGTCGCCCGAGGTGCGCACCGCGTAAGTCATCGCGTCCACGAACTTCAAGGCGCCTTGATCGTAGGGCATGTACACCACGGGCGGAAGATTGCGCTTGACCCCGCCATAGCGGGCATCCTTTACCACGCCGATGATCTCCGTATCTCGCGGATCGGGGTGCTTCATGGTCAGGCGCCGGCCCACTGGGTTTTCCGCGCCGAAGTTGGTTTTGGCGAACAGCTCGCTGACCACCGCAACCTCGGGCGAGCCAAGATGATCGCGTTCGTTGATCTCCCGGCCCAGCAAGAGCGGGATTTTAATGGTTGTGAAAAACTCGGGTCCGACGAAGAGAAGTCGAGTCTCTTCTTTGGTCGCGGTGCCAGCCACCTCGATATTAAGTGAAAAGCCTGCCGTGAATAGCGAACGATTGGAGAGGCTCACGTTGCGCACTCCCGGGATCGCGCTGATTCGCTTGCGCAGTTCTGCAAAGAAGCGGACCATCTCCGGACCACGGTGACCGGCCTGGCGCGCGTTCAACTGGAACAACAGCAAGTTCTCCCGTTGGAAGCCGACGTTCACCGATTGGAGATTCGAAAGAGTTCGCACGAACAATCCCGCCGCGAAGAGCAGAAGCAGCGACATCGCGATTTGGGACACCACCAGCACGTGGCTGAGGCTGACCCGCATGCGCGACGGCGCGCGATTCGCCCGAATTCCCTTGAGCGCCGGCAGAACGTCCACACGCGTCGCCTGGATCGCCGGGGCCAGGCCGAACACCACGCCGGTAAGCAGAGAGAGAGCCGCCGCGACGCCCAGCACGTTCCAGTTGAGCTCCGCGCGCGGGATAAAATTCGGCTGCCCGCTCGCCAGCAGCAGGCCCAGGAAGCGAATGCCCCAGATTGCGAAGAGTACGCCCAGAACGCCCCCCAGGGACGCAAGCACCACGCTTTCGGTCAGCAATTGCCGCACCACGCGAAGCCGGCTCGCGCCCACGCTCAGTCGTAATGCGATTTCGCGCCGCCGCGCCGCGGCGCGCGCCAGCAGTAGATTCGCGATATTCGCGCACGCAATCGCAAGAATCAATCCCACGAGCAGCATCAGAACGTACAGCGGTTTGGAGAATTGGCGGCGCAGCGCGTCGAGCCCGCCTGCGCCTTCTTTCAGCAGGAGCTCGGGCAGATTCGACCGCGCCTCGTCGTTGGTTGCCGTGCTCTCTACCCATCGGTGAAAGGGAAGAGCCAGGGTCGCCTGCGCTTGGGCAAGGGTGACACCCGGACGTAAGCGCGCCATCATCTCGAGCCAATAGTAATTCCGTTCGAGGAACTTGCTTCCAGGCGGGGTCGTCGGATCCGCTTCCAGCAAAAGGCTCGCCTGCATCGGAACATACAAGTCCGGAACGTCGGCGGGGTTGACGCCGAAGAATTCCGGCGGTGTGACCCCGGCCACCGTGAACGGGACGTTGTTGATCCGAATGGATTGTCCCAGGGCCGCTTCCGCACCTCCGAAGCGCCTCTGACTGAGGGCAAAACTCATCACGGCGACCGCGGGCGCTCCCGCCCGATCGTCATCGGCGACCACCAGGCGTCCCGCGGCGGGTGCGACGCCGAGCCCGAGAAAATAGTCGCCGGTTACATACTCGCCGCGAACGAGGTCGGAGTAACTTTCGGTTGTCAGGTTCAGGCTCCCGGCCGGGCAGAACGCGAACACGCTCGAGAACAGTGAATCGGACTTGTGAAAAAGGTCGAAGACCGGGAAGGGGAAAATGCCGGCGGTCAGCCCACTCTTAGGGTCGCCGTAAATACTGCCGCTCATGGAGTGCCAGACCTTACCGTCGCCGAGCCTGCGCGGTATCTTCGCGCGCCAGTTCATCACAACCAGCGAGTCCGGGTCGTGAACCGGCAGCGACCGCATCAGAATCCAATCCATAAAGCTGTAGATCGCGGTGTTCGCGCCGATTCCCAGCGCCAGCGACATCACCGCAAGCAGCGTGAACAGCCGGTTGGACGCCATTGTCCGGAACGCGTAACGCAGGTCCTGGCCGAGTTGCTCCAAGCCTGTCCATCCCCATGTGTCGCGAGTGCTCTCCTGCACCAGAGCGACATTGCCCAAGTCGCGCCGCGCAGCCCATCTCGCCTCTTTGGTCGACAGTCCTTCAGCCTGGCGTTGTTCGGCCTCCTCGTCGAGGTGGAACCGCAGCTCCTCCTCCAGCTCCGCTTCCTTGCGGGGGCGTCGCATCAGCCAGCTCAACTTGCGAAAGAACGAGGTCATTGTGCCTCCTGATCGGCCGGATTCAAGATCAGTCCCACCGCGCGGGCAAACGCCTGCCATTTGGATTGCTCAGACGCGAGCTGCTTCCGCCCGCGCGCTGTGAGCCGGTAGTACTTGGCTCGCTTGCCCTTGTCGGACAGCTCCCAAGAGGCCGCGACCCAGCCTTTCGCCTCCAACCGATGAAGCGCCGGATACAACGACCCGGTCTCGACCTGAAGCAGATCTTCCGAAGTCCGCTGTATATGCTTCGCAATCGCGTGGCCGTGCGTTGGTCCAGTGAGCAGCGTGCGGAGGATGAGGAGATCGAGCGTGCCTTGCAGCAGTTCCACCCGCGTGGGCTTGGGTCTCATTGTGTA
>QHZE01000638.1 GCA_003225335.1 Acidobacteriota bacterium
CTCGGCTCAGCGGAGAAACAGCGTCGAGGCGCCAAACCGCTTGAGCGATTGTCAGTCCAGTGCTGGCGAGCGAAAACGTAGACCGACAGCTGACGCAGCTCGAAGTGACGATAGCTGAAAAAGATTCACCGCGACTAGTGCGGGACGTTGTGTTCGTGAAGCCGGCGATGCAATACCGCACGCGCATCATCGAGGACCTTGCGCGTTGCCGCAAGCCGTTCCGGATCAGGTCGGATAGCGAGATTCTCCACGAAAACCTGCGACCCATCGATAAGTGCAAGCATATAGGCCGCTGCCGCCGGCGAAAAGAGTTCCTGCCTGGGCACGATCAGATACACCGGAGACGTGTGCGCCTGCACCATGAATTCCCAGGATGTAACGGGGCCAAGCTGTGAAGAACAGCGCGCCGCCAGCCATCCCGGCCCTGGCACGTGGATTTTCTCGGTCAGAGTCATTTCGCGCGTTCCCGAGGCCGCATCACGGGAGGCTACCACGCGGCCGTTGAAGACGATTTCGAGCCGATGAAATGGCACGAAACTCTGAGCACTGGCGTGAACTTCAATTGTCCCGCCTCCAGCGCCCAAGTTGATCTCCTGGCCAGGCGCGTGACCGTCAGCCTGAAAAAGGAGGAGAGGGCCCGAGGTCACAAAGGTGTTTCCGCTTCGAACCGCCTTCGCCCAGTTTGTGAAGGTGAATTCCTGCTGTCCGATATACGCGTAAGCCCGATTGGTCCCAACCGGCATGTAGGCTCCCATCTTATCGGTGCCTCCCACCGCAGGGAGCCGGTAGCCGCAGTTCAGGTACCGGTACCAATCGAGAAAGCGCAGGAAGTTGAAGTGCCCCGGCTGAGCACCCGATGGGCCCTGGGGCCAGAGCTCCACGGCGTCGATTTTGCCGAGCGCAACGTCGGCGGCAATTTCCCCGGTAGGGTACGGGAAATGCACCGCAATGGAAAGTCCACCTGCGGTGCGGCAGGCGTCAGACCAATGGGCCATGCTGTTCCACAGAGGATCACCCAGGTAGCTCTCGTCTGGTCCCGCCGCCGACATAGGGAAAATGGGCGAGCGCGGACCCAGCAGTCCAATGTGACCCAGGATGTGCTGACGGTTTTCAGAGCCCACCCAGACCATGTTTTCCCTGTCGCACGAGAGGAGAGGCTCGTTGGTGATGTCACCGACGTTGGTGAAAAGATCTCCCCACTGCGCCGCGAGGAGGTTCACCAAATTGAGTCCCTCCGCGCCGGCTTCCAGCAAGGCTGTCGTCGGAGACAGGAAGTGGACGTGCGTGTCCGCACTCACCCATCCTTGGGAGCGAAGGTTCGCAATGCGTTCGATCTCCAGCTTCAACTCGCGTTGCTCGGGTCGAATCTCAAGCCTTCGACGCACCGGCCCATATTCAAATCCCTTCGTCATCTCCAAGTACACGTCGCCTACAGGTAACTCGACCTGAAAGGAGCCGTCCACGTACGCAAATGAGCTATCCATCACCTTCACGTCGGCGCCGTAGTCCTGAAACCAGCCATCGTTGATTTCGGCTCGATGGCCGTAGGGAGGAACGTAGCGGCCATCCGTGGAGCGGAACGCGAGACGCACAGGCGTGGGGCGCCCGGTGGCCTGGTCGATGACTTGGCCGTGGAGCCAGACCTTCTCGCGCTCCAGAACCTCAACGCGCGCGCTCGTCGCCGTGGAGCCACGTGGCGCCAATTCGCTTCCCGGCTTGGCGGCGTCAAGGTCGAACGCGTAGGAGACGCCCGACTTCGTGTCCCGGAGCCAAAGGGTGGCCGCCGAGCTTGCAGTAATTTCCGCGTACAAGTAGCGGTTACCGGGAATCTGTTGAGCGCGCGAGCCGAGGCCTGGATCAGGCGCCTTCAACCACGACTCAGGCTCGAACCGAGTCGGAAACCACTTACGCGCCACCACACCTAGGTCTGCGGCAAGCTCCCAGCGTTCTTCTTCAGACGCGGGCCCTGGCAGGGTGATCCGGTAGGTGGTGAGGCGTTCGTAACGTAAAGGATTTCCTCGCCCCAAGAAGAGCGTAAGGCCGCAAATAATCAACGGATCGTTGCTTGCCGCTTCAAAACGCAACGACTTGATGGTCTTCTCCGGATAAGGATTAGCCAGCGCGCTGATCCAGACCAGAGGCGTTGAATACGAGTTGTCCATTATGCCCATCTGCAGATGGCCCCAACCGGTAGCGTGGCTCAGAGGATCGGTTAGTTGCCGGGCACTGTCGGCCGTTTGTGCAAGCGCAGCAAAACTCAAGTGTCCCCATTCCACCCAGGGAGCATTCACTTCAAAGCGACGGCGAATGGGCAGCGCTTCCTCCTGGCCGTCCTCGAAGACAAAGACGACGTCGGCCAGCCGCTGGCCCACTTGTTCGCAGACCTCTTGGTCGGCGGCGGGAGTTTCATTGGCGTCCCAATCACAGAATTGCGCCAGACATAGGCAACCGGCTTTCTGATTCACCGCGATGTCGACTGTCTTTGCTACCCAGGGCTCCACCTGGCGGCTCAGGACTATCCAGGATTTGCTTTGAGATCCTTCGGGGCCGAGCAGAAACGGCATGCCTCGAAAGTTCTGCGTGCCGGACGGGGTGCGAATAAGGCCATCTTGCCGTGAAGCGCCCCCTAACATTTTCGCTTTTTCTCGCGTCCCGAAATCGGATGGCGAGGCAGTGAAATGAGAACTCAAGTCAATGGGAGCGAACTTGATCGAGTCGATTGGGCGCGCTCCCTCCACTTCGACTCCCTCTCCGGTGTCCCCAGTAAGCATTAGTTTCACGGTGGGAGCAACGACACCGACC
>QHZE01000639.1 GCA_003225335.1 Acidobacteriota bacterium
CGCAATGATCCCAAGAAGACTAACAAGCCCTTCTTCGTCTGGTACAACCCGGCCCGCATGCACATCACGACCGTGCTGTCGCAGAAGTATCTGGACATGCTGGGCACCAAGGGCGGCAAGGATTGGGGTATCAACGAAGCCGGCATGAAGCAGATGGACGACAACATCGGCTACGTCCTCAAAAAGCTCGAAGACATGGGCCAACTCGACAACACCATCGTCGTCTTCACCACGGACAACGGTGCTGAGGTTCAAACCTTCCCGGACGGCGGCGTCACCCCGTTCAAAGCCGGGAAGCTGTCGACCTGGGAGGGCGGCATGCGCGTTCCGTGCGTCATTCGCTGGCCGGGCGTCATCAAGCCGGGCACGATCTTCAAGGAAATGTTCTCCTCGCTGGACTGGGTGCCCACGTTCGTAGAAATCGCTGGCGGCCCCAAAGGGGAGGAACTGAACAAGGAGATCATGGCGGGCAAGTACAAGGGCATCGTCAAGACCAAACTCGATGGGTTCAACCAGATCGACTACGTCACGGGAAAGTCGGAAAAGTCGAATCGCGACGTCTTCTTCTACTACCAGGGCCGCCTCCCCTCGGCGGTGCGCTACAAGAACTGGAAGTTCTACTATTCCATGATGGGCTCGACCGGCCTTGATGCACTTAATCCGGCGACGACCTACCACTGGACTCAGGTCCAGAATATCATGCGCGATCCGTTCGAGAATAATGTCGGGGCAGAACAGAAAGGCGCATTAGCGTCCGGCGGCGCCCTGGCCTCCCCGAGCACGGCGTACTTGTATGACTGGAACCTCCTGCCCATCGGCCAGCTCCTGTGGACGAAGGAACTCATGTCCTACATCGACTTCCCGCCGCTCCAGTTGGCGGCGAGCTACAACCTCGAACAAGTGCTCGATCAGGTGAGGGAGATGAGCAAGGACCACCCGAGCCAATAGTCGATCGCCATCCTAGGATTGATAACGACGGTGGGCGGCTCGAAAAACGGGCCGCCCGCTTGACCCACCCCAAGCGAACCGAACAAGTCGAAATCGAAAGGAACAAGAACTATGAAACCGACAAGACTCGTTGCATTCACAGTGTTCTCGTCGCTCGCCATACCCTTGAGCGCACACGCCGCCGACCCTTTGCCCTCGAACGACGGCCCTGCCAAACAAGCCATCGTGGACTTTGTCCGCGCGACCACGGTGATCGCCGTCGCGCCTCTTTATACGACTTTGGTCCAATAGGCGAATTACGAATCGCCGAGCATAATGCAGCCATGAGAAAGCCTTTCACGCTCCTGATGTCCGCCGTTTGCTTGTATGCGTTTCTGTCCTTCGCGCCTGCCGCGCCGGGCCAGGCCACTGATCCGGCGGCGAAGCTCCAAGCGTTGTCGCAACAACTTAAGCTCACGCCGCAACAAAAAATGCAGATGCTGCCGATCCTCAAGCAAGAGGGTCCAAAACTCGAGGCAATCAAGAACAATACTTCCCTTTCCGGAATGCAGAAGATGCGACAACTTCGGGCCATTCACAACGAAAGCGCGCCGCAGTTGCAGAAAATTCTTAGCCCCGCGCAATATCAACAACTCCAGGCCATCCGCCAACAGGAGATCCAGCAAGCGATTGCGAAAAAGCGTGCCGGGCGCTAATCCTATGCTCACACACGCCGACGCGTCGCCAATCACATCCCCGCTGGCTCGTTCTTCTTTCAGCACGGCATCGAGATTAGGACAGATTGCGCGTGCGTCATGAGTTGCGGACCAGTAGCCCTCATCGGTGACCGGCCTTGCCAACCGCCATGGACTAACACTTTCACTGGGTGCGACGCTCCATTAGATCCATCCGACGCTGTTTCGGGAAATAAGACCAAAGTCCAATATGCCGACGGAGCAAGATTTCGCTCACCCCCAAGGGTGGGAAAGAAGTAGTGGGCGTCGTCGAAATGAAGGGGAATACAGACGTGGACAACGTCGCCAAGGTGGTCATCATCACGAATCCTCAGGTTACGGGCACGCACTTTCCTTCGCTTGATCAGGCCACCGCGGAAAAAATGGAGCAGTCGTTTAAAACGTTTATCCCACCGACCCTCTCGATTTCTTTGCACCGCTTGATCGCCTCCCTCCCGATGCAGCAGGCGCCGGTCGGCGTGCAATTGAACAACGAGCCGCCCAAAATCTTTGTCGGTTACCGTCCATCGATTCTGTTGAGTGTGGATGGCGAGCCTGCTCTATCGGAAGTTCCGAAGACGAATTTGAAGTTTGTCGTTAACACCCAGTGGCCGTTGTTTTTTGATAACCAGAGTTCTTCTTACTACCTCGCTGTTGGTCAGCAATGGTTGACGACCAATAGCCTTGAGGGTCAATGGTCGCCTGCGAAGAAGCTGCCGCCGGACATGAGCAAGGTGCCACAGGATAAACAGTGGAGCGCGCTCAAGAAAATTATCCCGCCACCTGCTAAATCAGGTGGTGTCACGCCAGCCGTTTTTTACAGCGACAAACCGGCGGAAGTGATTCTTTTCGATGGTCAACCTGTTTACGCTCAAGTTCAGGACACGCAGCTCACTTACGCTACCAATACGGACAGCGTCGTGTTTGTCTTCACGCCGACCCAGCAATTTTACTATTTGACCGCGGGCCGGTGGTTCAGCGCCATGGATCTCCAGGGACCGTGGACTTACGCGACACCGAACCTCCCAGCTGACTTCGCCAAAATTCCACCCAGCAGTCCGGCTTCGGCGATAGTCGCTTCCGTTCCGGGAACTGACGAAGCAAAAGACGCGGTTTTGTTAGCGCAAGTTCCGACGACGATGACCGT
Organism: Acidobacteriota bacterium; assembly: GCA_003225335.1. Classification (GTDB taxonomy): domain Bacteria; phylum Acidobacteriota; class UBA6911; order UBA6911; family UBA6911; genus Gp18-AA60. The sequence goes on from QHZE01000639.1 coordinate 2,809, forward strand.
CAAGCCGGCCGAAGCACAAGCTAAAGTTAAGGTCGCGTACGGCGGCGATCCGAAATTCGAGCCGATTAAGGGGACGTCGATGGCTTATGCCACGAACACCCAGGACAAGGTAATCAAAGTTGGAGATGTCTATTACCTTTGCCTTCAAGGCGTGTGGTTCATGTCTCCCAATCCGCATGGGCCATGGACCACGTGCACGTCGGTTCCGCAGGAGATTTACACGATTCCGCCGAGCTCGCCGGTTTACAACGTCACCTACGTAACACAGAGCACGAATCCAGACGGTACTGTTCAAGCGAGCTACACAGCGGGATATTTAGGTGCGTTCGTCCTAGGCGCCGCTACCGGAGCGATCATTGCCAGTGGGAGTGGATATTGGTGGCCGCCATACGCCTATGGGGGCTATTACTATCCCTACGCAGCGACATACTGCGGTGGTTATTATTACGGAGGTTACGGTTATCATTATGCGACGCCTTACTACAACTCCGCCACGGGAGCTTACGGTTGGAAACAGACTGCTTACGGCCCCTACGGCTCGGCGACGCGCGGAGCCGCTTACAATCCATACACAGGGACGTACGCGCGAGGCGCCAGTGTTTCGACTCCGTATGGGAGTCGAAGTGCAGCGCAAGCCTATAACCCGTACACCGGAACCTATGCACAGACGAGACAAGGTTCGAGTCCGAACGCTCAGTGGGGCAGCTCCTACGTGTCACGGGGGAACCAGAGTGCTACCATGGGCCATTACTCGACCGCGAATGGAACAGTAGCCGGGATTTCAGGGTCGCAAGGCGGCAAGGCCGCCGGCGCGAGTACGGCCTGGGGCAACACGGCTGCTGGTAAAACCGCCAGCGGCAACATGTACGCCGGACACGATGGCAATGTTTACAAGAATACCGGTAATGGTTGGCAAAAGTACGACAACGGAAGCTGGAATTCCGTAAATAAGCCCCAGCCTAACTGGCAAGGGGCGGAAAGTTCTCAACAACGGACTGGATCGCAAAATTACCAGCAGCGAACGT
>QHZE01000152.1 GCA_003225335.1 Acidobacteriota bacterium
CGCAGTCGCGAACCCGGCATTTTGTTACCCTCCAATGGGAAAACCTGGTTGGGAGATGGGGAGTGCTTCTGCTGCCCGTGAATGAAAAACTTGTGGAAGCGAATTTGGACAAGCCTGCCACAAACTTGCCCTTTCCCGGCCACAAAAAACCCAGAAGCGAGCCGAACTGGGCAAAACGTCTATCCCGGTTTCATCAACTTGTCAACAGATTTCTTTTTATATGTTGGAATGGTGTCAACATTCGAAAACTACACCCCAACACTCACTCGTCTGTCCGAAGTATTCGGGAATGCCCATCCCAGCACGTTGCTGCTGGCCGGAATTGGATCTGTTGCGGTCCCGGTCCTTATTTGACACAATACCAGCCTATGGAAAACCCAAGGAAGGCCGTTGGAGTGCTAAAGAAAGCGTTCGACATTCTCTCGTGTTTTCGTGTCAAGCCTGAGGGAATGACCCTTGCGGAGATTTCCATCTTTGCAAAAATCAACAAAAGTACGTGCCATCGCCTGTTGGCACAAATGGAGGCAGAGGGTTTTCTGCAAAGGGAGAATGGAAGGTACCAGGTAGGCCAGGCCTTGTTTCAGATAGGAGTTCTTGCCCCCCTGCCCCTGGCACTGCTGAGGGCGGCACATCCGATCATGGCCGCTCTGGCTCGCGAGGTCGGCGAAACCATTAACTTGGCTATTCTTGACCGTATGGAGATCCTGGTTCTAAACGTCGTGGAGAGTCCGCATGAATTTCGGATGGCTGCCAAAGTTGGCAGCCGGCGACCCTTTCATGTGACGGCATTGGGGAAGGCGATCGCAGCGTTTCTTTCCGAAGACAGTTTAGAGTCAATTCTGGAGAGTCTGCCAATTCCCCTGGCGCGCCCAACCGCGAATTCGATTCCGGACTTGCTGCGATTAAGAAAGGAATTGGAAGAGGTGAGAACCCGGGGTTATGCGATCGACAACGAAGAAGCTGTGGCAGGGGTTCGGGCGGTTGCTGCGCCTGTTTTCAATGGTGCTGGTGAAGTCACAGCTGCCATCAGCGTTAGCGGTCCGACGAGCAGGATTCTTCCCGAGCACGTTCCCGTTATCGCCTCTCACGTCGCTAATAGCGCCGATTCAGTTACGGCCAGCCTCGGGGGGGACCCCGGTGTTTCTCGCTTTACGATGCGCCGGCGTGGGAGACCCCTTGACGCAGACGAAGGCAAGAATCTCACGGACCCTGGCCCCCACAAAGGTTGAGGAAGCCAGCGATTGCGTGTCGCGTATTTGAAGTCGGCCAGGGTTTCTCAATCCGCAATCGCCAATCCGCAAGATAGTGAGCGAGCCTCATACCGCCGAGACGGTAACCGCCGATGCACGCCGATTAACGGCGATGGAACCGGTGAACATCCGCGTTCATCGGCGTTGATCGGCGGTTTGAAACTCTCAACTGCCCCTCTCACAACCATGGCTGTCGTACGAAACTTGACCAGTTTGTGACTAGGGTTTCTTACGCAGTGCCTCAAAGCGTCTGAATGCCGCACTCGCCTCATCCATTCTGCCCAATTTTTTACAGATGTTGGCTAGAAAATAAAAGTAGTCCGGGCTTTTGGAGTGAATATCGATCGCCTTCTCCACCGCGTCTCTAGCTTTCTCTGTCAATCCCAGCGCGAAAAGGCACTTTCCCAGATGGTATTGCCCGATGTCGTTCTGAGGATTGATTTCAACAGCTCTTTTCAAGAGTGCCAGCCCTTGGTCTCTTTTGCCTCGCTCGTAGTAGAACTTGCCCAGGTTGATGTAAGGCCACTCCGATGGGTTCCCGGTCTCCGTGCCAAGCTCCATCGCTTTTTGAAAATCAGCGATAGCGGCGGTCACCTGGTTGAGCGCGAGGCGTGTGGTGCCGAGATTGTTGTAGGCTTTGACCGACAGCGGATCGAGATCGCGCATTTTGGAAAATTCTTCAAGGGCCGCGACAAACTTGCTCCTGGTCGAATAGAGCCGGCCCATGTAATAGTGTGCGTCCGGATCGTTTGGATTCAGTTGAACCGCTTCGCGCAGTTCCTCCTCCGCCTCCTCGTGCCGATCCTGGAGCACATATGTTAACCCCAGGGCTTGATGGGATTCCCAGTACGCGGGCTCCAATTGAACGGCGCGTCTGAGATTCTGTTCTGCCAGCGGATACTGCCGCTCTTCAAATTGAATGTACCCGAGTAGAAAATAGCCTCTGGCAAAGCTCGGATCTTCATGGACGAGTTTTTTTGCGAGGACTTCCGCAGCGGCTCGATTCTTGAGGTGTAGATGAGACCTGGCAAGATGATAGATTAACCAGGGGCTTCCTGGATTTTCTTTGAGCGCCCGGTTGAATGCTTCGACTGCGGCCGCATATTCCTTGGATCGATAGTATGTCAGGCCTTGCGTGTAGTCATCGTGTCGCGCCCGTGCCGGGCCAGCCTGGGAATGGGCAAAGGAATGCAATTTGGCGGGCTGACTTGAAGGTGACAAGCCATAAACTATGAGTAACGCTGGCAACCAGCGCCGGCATGACATGGCATGACCCCCTCGCAGCCAAGGGTTACGGAGGCCTGATCAAGTCTACTCTGTGCTTGTCGGCCTCTTTCCTTAATTCCATCGACCGTTTCAAGGCCTCGTTTGCCTTGTCCTCTTCTTTCACTCTTTTGTGCAGCTGAAACAGCTGATAATGGATTGAGCCGTCCACGTCGGACCCCGCAGCCTTCTCGAACTGTGCAATAGCTTCACGAACCCTGCCTAATTGACGAAAAGCCTGACCCAGCGATAGCTGCGCCGCGGGCCAGTCCGGAATGACGGAAAGAGCTTTCTGAAGATGCTCCACGGCCGGCTCCGCCTGTCGCAATTGAACCAACGCCACGCCCAGACCATAGCGGGCATCCGGGTCGTTCGGTGAGTACTGGATGGCCTGGGTGAAGCTCTCGATTGCTGCTTCGTACCGCGCATTACGCATGTAAAGGTCCCCCAGAGAGTTGTGGGTCTCCACACTCCCGGGGGACACCGCGATCGCCTGTTTGTATTCCTCTATCGCCCTGTCGTCTTGATTGCGGGCTTCGTAGGCTTTCCCCATGAGCTCGTGCAAGCGGCTTTTCCCGGTGGGAATCTGCGAAAGTTGATAAAACGAATATTTGGAGAGCTGAAGCAAACTCTTGATTTTCCAGTACAGCGCCTCGTCATCCCGCGGATTGCGGGTGAGCGACTGCGAACTTGCCTGCAGTGACTTTTCAAAGTCGCCCATGGCCCACCGGCATTCTGCAAGTTGAGCCAGCCTGCGAGACTGCAATCTCAATGTTCCGGGCAGGCTTTCAAGGGCCCGCGCGCAATCGCCAAACATGAAGGCACGAGCCAGCCGATCAGGACTTGGTTTAAGGTCATCGGCGACGCCCGCCCGCGAATGACCGTTGGCTTGGGATTCCGACGTGTGCCCAAAGCCCGAGGCATTTTCGGTTGCCCGGCGGATCAAGATCTCGAGGAAGGTGAGAGAGGCCCTACTCAAATGCCGGGCCGCATCTCCCTCGAGTTCTCGCTGAAGCGCTGCGCAGTCCGGGACCGGGAGCGAAAGTGCAACAAACCATGGGGGCGCGGAAACAAACGAGGCGTTGACCTTCTCTATTTGCTTGAGCCAGTGTTCAAAGGCGACGAAGTCTCGCCTGCTCAGTGCCGCCTGAGACATCCCCCAGGCGTAGCGTACAGGTTCTGAATCCCCGGGTATCTGATTGAAATGACTTATCGCTTTCTCAGGGTCAGCCTGGAGTAAGTAGCCTTCCCCCAGTTCAAGGTGGACCTGTGCCAAAACACCTTCCGGATTTTTCAACGCCTTCTGATACTCAATAACCGCCTGGGCATAGTTTTCTCTCTCCCGATATGCCGCTCCTTTGAGAAGGTAGAAATACGGAGATTGTGGGCTCTTGGAGCCCCACTCGTCGACGAGATGCTTTGCCGCCCGCAAAGCGGATTCGCCCAATGCATACCACGTTTCAGGGTTCTGAGGCGAAATCCGGGCTGCGCTATTACATTCGCGCACTGCGGTTTCCAGTCTCTTGGTAGCCACATAGGCGGAGCACAGCGTCAGCCGCGCCTCCACGTGCGAAGGATCCTGCCGGAGCACACGGCGAAGAGGATCGATAGCCTGCGAGTACTTGTAAAGTTTGAGAAATGCCATACCGAGGAATAGCTCAGCCGGTAGAGAATCCGGCTTCATCTTCAGAGCGTTTTGCAGCAGGGTCACGCACTCTTGATATTCGCCGCGGAGGTATAGCAAGAGCCCCAGGTTCGTCTGAACCTCCGGGAAATTGGGTTTCAGAGCCAGGACCTGGCGATAATTTTCAACCGTTGTCTGCAAGTCCCCGGCTGACTGCGCTCGCTGAGCGGCCTCCAGAAGAGACTCTATCTTTGCTTCGGTCTCGCTTTGAGTTGCCCAACACGAGGCCAAACTCAGCATCAATGAAAGGGCCAGGAGCGGGCCTCTAAGGGCTCGCGCAGAAATAAATTCACATTTTGGCGCGAGCGCCGGGCGGGCAGATGCGAGGCGCCGCGACGCAGGCGATGTCGGACATCGTCGAGGAGCGGCAACAAAGCAGATGCCCGCCCGCCGCCGCGCCCCTTCGGGCTGCGGCCCGCAGGCCCGCTGGTTTTGTTGCTCGCTCCTCACATACCACACCGGGTATAGCTCGTCGCTCGCGCCTCGCCAGCGGGCCTGGGGGCCTGCAGCAAAATGCGAATTTATTTCTGCGCGAGCCCTAAGCCTGCAGGTACGGCAGTGAAGCATTGCTGAAGGGGCAAACCTGCTTGCACCCTTGCTGGATGCCGTCATGGAGTTGATTTCGCTTCTTCAATTGTGATGATTGAGTCGACCGGCGGGTTTTCGATGAACTGTACCGTTCCGGATGGCCAGCGCATCTCGATGCGCTCGGCCTTCGCAGTCCGGCCGAGCCCAAAGAATACGCGCAAATCTGAGCTGGATAAGTAACTGCTGCCTCCTCTTACCTGGTCCACTCGCTTTCGGCCTCCCGCCCAGAGGGTGATTCTTGCTCCAATGGCATCGCGGTTGCTTTTCTTCCCAATCAGTTTGATCTCCAGCCAGTGATTCCCCGAAGTGTTATTGCGTATGAGCTCTCCTGGCCCACCGTTATTGCTGATCAACAGGTCCGGGTCGCCGTCATTGTCGTAGTCTCCTACTGCCAGGCCTCGTCCTACGCGCTCTTCTTGAAAGGCTTCTCCAAGTCGGGAGCTGACATTCACAAACTTGCCGCCGGTATTTCGAAACAATAGAGGCCTCTCGGCATAGCCCACCTCGGGATGCAGCAATTGAATGTTGTCCAAGACATGCCCGTTGACCACAATCAGGTCCAGAAATCCGTCCCGGTCGAAGTCGCTGAAACGAGTTCCGAAGCCGCTGAAGAAATATGTGGAATTCCCGAGACCCGAGTCGTAGGTCGCATCGACAAAATTCCGGTTCCCGGTGTTGCGGTAGAGGCGGTCGTATTCATGATCAAGGTGAGTAACATAAATATCGGGCAAACCATCACCGTCGTAGTCTCCCACATCCACTCCCATACCCGCTTCGGCAACGCCGTCCTCACTGTAGGCAACTCCCGATTCCAGGCCTCTTTCGTGGAACTTCCCGTGCCCATCGTTAAAATAGAGAAAGTTTCGAACGCCGTCATTGGCGACGAAGGCATCGACGTTGCCGTCGAGATCCAGATCCGCCAGAGCTACCCCGAGGGCTTTGCCTTCAGGCAAATAGACGTTTGCCGACCGGGTGACGTCCTCAAAGGTTCCGTCACCATTATTTCGATACAGTGTCGGTGACACGGGTGCGAAATGCTTGGGACTGCAGTAAGCCCGGTGACCGGGAACGCGGTCACCACAGTAAATGTTCTTTTCGTAGGACCATTCGAGGTAGTTTGCCACAAAGAGGTCCAGGTCGCCATCGCGGTCATAGTCAAACCACCCGGCGCTGCTGGCCCAGAAGCCTTGGTGTCGCAGACCCGCTTTGTCGGTGACATCAGAGAAGGTGCCATCTCGATTATTGTGGTAGAGAACCGATCTGGCGTACCCGCTGACGAACACATCCGGATAGCTATCGTTATCATAGTCGCCTACTGCCGCTCCAAAAGCGAACAATCCATCTCCCTCAAGACCGGCCTTGGCGGTTACTTCCGTAAATGTTCCGTCTCGGTTGTTGCGAAATAGGGCATTCCTTGGAATTCGTAAGGGACGAAATTTCGGCGTAGGACTGCTGTTGACAAAAAACGCGTCGAGCCAGCCATCTCCGTCGTAATCCAGCCAAGCACAACCTCCCCCCATCGTTTCAATGAGATACTTTTCTCCGGAGGCCGCATTCTCGTGTCGAAAGTGGATCCCTGATTGCGCAGTGACGTTTTCGAAGGAAAGCGACAAGGCTTTTGTTTGACCTTTGGACGTTACCAGGCGCCCTGTCAACAAGAGAGCAAACATCCATGCCCACTTCTTAGCGCTGCCTGTCATCTTACATCGGACGGATTTTTGTCGGTTCCTGGGAAGTTCGGAAGGCCTTTAGCTCCTCTTGAGCTTTTTCCTCTAACCCTAACTTCTTGTAGCTTTCGTAGAGCCTGTAATGAGCTTGCATCAAGGACGGATCGTCCTTTAAGGTGCGCTGATACTCTGCTACAGCTTCCGAGAGTCTATTCTCGCGCTCCAGTCCTTTGGCCAGCTCAAACCGTGCCAACGAATAATGGGGATCGATTTCGATGGCCTTCCGAAATTCTTCCAAACACTCCCTATTGGGCCTGCCCGCCTTCCTTTGCGCAAGACCCAGATGGTATCGGGCTCGCGCGTCAGTGCGGTCGATTTGAACTGCCTTTCGTAAAGCTCGTACCGCGGCTTCCGTCTTGCCCATGAGACTGGCGAGCTTGCCATACAGTACATAGGCCGGCGCACGGTCAGGATCCTTTTGCGTAGCCTGCTCGAAAATATGCAGAGCCTCGTTTTTCTCCCCGCTCGCCTCGAGAGCGGTTCCCAGCGCCAGTCTTAAAGGATAGGAATTGGGCAGGCGACCGATGGCCCCCCTGAGCAAACTCAACGCTTCATGGGGTTGATCCAGCAGAAGTAATAAGGATACCAGGTCCAGGCAGTAATCCTCGTTTAGGGGATCCAGCGCGACTGACCTTCGATACGCCGCCTGCGCCTGGGGAAGATCGCCGGTACTTTCAAATACCTTGCCAAGTTCATTCTGGATACTTGCGTCTGGAGAGTCTTGATTGCGAACCTGTTCAGCCAGTTGTCTGGCCCGCAGGACTTGGCCCGTTTGGATCAACACCTTGGCGTCCTGCAAAACCTCGGCTGCCTTTGACGCTTGTGTCCCTTGATCCGCGGACAAACCCGCGGTTTCGATTGCCAGGAGCAAGAGGATAAGCATGCTTTTAGGTGAGCATCATATCTATGCGTTTGGGTACCCGTCAAGTTAGGCCGCCCCGGATGATTTGCCGCTTGCATTACCCGATTTGAGTAGCCAGGAGATTTACGCGCTGGAATGGCGCGGCGGCGTGGTCCTTGCCTTCAGGCAGATCGCACATTCGACCCAGATAGGTTCGGAGTTTAGGCGTTAGCCTGCTCAGAGGGCGAACTCTGATTGCAGCCCAAGGGCTGAACTCCAAACCTATCTGTGTTCATCGGTGTTCAGCTGTGGCTTTTCCTTTTAGTGATGGCTAGCGCTCGTAGGATTCGCGATAGGAGCTTTCTGATAAGGGGATCAGGTAAGTCTCGGGATCCTGGACTATTTTTGCGCGGGCTTCCCGCAGCGAGCTCTCGCCCGCGTAACTGACCGCGGAAGCAAGGTGGCCCCGGACGCGGCGCAGCACATCGACGACGCCCCCCTTGTAAGGCACCTGCATTTCCTGGCCCTCCGGCGGCGTCGCGAGGGCTTCCTCCAGAGCTGCACTCTCCTCCGCTTCGTACAGCGCCTCCAGAACGGCCTCGGGCGAGGTCATTCCCCTATACAGTTTCTTCTTCTGCCCCGTGGCCGGATCGACGATGACATGTCCCGGAGCTTCGTCGGTGCCCGACAGCATGCCGCCGAGCATGACTGAGGAGGCGCCGCAGATCATGGCGAAGAAAATGTCCTTGTCGTGATGGATTCCTCCGTCCGCTATGATGGGGACGGAATCTCCGACCGCGCGCCACACCTCTCGGATAGCCTGCAGCTGCGGCACGCCGGCGCCGGTTTCAAGCCGGGTGCGGCAACTCCGGCCCGGACCGATGCCCACCTTGATGCCGTCTACTCCGAGCTCCTTGAGAAAGAGAGCCCCCTCTGCGGTCCCCACATTGCCGCAAATCAGTTCCGTGTGGCCCACCCGCTTGCGAAACTCCTCCACCGCCTGGCGCATGACTTCGGAGTGTCCGTGCGCAATATCGATGACGAGAATGTCGGCGCCTGCCTGGATCAACTCGACGGCGCGCTCCAGATAGTCCCCCCGGGCGCCGATGGCGGCTCCGGCGAGCAGCCGTCCCTTCTTGTCTTTTGACGTGTGGGGCCGTTGCCGCAGCAGTATGAGGTCCTTTTTTGTGATCAGTCCGCGGATGCGGCGGTCCTTGTCGATCAGGGGTAGCTTTTCCACCCGTCTCTCGAAAAGGAGACGCTCGGCCTCTTCCGTGCTGATTTCCGGAGGACCGGTCACGAGCCGCTCCACCGGCGTCATGAACTCCTCGACGCGGCGCTCTTCATTTCCGGACGACCACGGCATATCGCGATTGGAGAGCAACCCTGCGAGGATGTAGCTGCCGCGGGTTTCTTCTATGAGTATCCCGGTGATGTTGTGCATGCGGGTGAACAGCCGCGCTTCGCGGATGGTCGCATTGCGCGGGAGGCAGAGAGGCTTTTCGACGATGTAACTGTGGCTTCTCTTTACCTGCGTGACCTCTCTTGCCTGGTCCGCGATCGACATCCCGCGGTGTACAATGCCGGCTCCGCCTTCGAGGGCCATGGTCTTGGCCATCATGGAGCCTGTCACGCTGTCCATGTTGGCGGAGAGAATCGGCAGGGACAGTTCGTAGTGGCGGGAAAGTTTGCTGGTGAGATCGACGTCCTTCCGGCTCCGGGCAACGCCGATTTGGGGCCGGAGCAGGAAATCGTCAAACGTCTTCCCGAAAAAAAATGGCTCAACTTTCATGATGACAGCCTACCTGCGTTAACCGCAAAGACGCGAACACGCAAAGAGTCGCCAGGAGTCACGGCTTGCCGGACCCGTACAGAATCTTACCGGAGCGCGCGCCGGTGTGGCGTCCTTTCTCGAGCACTATCTGCCCGTTCACGAGAACATATTCTACCCCAGTGGAGTACTGGTGGGGCCTTTCGTAGGTAGCGTGGTCCGTGATTTTTGCGGCGTCGAAAACGGTCACGTCCGCCCACATGCCCGGACGGAGCAGACCGCGGTCGTAGATGCGCGCCTTCGCGGCGTTGGCGGAAGTCATCTTGCGAACCGCCTCTTCCAATGTGAGGACCTTCTGTTCGCGAACGTAGCGTCCGAGAACGCGAGGAAAGGTTCCGTAATAGCGCGGGTGCGGATGTCCCTCGGCCAGAGTCCCTTCCGTCCTGACGGCCGTTCCGTCTGAGCCGATCGAAACAAAGGGCTGCTGCAGGGCGTAGCGCATGTCCTCCTCCGAGTGATGAAAGTACACCGCGGGCACCGAGCCTCCATTGGCAATGAGAAGCTCGAACAGGACATCGATTGGGTTTCCGCCGCGCTCCTGGATCACTTCGCTCATTCGTTTCCCTTCGAACCTCTTGTAGTCCGCGTTGGAAACGGAGGCGATGAGAATGCCTTCCCAACTCCCGGTCGCCGTCAGATGGTTGTACCACCCGGAGCCGGGAATGCCGTGGAGGATTTCGCTCTCCAGCCGCTCGCGCAACGAGGGATCGGAGAGCCGCCGGACCAGCGCCGGGGCTCCGCCTTCGTGCGCCCAGGGTGGAACGATGCTCGACAGATCATTCTGGCCGGCGCGGTAGGGATAGACATTGGCCTGCACCTCCTGCCCCTTGTCTCGCGCGCCAGTGAGGAGCGCAACGAGCTCGGACATGCGACCCCACAGTTTGTGATCGGCGATCTTGAGGTGAATGATGTCGACCGGGATTCGAGCTCTGCGGCCGATCTCCAGGGCCTCGTTCACGGCCTCAAAGACGCCGTCCCCTTCGTTCCGAATGTGGGTGGAATAGATGCCGCCGTATTGGGCGGCGACTTCGCAGAGGGCGACGAGCGTGCCGGTGTCTATCCAGGAGCCGGGGGGACCGCTCAGGGAGCTGGCTACGCCCAAGGCTCCCTGTTCCATGGATTGCTTCACCAGAGCGCGCATCTGCGCAAGCTCCTCCGCCGCGGGAGGCCCGGCCCTCGGACCGAGCACGTAGGTCCAGATCTGGCTCGACCCTACGTAGCTGCCGGCGTTCGTCGATATTCCCCGCCGGAGGAGGCGGGCAAAGTAGCCGTTGAAATCGGTCCAATCGGCGCGATGGCTGTCGGCCTCCTGTTTGCCCCCGACCGGAGCGGCCGAACCTCCCTCCCCCAGAATCATCGACGTGACCCCCTGCCGGATCATGCTTTCCGCATTGCCGTCGGTGAGGAGCGTGTAATCGGAGTGGTTGTGAATGTCGATGAAGCCCGGCGCCACGGTCAAACCGGAGGCGTCGATCGCGCGCCCGGCCTTGGCCGCGCGGATTTTGCCCATGGCCGCAATTTTTCGGTCTTTAATCGCGATGTCTCCACGAAAGGACGGATTGCCGGTCCCGTCCACGATGGAGCCCCCTTGAATGAGAAGGTCAAATTCCTGCGGGGCGGCAAATGCGAGTGCAATCCATGCAGTCAGCAGAATGTTCATTGCAGGCATGAGAATACCACGAGGGGAATTTGGGGACAGTCACCGAAATCCCCAAATTTGTCTGCTCACGGCGCAAGTTTCTTTTTCTGGGATTTCGGGGATTTCGGTGACTGTCCCCAAATTCCATGATATTTTTCGCCGAAGGTAAAGTTTATGAGCGAGGTTTTGTATTCGGTTGAACACGGGGTGGCGAGTATTACGATCAACCGTCCCGAGCAGCGGAATGCTCTGAATCCGGCAGTTCTCAGAGGAATCCGTGAGGGCTTGAGGAACGCCGTGGAGACCCGGGCGGCACGCGTCATCACCATCACAGGTTCGGGAGACAAGGTCTTTTGCGCAGGCGCCGACCTGAAAGCGGCGCTTTCCAATGCCGAAGGCCAAGGATTTGGGCGTCATGGCCGGAGGAATGGGGATCTTCCTCGCCTGCGATCTTGGTCTTGCCTGCGATGACATACACTTCTCGACTCCGGAAGTCCATGTGGGGATGTTCCCGATGATGGTCCTCTCACTGCTTTACCGCCATGTTGGACGGAAGAAAGCCACTGAAATGCTATTTCTGGGTGAACGGATTCCGGCTCCGGAAGCGATGCAACTGGGAATAGTCAACCACGTCTTGCCGCGAAACGAATTTGAAGAGGGAACTGCGGAATTCGTTGCCAAGATCTCCGGAAAGAGCGTCGCCATTCTCCGCCTCGGGAAAGAGGCAATCACGAACGCAGAGGACCGCGTCCTCGAGGAATCATTGGAGCGACTCGAAGCCGCTCTTGCTCGGGTGATGGCGACCGAGGACAGCAAGGAAGGGATGCGCGCCTTTGTGGAGAAACGCAAACCCACATGGATTGACGAGTGAGTGCTTCACCATTCCCCGGGACAGCGGGACCGCATTTTCGTGTGCTTTGGTTGTGAATCGCACATCTGAGGTGAATGTGTTTGGTTGCAAGCTGCACCACTCAGCACTCAACACTGAACGAGGGGACGGCTGAGAAATGAAAACCATACGAATTGGCGGGGCGCTGGGGTTCTGGGGGGACCGGACGGATGCACTGATGGATTTACTGCGGGGCGGTCCGCTTGATTACATAATCATGGACTACCTTGCCGAGATTACCATGTCGATTCTCCAGAAGCAGCGCCAGAAGAATCCCGGCATGGGCTACGCCCACGATTTCGTTCCGCTGGTCCGCGAGTCCCTGCCGCTGCTCCGCAAAAACCGCGTGCGCCTGATCGCCGATGCCGGCGGATTGAATCCGCTGGGCTGCGCCGAGGCGCTTGTGAACGTGGCAAGAGACGCCGGTTGTCCCGGCATGAAGATCGGAGTGGTGTACGGCGACGACTTGATGCCGCATCTCGAGTCGTTTGCCGGAATGGGCATCGACCTGCGGCATTTTGAAACCGGAGCCTCGCGAAAGGAGATCCCGGGACCGATCCTGTCCGCCAATGCTTATTTCGGCGCCTTTCCCATAGCGGAGGCCCTGGACAGGGGAGCCGATATTGTCGTAACGGGACGTGTCAATGACGCTGCGCTGGTCCTCGGCCCCATGATTCATGAATTCGGCTGGCGCCCTGAACAATACGATCTCCTGGCAAGGGGAACCATGACAGGACATCTCCTGGAGTGCGGCGGGCAGGCGTCAGGGGGCAACTTCAACGGAGGCTGGCAGGGAGTGCCCGATCTGGCGAACCTCGGTTTTCCCATCGGTGAAGTGGGAGAAGACGGGTCCCTGGTCATGACGATTCATCCCGGCCAGGGGGGGCTGATGACACCCGCAGTTTTAAAAGAACAACTGCTCTATGAAATCGGCGATCCTGCCGCGTATATCGTGGCCGATGTCGTCAGCGACATTACCCAACTGGAGATGGAGGACCTGGGGAACAACCGCGTGCGCGTCCGGGGAGTGCGCGGCCATCCGCCTACCGCCACTTACAAGGTCTCGATGAGCTATGAAGGGGGATACCAGATCTCCGTGGGGCTGGTCTACACCTGGCCCGATTGCGTCGCGAAGGCGAAAGCCGGCGCCGATCTGGTTCTCAAACGCCTGGAGAAGCTTGGCATCCGCTATCGCGATCACCTGGTCTCGATCCTCGGTTACGACGGCGTCCACGGGACGATGTCTTTCAAGGTGGAAGACCCGGACGAGGTCTACATGCGCATCGCGTTCCTGACGGACGATTCTCAGACTGCGGACCGAATCTCGCGAGAGATAGTCACGCACGTTCTGTGTGGCATTCCTGCCGCTTGCCCACTGGAAGCGGGACGGCCCTCGCCGCACAAGCAGGTGGCCTACTGGCCGAGCCTGATCCCGAAGTCGGTGGTCAGCCCTTGCGTGGACATCAAAGGAGGCCCTGCATGAAAGAAGTGGCGCTGGCGCGCATCGCGCACGGCCGCAGCGGGGACAAAGGAGACACGGTCAACTGCGGGATCATTGCGCGTAAGCCGGAATACTACTCCGTGATCGAAGAGCAGGTCACCGCGGCGCGCGTCAGGGAACATTTCGGGATCTTCTGCCGGGGAACCGTGATTCGATACGATCTGCCCAAGATCCACGCCTTTAATTTCGTTCTGACACACGCCTTGGGCGGAGGCGGGACCGTGTCGTTGCGGATAGATACGCAAGGCAAAACATATGCGGCCGCCTTGATGCGCATGAAAGTTCTGGTGCCGGACGACTGGGGGGTCTGATGCCGGCAGCGGGCAGTTGGCCGCTTTCGGATATCTACGCTGAACTTTCTCCAATAAGCACATGAAAGAGAGGAATCGCGACTTTAGGGGAAGGGTGTTCTTCACTGTAATGATTATTGTCATACTGGCGAGATGTGCTTACTATCTTGTCCGCGGCGATCTCGATTATCGCAACTATTGGGGCGGGGTGGTTTTTGTTCCGTTCGCCATCCCTATTCTGCTTCTTATGCTGTTGGTTGTTTGGAAATGGGGAAAATGGAAGAAAGTTCGAAGCGACAAGAAAGGTAATCACATAAAACGGCCGGGTGATGATTGGAGAAAATGGTAGGCGTATCTACGGCCGCTCAACAGGCCGTATCAGCCGGCGGGCGGTGCAGAGGCAGTTCTCCGCGAGATGAACGCCCTGCGGATTCGTGAAGCCGTTTTGCTCCTCCTAAAAGGGCCCCCCGCCCTGGAGCCCACTCCCCGCGAAATTTCGGATCAAATGGGCTGTGGGCAGTTAGATCTAAAAAAATGCATAAAGAGAGGACGCGGATTGGCGCGGATGCACGCGGATTTGAAATCCGCGTGGGTCCGCGTTCATCCGCGTCCCCAACAGGCTTTTCAGGGAGGACGTGCGATTAATCACGGTTTTGGGGGAAACCAGGTGAGCGAGCTATCGGGGTTTTCCGAGCACATTTTGAAACTGGATCACACGGCTCATGCGGTGCATAGCATCCGCGAGGCCTCCAGGCTCTACCGCGACATCCTGGGAGGAGTCTACATCTTTGGGGGTGACGTCGAAGAGGGGGGCTTTCGATTCGAGCAATACCGGTATCCA
>QHZE01000653.1 GCA_003225335.1 Acidobacteriota bacterium
TCGCAGTCGGTTTCCGGGAGAGTGCCAGCAGGTAGGCGGTCTCGATCCATTTCGACGGCGTGTGCTCGCCGGCAGCCGCCATGACCCGTTCGGCCAGAGATTTCGCGCTCTCCACCATGAAATCGTCGTTCAGCATGGTGAGCGACTGCAGCGGTGTGGCCGAGTTGATGCGGCGCGTGCAGTTAACCTGGATGACCGGAAAGTCGAAGACCTGCAGGAATTCCATCGGATAGTTGCGCCGTGCCAGCAGATACAAACTCCGCCGGTATTTGGCGTTCGGCGTAGGGTCTTTCTCCGAAACGGTTTGCAGTCCTTCCGGACGCGGAGCCAGCATGATGGCTGGCCCACCCGCAGTGCGATCGAGTTTGCCGCTGGCTGCCAGCACCGAATCCCGAATCACTTCCGCCTCGAGCCGCAGCAGATTCATTCGCCAGAGAAGATGGTTTTCCGGATCCACTTTCTTAGCCACCGAGGTTTCCCCGTCGGCAGGCTGATGAGACGACTGCCGGTAGACGCTTGAGGTCATGATCTGCCGGTGCAGTCGCTTCAACGTCCAACCATTCTTCATGAAATCGACGGCCAACCAATCCAGGAGTTCGGGATGCGTCGGTGGAGCCCCTAGCTTGCCAAAGTTGTCCGGCGTCTCGACGATGCCTCGTCCGAAGTGCTGCTGCCACACGCGGTTCACCATCACGCGGGCCGTCAGTGGATGATCGCGGCTGGTCAACCAGCGCGCGAACGCCAGCCGGTAGCCGCTGGTTTTCCCCTGCGTGTCCACCGGGCGAACGATGTCTGATTTCCCTGGCTCACTCAACACGGTCAATGTCCCGGGTTGAACCCGGGGGCCAGGCATTTCCACATTGCCCCGTTGCAACAACCGCATCGTGCCGGGAGGCCCGACGTCCAGCAGAACCTGAATCTTTTCCAGCGGCCGCCTGTAGCTGTTCAGCGTTTTGATCTGCCGGTCGATCTTGGCTTTGGCCGTGGCGTCGGCTTCTTTAAGCGCTTTCTCCACTTCTTCGGGTTTTACCGCCAAGCCGTCGCCAAATTTCTTGACCAGGAATTTCTGCACGTCGTCCCGCTTGTCCGCTGGAGTGTCCAGAGCAGCCTTGGTTTCGGCACGGATCTCGGCAGGCAGATTCTGCAGTTTCGAGTCCAGCAAGCGCTCTTGATACGGTTTGAGTAAGGTATCCAGTTCTTTCTGCAGCTCGGCAATCGGTTTGTCCAAGTCCGCGTTGTGGCGTTTGATCTCTTCTTCGTCCGAAGGCGAAACCGTCGCCAGAACGCGGTTCTTCGGCTGCGTCCAGTTCCACGGGTTGTAGGCCGGAGCGAAGATCGACAGGAAACGATAGTAGTCCTTTTGCGGAATTGGATCATATTTATGGCTGTGGCAACGGGCACAGCCCACTGTCAGGCCCAGCAGGCTGGAGGAAACCTTTTCGGCCACGTGGAAAAGCACTTCGTAGCGCTCGTGCGGCAGGTTCACGATGTCGGCGTCGGTGTGGTCGTAGACACTGCGCAGATAGCCCGTGGCCGTCAAGGAGTTCAGCACCTGCGGCGTAAACTTCTTGGCCTCGCGCCAATCCACCAGTTCGTCGCCAGCCAATTGCTCCGTGACGAAGCGATCGTAAGGTTTGTCTTCATTGAAGGAGCGCACCACGTAGTCCCGGTAGCGCCACATGCCTTCATGCACCTCAATCGTCTCCAGGAAGATGTCAGCGCCAGTGACATCGGTATATCCGGTGGCGTCGAGCCAGTGACGACCCCAGCGCTCGCCATATTGCGGCGAAGCCAGCAGCCGGTCGATGAGCCGCTCGTAGGCTCCCGGTCGGGTATCGGCGGCATAGGCCTTGATCTCTTCGGGTGTCGGCGGCAGGCCGATCAGGTCCATGTAGGCGCGGCGCATCAATGTTTGGCTGGAGGCTTCGGCGGAAAGATTCAAGCCATTGGCTTCGAGCTTGGCCAGCACAAAGGCGTCAATGGGCGTGCGCACCCGCTGCTGGTTCTTCACCTTGGGTATCGGTTGCGCCACGGGCTTGCGAAACGCCCAGGATTGGCGATCTTTCTCGGTGACTTCCGGAGCTTCTGCCGGGGTGAAGGTTTCCCGCAAGGCTGCTACCTGAGGGCGAGCGGTGAAACGAGCTTTGTCGATCCATTGGCGCAGTGCCTCCAGCTCCGCCGCGGTCACGGGAGCGTTGGTCCCCGGAGGCGGCATTTTGTGGCTGAGGATGTTGCGAATCAGCATGCTTTTGTCCGAAGCACCTTCCATGACGACAGGTCCGGTGATGCCGCCCCTCAAGACTGAGTCCAGCGTGCGGAGATCCAGGCTGGCCATCGGGGTCCCCGCGCCGTGGCAAGAAACGCACTTGGCCGAAAGAATGGGTAGCGGCTGCTTTTCGAACCGCGTCAGCTCTTCATCGGGCTCGGTCTTCTCCGCGGGTTTCTCCGACGGCGCTCCGGCTTCAATCCATTTGCGGATGGTTTCGATCTGGATATCGGTCAGCGTCAGCTTGAAGGCGACCGGCGGCATGGCGCGCGTCGAGACTTTCTGGTAGAGCAGGCTTTTCTCGGGCGATCCTTTCACGATCACCGGCCCGTTGAGACTGCCTCGCAGCACGGAGTTGATGGTCCGCAAGTCCAGGCCCGCTTGCGTATAGATGGAAGTGCCGCCGTGGCAACTCAGGCAGTTGGCCGTGAAGATGGGGAGAACGTCACGTTCGAAGGTCCCAGTTTGGGCTGACGTTGTTCCGGCGGCGAGGAGGAAGCCGATGGTCAGATGGATCCGAAGACGTCTAGACATGATCATCCCTCGTGCTGAGGTAGTCGCTTTCTTCTGCCCTGACGGGGCAGAGATAAGGTAGCCTGGGCAAGCGCAGCGGCGCTTCACCGATTCCCCTTGGTCAAAGGGGGCGGCGGCGCAGCGACAGCGGTCGCGGTGCCGCCCGGGGGATGTCTTGCGAGTTCGGGAAGGCCTCGCATCAGCGTATCGTGGTAACTGCATTGGCCTTCAATCTTGCTTTGGTCTTCCGGTCTCGCCAGACAACCGCGAGCCTCGGCTCTGCCCCCCCGTTGGCGTCTCCTCACGGCCTCCGTGCGGGTAGGTGAGCTTTGAATGATCCAGACCCAACAGGTGGAGTAACGTCGCCTGCAGATTGGGAACGCTCACTCGATTCTCAACAGCCTTGTAACCAAAGTCGTCCGTTCGCCCGTAAACCAAGCCGCTCTTGAATCCGCCGCCGGCAAACCAGAGGCTGAAGGCGTTCCGATTGTGATCGCGTCCACCGGAGTTTTGCGTGGTTGGCAATCTTCCGAATTCACCGGCCCACATGACAATGGTGCTGTCGAGCAGACCGCGGCTTTTGAGGTCTTTGATCAGCGCGACACAAGGCTGGTCGCTCTTGGCGCAGATCTTGGGCATCTCTTGCTTGATCTGTTCATGATGGTCCCAAGGCTGTCCTTTGCCCACGAACACCTGCACGAAGCGAACACCGCTCTCGACCAGGCGCCGCGCCATCAAACAGCGGGTGCCATAGCTGGCCGTCACCGGGTTGTCCAGACCGTAGAGCTTCTTGGTGGCTTCCGTCTCTTTAGAGAGATCGAGCACCTCGGTGGCAGCCAGCTGCATGCGCGCCGCCAGTTCGTAGTTTTGAATACGGGCTTCCAGCTCCGATTCCCCCGGGTGGTCGCGCTTGTGTTCGGCATTCAGCTTGGCCAGCAGATTCAGGCCCTCGCGTTGCACACCGGGCGGCAGCGGTTCGGTCGGCCGCAAATGATGCACCGGCGTTCCCGAAGAGCTGAATTCGACACCCTGGTAGAGCGCGGGCAGCCAGCCGCTCGACCATAAGATCTTGCCGCTGACGCTGTACCCTTCCGGGTCGCGAAGCACAATGTAGGCTGGCAGGTTCTGGTTCTCGCTTCCCAGGGCGTACGTGATCCACGAACCAATCACCGGCCGGCCCGGAAAGATCCTGCAGCTCAGCAACATGTTCAGGCCTTCGGGATGGTTGTTATGCTCGGTGTGCATCGAGCGAATCAGACACAGTTCATCGGCCACCGTGCCTAACTGCGGCAGCACTTCGGAAATCTCCATGCCGCATTCCCCGTAACGGCGAAATTCAAACGGACTGGGAAGCAGCACGTTATGATTGTTGGGTTGATGAATCTCCACGCCGTCGGGATGGGGCTGTCCACCGCGCTTGGTCAACTCCGGCTTGGGGTCGAACAGGTCCATCTGGCTGGGCCCGCCATTCTGCACCAGTTGGATGACGGCTTTGGCAGAGCCCGGGAAATGACCAGGGCGTGGAAGCAAATCGCTAAAGAGCTTCCCCGCCTGCGGAGCGGCGCCAGAATCCGCCGCAAACAGTCCTTCTGAGTTCAGCAACGAAGCCAGCGCCAAACTTCCAAAACCGAGCCCCGAGTTCTTCAGCAATTCCCGCCGGGAAAGAATGCGAGGATTGAAAATTCTTTCATTGCCCATCTGCGCTCCCTCCAGAAAAACTCGTTGTCAGGATAAACCCATGCGCGACGGTCCCCTCGTCTGTGGGCGTCGGCACGCCACCTATAGAAACAGGTTTGGATTCTTCACTCCACTGAACTTTGCATGTGTTCCTTCGCGGACGTCATAAAACATTGCTGCATCCGGAAAGTAGAAAGATTCAACGATGAGCTGGGCCACCCTGATAGAGCGCATTCTCATCCTTCCCATGAACCTTGCCAGCTCAAGGATTGTATCACTGGTGTGAACCCGGATTGGAAAAGTCAATGTTGCTGCCCGCAAGAAAAAGGAATCGTCAATTCCGCCCGTTGATGATCACGGGGCGGCTCAAGCCGGGCGTGACCATCGAACAGGCGCAACAGGAGATGAGCGCCATTGCGTCCCGGTTGGCGCAAAAGTTCCCGTCTTCCAACACGGGCCGGACCGTGAGCGTAGAGCCGCTGCAGAACAACTTCCTGAGGGCAGACGTCGTGAGGAACCTGTGGCTGTTGCTTGCAGTGGTGAGTTTCGTCGTGTTAATTGCGTGCGTCAATGTTGCCAATCTGCTCCTCGCGCGCGGTGCAGCGCGCCAACGCGAGACAGCTGTCCGCGTATCGCTCGGTGCGACGCGCGGACGCCTGGCGCCGCAGATCTACGTGCCGTTCGCGCAGAGTCCGTGGCCACAGGCGATGGCGGCGGTTCGCGTGGTGACCGATCCTCAAGCGTTGCGACGAAGCCTTGAGGCGGCGGTTCGGGCCGTCGATCCGGACCTGCCGCTCACGGAGGTGCAAACCATGGATCAGATCATTGGTGAGCGCCTGGCGCCCGATCGACTGAACATCGCGCTCTACGGTGGACTGGCGGCCCTTGCGCTGCTGCTGGCGTCGCTGGGCATCTATGGTGTCATGGCCTTCACGGTTGCGCAGCGGACACCGGAGATCGGTCTCCGCATGGCGCTCGGTGCGGGGCAATCTCAGGTGCGGCTCCAGATCCTGCGGGAAGGACTGACGCTTGCCGCAGGCGGGCTGGCGTTGGGTCTCCTCGGTGCGTATGCGCTCGGTCGGGCCATGCAAAGTACGCTCTACGGAACGGGTGCGCTGAGCCTGCCTGTGTTACTCGTCGTCAGTCTGGTCCTGCTCGGAACAGCACTCATTGCCTGCTACGTGCCAGCCCGCCGTGCAAGCGCGGTCGATCCTATGACCGCTTTGCGGCAGGAATAAGGTAGGCGTTAGGAATTGGGAATTTCGCGGAAGTTGAGTGCGTGTGCAAAAACCGTGGCCAAGTCTCTCAAGGCCGCTTGCTTATGCGCGCGGCGGCGGATAGGCGAAATAAGACCCCTCTTCATATCGGGGGCTGGGTAGGAATTCTCCTCCGCTTCCGCGTTGTAGGCCTTATGTTAACTTCCTACGCTCGCTCCGGCCCTCCCACTGGCGGCGGCAAGAGCCATTTTACATCATTGATGCCTACTCGCGTGGAGGCAACGCCGGCCCGATGATGAGGGCGGCCGTCAGAAAACCTACTGCATAGCTTTTTCTGAAATCCATGATTCCTCTCATCGACAGGCACCTGATCTTATCAAGCTCACAACACAAACCGTTTGATCTGTGCGCTGAAGAAGGCCCGATCGGAAGGGTGTGGGCCAGAGCCAACGCCAAGGAGAAGTCGCTCGCCCAGGCAGCTTGAACAAGTCCAAAGCCGGTCGAATTCAACCTCCCGTTTTCAACTGATGCCTCTCCAGTAGTCGTTGAACGCCGAAGCCCCCCCGTTGCTAACGGGATAGGACGATCGCACCGAGTGCAATCATGTCCCGCCAAGGGAAGGAGGCAACGAAAGGAGTATGAGAGCCAACCCCCGTTCCGAGCGGCGTTCAGATTACTGCGCTAATACACAGTCAACCATCGAACCAAAGGAGATTCACCAATGAATACAATCAAGATTTCCGAAGAATACCCTATCCAAAGCCGCAACGAGCCAGCCAGCGGATTGAAGCAGAAACAGTCGGCGTCTACTTCCGCCGTCCAACCCCCCGAAGTTTCAGAATAGGAGACGCGATGAATTATAAGGCATGGGTTGCGAAGGCGGCGAAACAGCCGATGGTGCTCGAAACCGTTGATCTCGGACCGCTCGGGGCCGAGGACGTTGAAGTCGCTGTCGAACACTGCGGTTTGTGTCACTCCGATCTCTCCGCCTTGAACAATGACTGGGGCATTTCGCAGTACCCGGCGATTCTCGGCCACGAGGTCACCGGTCGGGTCACGGCCGTAGGTCCGAATGCCAAGGGACTCAAGGTCGGACAGCGCGTCGGTGTAGGCTGGAACTCGGGTAGCTGCATGCACTGTCACCAGTGCATGTCGGGTAGCCATCACCTTTGCCCGCAAGTGCAACCGACCATGTTCGGTCATCGCGGCGGCTTCGCGACCCACATCCGCTCGCACTGGGCTTGGGCCATCCCGCTGCCGGAAAAGCTGAACTTCGCCGAAGCCGGGCCGCTCCTGTGCGGAGGCATCACCGTCTTCGCGCCGCTGGCCATGTACGCCAAGCCGACCGATCGCGTAGGCATCATCGGCATCGGCGGGCTGGGGCACATGGCCGTGAAGTTCGCCGCCGCGTACGGCTGCGACGTGACAGCGTTCACGTCGAGCGAGAACAAGTTCGATGAAGCGAAGGGTTTCGGGGCGAACCACGTTGCGTCGAGCAAGGAATCGGCGGCGATCAAGAAACTCGGCGGCAGCTTCGACCTCCTGATCAGTACCGTCAACGTGAAGCTCGATTGGGACGCGATGATCGGCACGCTCGCGCCGAACGGCCGGCTGCATGTCGTCGGTGCCGTGCTGGAACCGATCCCGGTCGCGGCATTCTCGCTCATCTTGCAGCAGCGTAGCGTGTCGGGCTCGCCGACTGGCTCGCCGGTGGCAATCGAGACGATGCTCGACTTTGCTTCACGGCACAATGTCGCGCCGCAGACCGAGCACTTCGCGATGAGCAATATCAACGGGGCCTTCGCCCGACTTGAATCAGGCAAGGCCCGTTACCGCATCGTGCTGGATGCGGATTTCTGATCCGCTTGACCATCGAATGTTTTCTAGTGACAAGACGTTTTCGAGGTAAACAACCATGAGCGGCCCACGGAAGACAGCCATCGTGACTGGAGCTTCGCAGGGGATCGGCGCGGGAATCGTGAAAGGGTTTGTCGAACGGGGTTTCAACGTCGTTGCCAATTCCCGGAAGGTGACCCAATCCACCGAGGTCGCAGCTTCCAACCACGTCGCTCTGGTGGACGGCCACATCGGCGAGCCGGCAACTGCCGCCAAGATCGTCGAGACGGCGCTGTCTCACTTCAAATCGATCGACGCACTGGTCAATAATGCCGGCATCTTCTTCACCAAGCCGTTCACGGACTACACGGCCGAGGACTTCAAGTCGCTCGTCTCGACGAACGTCGAGGGCTTCCTGTACGTCACCCAACTCTCCATTAAGCAAATGTTAGCGCAGAAAACCGGCGGGAGCATCGTCACGATCACGGCGGCCCTTGCTCGCAACCCGATCCGGGGTATCACGGCGGCGGTGCCGATGATCACCAAAGGCGGTCTTGAAACGATCACCCAGCAC
>QHZE01000153.1 GCA_003225335.1 Acidobacteriota bacterium
CAGGTGGAGTACGGCAAGAGCACGAGCTACGGCAGCGTCACGTCCATCGGCTCCCCTTTGGTCACCGCCCACAACGTCAGTCTCTCGGGTCTTGATGCCCAAACCACCTACAACTACCGCGTCAAATCCAAAGACGCCGCGGGCAATCCGGCGGTCTCGCTCAACCACACCTTCACCACCGCCGCTCCTCCAGATACCACGGCACCTCAGGTTTCCATCACTTCTCCTAGAGACGGTTCCAGCGTCACGAGAGGGTATGTCGTTACGATCAGCGCTCAAGCTACGGACGATATCATGGTTTCCAAAGTAGAGTTCTACGTGAATGGATCTCTTATGTGTACAGATACGGTTCCTGAAGGAGCCAATGTTTACAAATGTGACTGGCGCGTACCCAAACGCGGTAATGCTACATACCGCTTACAAGCCGTTGCTTACGACACTTCCAATAACTCCTCTCTACCGGTGGCGGTCTCGGTAACTTCAAAGTAACACCCGTTTGCCGTGGCCCAGGGGGCAAATCTCGATCGACCTTTCGCAGCAATCCGGTTTAGCCGAATCGAATCCCTACGAACTCCTCCTGATCCGCCGGCTCTGGAGAAGGGGACAAACTGGCGGGGCCGGATGTCTCGTTTTTTGGCCGGCGGTTGGTGGGCCACCAACAGGTGACGGATGCTTATCTGCTGGCGCTCGCGCTGCGACGGGGAGGTGTGCTTGTCACATTCGACGGCGGTGTGGCCGCCCTTTTGGAACCCAAATCGCCGAACGCGAAATTCCTCGAAGTACTGAAGCCGTAAACGCTTTTTCTCCGTGCCTCTGTGGCTTGTCACAGGCGGTGGAGCTTGGCGGGCTTGCCGAGCGCTACGAGAAAAATGGCGCTCTTGTTTTCAGAATGAGGGGAAAAGAAACGCGTGACCTCGTCGTCGTAGAACGTCAGTCCCGTCGCACCCAGTCGCTGCGCATAATTCGCCAGGTAGAGTCTCCCGCCGATGACTCCCGCCTCGAGCTGAGCGGCGCGATACCCGCGGTTCCCGAAGCGTTCCAGGATCGCATGGAGATCCGCAAGAAAAAAAACGGCGGCGCTGCAATCGGCGGGCAAATCCTGCTCGAGCCCGACGTAGCCTGTTTCCTTGCGAAAGTTTCCTTCCTTCAACCTCTCGAGGGCCCGCTCCGTACGGCGCAGAAAATAGGCCCCGGGTTTGAGTCCATCGACCGCGTGCGCCACGACATACACATCGTTCAGTTGGGCGCCGTGCGGATCGAGAAAGTCCGCCGGAACTCCCCGGGTCGCGCGAAACAGCGTGGTGGACAGCTGCCTGAAAGAAACCGGTTCGCGCGCAAAGCGCCGGCTGGAGCCGCGCCGCATGATGACCGCCTCAATGGAGTCTTGCGGGATTTCGCCGTCGGAGAAAGGTTCGAGCGGAATCAGGCCGCTCGCGGGCGGCGGCGGGGGCGCGGCCGGAGTCTTCCCACGCCACGCGGCGACTTCTTCAGGAGTGTGCAGGCAGGACGCCTCATGGATGGCGCGCATCGAGGGATAGTCCGTTTCGCGCCGGGAATAAGGAAGGAATTCCAGACGAAGCGGCGAAACCTCGACCGTGATCTCCGGAACGGCCGGTGTCGAACGACCCAGGGGAACCAGGTTTAACGCCACTTCCGTGTTCGTATCCAGATCCAGGAGGCGGTTGACTGCGTCATCGGCGAAACCGTGGACCACTCTTGCCGGGAGGTTCCGCGCCGCAGCCGCGGCCAGCAGGTTGGCCAGAATCGTTCCGTTGTCCCACCCGAAGTGCCGGTAGGTTCGCGCCTGGTACTTCCATGCATTGCGCCAGTAAATTCCCGTGCAGACGATCGTCACCGGAGCGTGGGCCACGGTGTCTTCGCCGGCGGCCGCGTATGCAAGAGCTCCCCTGTAGTCTCCCGCGCGAATTCTGCGCAGCGCAAAGTCGTGCGGATTGAAAATGTAGACGCCCGCATCCAGGCCCCTCAGATCTCCGCAGACGACGTACAGCTCGATCTCGTAGAGAGCGCCCGTGCACGCCGCGGCGCGAAACCCGATCTCTCCTCCGGGATAGGCGCGGCGCTTTGTGATTCCTGCCGAGAGGAAGAGGATGCTCGCCAGGTCGTCGAGAGACACGGGAGCATCGTCTGAAGCCCGCGGGGGCTGGCAGTCCAGCACCGACAGGGCAGGTCTTCCGGTTTTGTGTACTTCCTGCGGAAGGGGTATCGGAGGCAGGCCGGGATAGATTTTGAAAGGTCTTGGCTGAATGCTCCAGTCCAGGTGGTGCGGGTTGTTGCGCACGCTCAAGTAGGAGTGCTTCGTATCATTGTGATAGCTCCAGGCCGCTTCAATATCCCAGTTTGTCATACCGATCATTGTACACTGCAATTCACACAGAGCAGCAAAACCGCAACCAAACTAAAGTCCTTCGCGTGCTTCGCGCCTTCGCGGTGAAAGTCCGGCCCAGGATTCACCGCGAAGCCGCGAAGAGCGCGAAGATTTCGCGAAGAAAAATCCTTTCCTGCCAGCAAAGGATTTTCGGGTTAGCAGTACAGTATCCCGGCCGCGCCCCTTCGGGCTGCGGCCCGCAGGCCCGCTGGCTTTGTTGCTCCCTCCTCACATACCGCCCCGGGTATAGCTCGTCGCTCGCGCCTCGCCAGCGGGCCTGGGGGCCAGCAGCAAAATGTGAAGTTATTTCTGCGCGAGCCCTAAGGGACGCCAGGAGAGAATCTTCGCAGAAATTTGCCCCGAATTTCACGAATTCCACGAATTTCTTTCGTGGAATTCGTGGCCGCACTTTTGGGGTTGATGCAACCGGTTGCACCTTCGACAACATATCGCTACTGTCTGAATCGCGGCATTGTACAATCTCGCGGCGAGGTGGGCCATGAAACTAGCGAAGAGGATGAGCCGGCTAGGCACCGAAACGGCATTCGAAGTTCTGGCCCGGGCGCAGCAATTAGAGCGGCAAGGGCGGGACATCGTGCATCTGGAGATCGGCGAACCGGATTTCTCCTCCCCGGCATCCGCAATTGAGGCCGGCATAGCGGGGCTCCGGTCGGGGCTGACAAAATACACGACGACTCCGGGCTTGCTCGAATTGAGGACGCGGATCGCGGAGATCGAAGGCCCGCGCCGAGGGCTGCAGTTATCGCCCGAGCAGGTGGTCGTGACTCCGGGCGCGAAGCCGATCATGTTTTACACCATTCTTGGCACGGTCGAAGAGGGGGATGAAGCGCTCTACCCCGATCCGGGCTTTCCCATATACGAGTCCATGATCGCTTTTGCGGGGGGCAAGCCGGTCCCTTATCCCTTGCGCGAGGCGAACGGCTTTCGCCTCGACCTGGATTTCATTGCGGATCATCTGACGCCGCGCACGCGGCTCGTGATTCTGAACTCCCCGAGCAATCCCACAGGCGGGGTTGAGGATCGCGAGAGCCTCGGCCGGCTCGCGGAGTTGCTGCGGCCCGCGAGTGCGTGGGTTCTTTCGGATGAGATCTACAGTCACTTCATTTACGAGGGGTCGCATGTATCGATTGCGAGTTTTGACGCCATGGCCGCGCGGACAGTGATCCTGGACGGATTCTCCAAGACCTACAGCATGACGGGATGGCGGCTGGGTTTCGGCCTCATGCCGCTCGAGCTGGTGCCGCATGTGACCCGGCTCATCGTGAACTCTGTGTCGTGCACGCCGGCATTCACGCAGAAGGCCAGTCTGGCCGCGCTCGAGACGCGTGCGCACACCATTCCACCAATGATCGACGAGTACCGGCGCCGGAGGGAAATCATAGTGGACGGGTTGAATGCGATCGGGGGAGTGCGCTGCGTCAAGCCCGCAGGCAGTTTCTATGCCTTTCCCAATGTCAGCGCTTTCGGCCGATCCTCGAAAGAAATCGCGGATCACCTGTTGGATCCGGGGGGCGTTGCCTGCCTGGCGGGTACGGCGTTCGGCCACGAAGGGGAAGGTTATCTTCGTTTATCCTTCGCAACAGCAATGGAGAAGATCCGCGAAGGGCTCTCGCGCATCTCCTCCGCCCTCGCGAGACTCTAGCGAGTGCATCTCATACAGCCCAGTCATTCACGGGCGAGACGGCCGTGCCACGATGGCTTCGTGGCATGGCCGTCCCGGCCATGGTACAAAACTTGATCGATTTGTGAACTTTGTGTCCACCAAGTGGACCTAGGGACCTAGGGTCGATGTTCGGAGTTCAGGCTCTAGGGCTCGCGCAGAAATAAATTCGCATTTTGGCGCGAGCGCCGGGTGGGCAGATGCGAGGCGCCGCGACGAAGGCGATGTCGGACATCGTCGAGGAGCGGCAACAACGCAGATGCCCGCCCGCCGCCGCGCCCCTTCGGGCTGCGGCCCGCAGGCCCGCTGGCTTTGTTGCTCGCTCCTCACATACCGCCCCGGGTATAGCTCGTCGCTCGCGCCTCGCCAGCGGGCCTGGGGGCCAGCAGCAAAATGTGAAGTTATTTCTGCGCGAGCCCTTAGCATGCCCATGGGAGATTGACCATGAAGATCGTGGGGAGAGGTTTGCCATCCAGGTCGAAAGTGTGATCGCCTCTCGACTCGTAACCACATGCGCGGTAGAAGGTCTCGGCGCTGGGAGTGGCGTACAGGAATATATCCGAGAAAAGCGCCGGAGGCACCATTCTTTCCAGATGTTCAAGCAAAGTGCGGCCTACGCCCTGGCGCTGGTGGTCGGGGGCGACATAGAGCAGACGAATCTCATTTAAGTCCAGGCCGCCCACCCCGGCAATGATTCGGTCCCGCTCGAAGACCGCGAGGTAGAAGAGGGTCGCCCTCTTGCACATCAATTGGGGGCTTTCCTCCTGGAGCAAGCGATCGAGTGTTGCGAGAGGAATATCGGGATCGCGGACGATGCACGCGCGCACGAGATCCGAACATGCCTGGGCATCCTCCTCCTCGAACTGACGAATCATTTTGTTCCTGGCCGCGCCGAGCTACGGGATGTAAGCGATGGCGTCGATTTCCACCCGCAAGCCGGGAGCGGGAAGCGCCGCCACCTGGACCGTGGTGCGCGCCGGCCGGTTCTCCCCGAACATCCTGGAATAAACCACGTTCATCTTGGAAAACTCCGTGATATCGATGAGGAAGACACCGCATCGCAACACATGGTTTAGGCTTGAGCCCGCGGCCTCGAGTATTGTAGCGATGTTCTTCAAGACCTGCTCTGTCTGGCTCTCCACGTCCGGGCCTACGAGTTTCCCCGTGGCCGGATCCGCAGCCCCCTGTCCGGCGACGAAGATCAGGCGGTCAAAAATGACTCCGGGGGAGTAGGGTCCGGCAGGTTTGGGGAGATTCTGACTGTGTACGGGACGATGCTTGATGGAGTTGCTCATCGGGGATTCTCCGTTCGCATAAGGGATTACTCGTAGCGAGTTCTACTTGAAATCCGAAGCCGGATCAACGCCGAAAAGTGGGTTTGGAGTATAGCCTTCAAGCTGCACTGCACCTGAGCAGGCTCAAGCCCTAACTCCGAACAGGGCGCGATTAGAAGTGGGAGTCCGTTTCTGCCGCGGGATGCGTGCCAAAGACCGACAAATAACGAGTCCGATATGGAGGGCGGCGACTTGTAGCCGCTTTCGTTCTGGCGGCCGTGCCATTGGGGCGGCAAGTCGCCGCACTCCAAAAGAGCTGTAATTGTCGTCTGCAAATTGACCGAAGTGGAACCTGAGGCGACTCCCACTTCCAAGTAACCCTCCGCTTCGAAGGGGACGGGAAGCGCCCTTAATGATGTTGATTTGTTTTTTTTTGGTGGTCATTGATCGGAAAAGAGACGATTTTGCCGGAACAGGGTTAGATTTTGGACAGAAGTATCCCGTTCCAGCAAACTGCGGGGAAAGATTGTCATGCTCGATTTTTGGGCCACCTGGTGCGGCCCTTGCCAGATCAGCATGCCGATCATGGACAGGTTGCAGAAGGAATTTTCCAGCGACGTGGTCCTCCTGGCGATCAATGTAATGGAGCCCGAGGAGACAGTGCGCGAGTATGTTTCGCGCCAGAACTTGCGATCGAAGGTGCTGCTCGATCTGGAGGGCAACGTCGGGGAGGAGTACGGCAGCGACGCCATTCCGATGCAGGTGATCATCGATCGGCACGGCGTGGTCCAGCGCGTAAACGTGGGACTGGGCCCCCGCATGGAAGCCAGCCTGCGGGAAGAGATCAACAGACTCCGCACAAATTAGTCAGGCCCAGCCGATTCTCATCCTCACTACAGCCTTTCCATGGTCCTTTGGGTCACAACGCGAATGAAAATGGCCGTAGGCGTGCCTGCAGGGGCGGCCCTGTGTGGCCGCCCGAGTTTCCCACGCCGCAGCGAAATGCCAAATTATTCTTGCGCGAGCCCTAAGTGCGCGAAGGTTACATGCGGGGCCGGATGCCCAACAACGAAAAGAGCATTACCGAGACGATGATGTAAACAACCCATCCGACGAAGCACACACCGAAAGCCCGGCCAGTGCTACGATAGTCCAGCGCCTGCCGCACCGCGACGACCATCGCGACCAGCATCCAGATCGGGACCAGTAACGAAATCAGTCCGCCGATCAAGGGCAGGATCTCCAGGATGCGCAAGACTCCCGGAGAGCTCGAGAATCCGGTCGTTCGCAACAGCTGCCCGAGGTCGGCAGAGGTCTGCGGTTCGGAGAGGATGCGCGTTCCGATGAAATACGTGAGAAACGCCCAAATGAACCAGCCGGCCAGTGCTGCGATCGCGCTCCGCGCGATCCCGAAGGGGCCGATCCGGAAAGCTCCCAGGCCCGCCGCGACACTGGAGATCACTACGACCGCCATCGCCTGTCCGGTGGCGTTGGTGTCCGCCTCGACTTCCTCGTAGATCTTTACGTCCAATCTCGCTGCGCCGATCATCCGTTCTACCAGGTCCGCCATGCGACACCTCCTCTTCCAATGGAATCCGTATCCCTTTGTACCACGGAGCAGCAACGCCGCAAGCACGCATTCGTGCTCCGCAATGAGATCTCGAGCCCCGGTTGCGTCAGGAACTCAAAGGGCGTGACGAAGCGGGGAGGATCGAATGAAAAACCGGCTCCGGCATCCAATCAATCCTGCACACAGCCTTCACCACGGAGACACCGAGGACACGGAGGCTCACGGAGAGAGATATTTTTGAGTTCAGGTGAAATTCGCCGGGTGAATCAGAAGTATGAATGGAACCACCGATAGATGAACACAGATAAAGACGGATCGGTGTTCATCTGTACTACTAACGTGCAAATCCTTGTCCGGCGGTCAAGGATATTTTCACCGCGAAGACGCGAAGAGCGCGAAGAAACGCGATTTCAAAAACTTCGCGTTCTTCGCGGTGGATTTTTGGGGTTGCGGCTGGGCTGCTCTGTGTTCATCGGTGGTTTCAAAATTGTGTTGGTTTGAAATACAATTCTTCACAGGCCAACTCCGTGAGCCTCTGTGCCCTCCGTGTCTCCGTGGTGAATTAGTCTATTAGCCATAAGGGTGGAGTGTTTGATGCAGTCGCCGATGGAAATGCCGCGCAAATAATTTCCCGCCAGAAACACTCCTGGGAGCTTTTGCAGCTCCCCCTTGATGCGGCTGAGTCTGGCTTCGTGGCCGAGACCGTACTGGGGAATAGCGTGCCCGTACCGGTTGAGAGTCAGCACTCTGGGCGCGATCTGGACACCGAGGGTCGTCCGAAGATCCTGTGTTACCGCTTCAATGACTTGATGGTCGCTGAGCGAGGCCACCTCGGGATCTACGGACCCTCCGATGAAAATGCTCAACAAAACGTAACCCTCCGGCGCGCGCCCGGGGAAAAGAGAAGAGCTCCAGATACAGCCCAGCAACCGCACGCCCTCGTCGCGCGGCACGAGAAAGCCGAATCCCTGCAGCGGATGCGGTACGGCGCCTTTCTTATAGGCCACACAAATACCGGCCAGGGGCGGATACTCAACGGCCGCAAGTTCCCGCTCCAGAGTGAGCGACAGTGTTTGCGCCAGTTCCGCCGCCCGGTACGCCGAAGTGGCGAGCACGACTACGTCCGCGCCCAGCTCGTAATTCTCACCCCCTCTTTGAATGCGCAGCGTGTACGCCCCGATCTGCGTTCCCTCGCTCGGGCGCATGCCTCTCACTCGCGCGCCCAACAGGACTCTTTCGGCGCCGATCTTCTCGGCGAGGACTCGAGGCAGCGTGTGGAGTCCCTTCACGAAGGAGCACAGGCTGCGGGAGCGCCTGGGCTTCGGGGTTTTCCTGACAGACCGGATGAAGCCTCGGAGAACGCTGCCGTACTTCTCCTCGAATTCCACCAGCATGGGAAATGCGGAGCGGGCGCTCAAACACCTGGGATCTCCCGCGTACACGCCGGATACGAAGGGGGCGACCAGATTTCTCAGCGCCTCCGGTCCGAAGCGCCGGCACACGAATCCGGCCAGCGACTCCTCGCTCGCGCCCTGGTAGGGCCGCACCCATGGCTCTCTGAAGAGCTTCAGCTTTGCTCGCAGGCTGAGCAGCTTGGTGGAGAGCAGAGCGCCCGGCCCCATGGGGGCGGGATGCAGTTTTCCGCGGTGGAAGATGTAGCGGGCGAGCCTGCTGTCGGCCGTGACCAACTCTCCCTCCAGGCCAATCTCCCGGATCAAGTCGAACACCTCCGGCGTGCCCTGGAAACTGTTTGGTCCCACTTCGCAGAGGAAACCGTGCTCGTTGTCCGTCTGGATCACGCCGCCGACGACGTCCGAAGACTCCAGCACGATTACGTCCAGCCCGCTCCGCTGCAGCCGGTACGCGCAGGTGAGTCCCGAGATGCCTGCACCGACCACTACCACTCGCTTCGCCATAGCATTGGTTGGGAGCTCAGGCTTTGGGGTCTGCGGCCGCTGAACTCCATCTCACAGAGAGCAGCGCGTCGGCCGCAACCGATAAACCTTCGCGGTTCTTTGCGCACTTAGCGCTTTCGCGGTGAAACTGAGTCTGAATTAACCGCGAAGACGCTAAGTGCGCGAAGGGTTCGCCAAGAAATTTGCAGAAAAAGCAAGAATTTCTGGAACCGTATTCGGATTACTCGTCGCGCCTCCCGTTCGATTGCGAATCCAATCGTCATTCGTAATTCGTCAATCGTCAATCGACTGGAAAGTATTCAGGCACAGCGTCGCCAGGCATTCGATGAATTTCGGATAGAGATTCAACGATGCGGCCCGGTGAAACTCGGGAATCCCTGCCTCCTTTGCCAGCCGTTTGTAAAGAATGTCTATCTCCTGGAGCGTTTCGATATGGTCTGAAACAAAACTTATCGGTACGACCAGAACCTGTTTCGTCCCGTTCCTGCCGAACCGAGCGATCACTTCCATCGTGGCCGGCTCCAGCCACTTCACGGGCCCGACCTTGCTTTGGAAAGCCAGTGTCGAGCGGAAGTGATTTCCAAGCCGCGCATTGATCAGCGCGACGGTCTTCTGCGTCTGCTCGAGGTAAGGGTCCCCTTCGGTGACGTACCGCGCCGGGATGGAGTGCGCGCTGTATAGAAGGTGAATCTCTTTTGAGTCCTTATCGGGAAATCGTGCCGTCGCTTCCCGGATCAGGTCCGCAACCGACTCGATGTAGAGGGGCTCGCCGTACCATGCGTCAATGTATTGGACCGCGGTGGATGCGGCCAGACCTCTTTCGCGGATAACCCGCTTGAAATAGTTGAGGCACGAACCGGTCGTCGTGAAGGAGTGTTGCGGGAAGAGAGGCAGGGCGATGAGATGCGAGAGCCGGTCCTCCGCAATCCGGCCCACGGCGTCGTCAATCGAGGGTTTCCAGCAGCGCATGCCGACGTAAACGCGCGCGCGCAGGCCGCGTTGCTCCAGTGCCGTTTCCAGGGCTGCGGCCTGGTCCTCGGTTATCTTTCGCAGAGGGGAGCCGCCGCCGATCTGCCTGTAGAGGCCGCGGGATTTGAGCTGGCGCGTGGCCGCGATGAACCACGCGAGAAGCTTGCGGACGGCGTCGTTCTTTATTCGAATGATTTCGGGGTCCGAGAAGAGGTTGAACAGGAAAGGGCGGACATCTTCCAGTGTTTCAGGCCCTCCCAGGTTGAAAAGGAGCACCCCGCGACGAATGTCAGAGGACCGTGCGGGCATGGTTCAGAGAGTTTTGGAGAACAGCGGTTTCTCTTTCGGCTTCCGCAAGTACGTGTCGAAAACCATGGCGACGTTGCGAATGAAGATCCGTCCGAGCGAAGTGACGGAAATGGAGCCGGGGCTCAACAGGACGAGCCCGTCCGCGGCGAGCGGCTTCAGACGTTCCAGTTCGTCCGGGAAATATTCGTCAAAGCCCAGGTTAAATTCCTCCTCGATTTCCCTTTTGTGCAGCACGGAGTGGCAGAGGAGCTTGCTGATGACGGCGCGGCGCACGAGGTCGTCTCCGGTCAAAGAAATGCCCCGCATGGTCGGAAGCGTGTTCTGGGCCACCGCCCCGTAGTATGCGTCAAGATCGCGGAAATTCTGCGCGTACGCGCGGGCGAGGCCGCTGATGGCGCTCACTCCCATGCCGAAGAGATCGGCCCCGGCCTTGGTCGTGTATCCCTGGAAGTTGCGTTGCAGCGTCCGGTCGCGCTGGGCCAGACAGAGCTCGTCGTTGGGCCGCGCGAAATGATCCATGCCTATGTAAAGATAGCCCGCCGCCGTGAACCGCTCGATGCCTGACCGGAATATTCGGAATTTATCCATCCCCTGCGGAATGAATCCGGCAAAGGAGCCTTGCTGCTTTTTGAGCCAGGGCACGTGCGCATAGCTGAACATCGCGACCCTGTCCGGCGACATGCCAATGACCTTGTCGACGGATTCCACGAAGCTCTCCGGAGTCTGGTGCGGCAGGCCGTAAATCAGGTCGATGTTGATCGAATCAAAACCGAGCGAGCGGCAAAGGTCCAACAGACGCTTCGTCACGTCGTACGGCTGGATCCGGTGCACAGTCTCCTGGACCAACGGATTGAAATCCTGGACGCCCATCGAGATCCGGTTGAAACCGAGCCTCCTCAGGGTCCGAACCTGCTCTTCCGTCGTGACGCGAGGATCCACTTCGATTCCAATTTCCGCATCCGGCGCGAATTGGAAGCGCTGCCGGGTGTACAGGAACAGATCTTCGAGTTGGGACGGGCTCATGTACGTGGGGGTTCCACCGCCCCAATGAAACTGAACCACCGGGCGCGCGCCGTCGAGGCGCGAAGCGATCTGGCCGATTTCCCACTCGAGCTTCTCGAGATAGGGATGGCTGACCCCGTGCTTCTTGCTGATGACCACGTTGCAGCCGCAGAAGAGGCACAGGCTCTCGCAGAACGGGAGATGCATGTACAGCGAAAGCGGGCGCGGAGGGCGGGCGTTGTTGGATTCCGCCAGGGTTTCCTTGAAGTTCGCCGGACCGAAAGAGTCTATCCATTCGGGGGCTGTGGGATAGCTGGTGTAGCGGGGGCCCGGCACGTTGTATTTTTCGACCAGATCCGTGGAGACATTCAGCATCTCGCTCTGGATATTGATATTCAGCGACTCGTCTCGCCCCATGACGCTATAAATCTACCACAGTCTTGGTTCACCACGGAGACACGAAGACCACGGACCAACCGAGCCGCACCAAAAAAATCTCACCACGAAGGCGCCACGAAGATTCACCACGGGCAAGAACGTGGTGGATCTTTGATTTGGCAATGACAAATGACAAATGACCAATGAAAAATGACAAATGGCAGTTCGGCTTGTTCGGAGTTCAGGCTTTAGCTTTAGCCTGCCCGGAGTCAGTGCAGCCTGAAGGCTGAACTCCATACACAAATGAGCTCATGGACTGATGCGGACTTCTGACTTCTATTTGTCATTGGTCATTTGTCATTGATGGGGGGAGGGAGGAAATAGAAGGCCATGCCCAGGATGACGTAGACGGCGAGCAGCTGGACCCCTTCCATCCAGTTGGATTCTCCGTCCTGAGAGATAAGCGCGATGGTCGCCACCGACACGACGATTGCCACGACCTCCAGGGTCGTAAAGCGCAGGTCCATGGGCGCCGGGCCCACCAGATAGCTCAAGAAGACCAGGACGGGCGCAACAAAAAGCGCAACTTGGATCGAGGAACCGACGGCGATATGGATCGCCAGGTCCATTTTGTTCTTGAGCGCCATGAGCACGGCCGTCGAGTGTTCGGCCGCATTGCCAATGATGGCGACCAGGATCACACCGACAAAAACTTCGTTCATGCCGAGCTTTTTCGCCGTTTCGTCCACGGCGCCGACCAGAAATTCGCTCATCAAAGCGACCACAGCCGTGGACCCCAGAAGCACGCCGGCCGATTGGGCCGACGACCAGCCACGGGTCCCGAGAGCCTCCTGTTCCTTTTCTCCCAACTCGCCCACATAAAGGTGCCGGTGCGTTTTCAGAGTGAAGATCAGGCTCAGCAAATAGGTGATGAAGAGGACGACAGCGATTTCCACGCTGAGCTCTCGTTCGGAAGCAAGCGCGTTGCCCCTTGCGACCAGGTGGAAAACAGCCGGAACTATCAGCGCTACCCCGCTGAGCGCCAACATTGTGGATCCGAGACTGGCCGCCGTGCGATTGAACCGTTGCGTCTGGAAGCGGACGCCTCCCAGGAGTACGGTCAAGCCAAAGACAAGGAGGACATTTCCGATGATCGATCCGGTAATCGAAGCCTTTACCAGATCCTGCAAGCCGGCCCGCAAGGCCAGAAGCGCGATGATCAACTCCGCCGCATTCCCGAACGTGGCGTTGAGCAGAGCGCCGAGACCCTGGCCCAGTTTTTCGGCCAGGTGCTCGGTGGCTTTGCCCATGAGGCCCGCCAGCGGAATGATCGCCAGGCTGGAGGAGACAAAGATATAAACCGGGCCGGCATGGACCAGGTACTCCAGCACGATCGCCGCCGGAACGAATACCAGCAGCAAATTGAGAAGATTCTCGGGCGCGAACAGTCTCTTCATTTTCTGGTGGTTCTCGTGCCTTCCGGTAAGGGCGGCGGACCCACGCGAATTTTATTTTGCGGAACGGGTATGGGACACGGATTTTCACGGGTTTGACGGATTAGCTATCACGGACTCGACCTATCCGTGGAGACCCGTAAGATCCGTGTGAATCCGTGTCCTATAAGGCGCCGGTGAAGAATAGGTCTCCGTATTTGTGAAAACGACTACTAGATGGCGAGTGATCCCAGTCACTCACGGGCGAGACGCCCGTGCCACGATGGCTTCGTGGCATGGCCGTCCCGGCCATGATACAAAACTTGACCGATTTGTGAACTTTGTGTCCACCAAGTGGACCTAGTATTACTGTGCGGCGGTAAGCCGGTTGCCGTCGATGTCGCGCGCCTCCACCTGCCCCAGCTCCAGCTTTCGCAACTGCGGCTCGATCTTTTTCCGGTCTCCGACGGCCACGACGACCGCGGCGTCGGGTTTGAGATATTTGCGGGCCGCCTCCAGGACGTTTTCGGCTGACACGGCCCCGATCCTGCGAGGGAGTGTCCGGTAGTAATCCAACGGAAGTTGGTGGACGAACAGTGTCCCGATGCTCGAAGCGGACTGCGGCGTTGTCTCGAAAAATCCCGGAAGGGAGCGAGCGATCGAGTCCTTGGCCGTCTTCAATTCTTCTTCCGTCACCGGGCCAGACCTCATCCGCTCGATCTCGTTGAAGATTTCCTTTACCGCGGGGCCTGTCACATCGGTTCGCACGCTCGTGGCGACGTAGAACGGGCCCGGGCCGCGCCGGAAAGCAAACGCAGACATTGCGCCGTAGGTGTAGCCGTGCTTTTCACGCAGGCTCAGGTTGATGCGGCTCGAGAAGAGGCCTCCAAGCTCTGCGTTCATGACGTTGACGGCCACGTAATCGGGATTGTTGCGCGCGATGCCGATGTGGCCTATCCGCAGGGTGGTTTGGGGAGACGACGGTTTGTCCACAATCACGACGCGCCTTTGCGTTTTTGATTTGGGCTCCGGCAACTGAACCGCTGCCGCTTCCCCGGTCCACGAGCCGAAATGTTTTTGCGCCAGCTCGCGCAGCTCTTTCTCCGTGATGTCGCCCGCCACTATCAGCGCGGCGTTCCCGGGCGCGAAACGCATCCGCCAGAAGCGGGTAATGTCATCGCGCGTCACGGCTTTGTTCGATTCCTCGGTGCCGATCTCGGTGTAACCGTACGGGTGATCGCCGCTGTAGACAGCGTAGTAGAACACCTTGCTGGCCAGCGCGTTGGGAGTGTCGCGCTGCTGCAGGATCTGTGTCAGCCGGTCGTGCCGGATGCGCTCGATTTCAGGATCGGGAAACTGCGGGTTGAGGGCGACGTCCGAAGCCAGCCCAAAAGCCGCATCCACGGATTTCTTTAGCGAGCGCACTGCGACGTAGGACGTGTCCGTAGACGATCCGGTCGAAAGCGTCGCTCCAATCTGATCCGCATCGTCGGCTATTTGCAATGTGGAGCGCTTTTGGGTCCCTTCGTCCAGCATCTCCGCGGTGAAGGACGCAAGCCCCGGCCGGTCGGGCGGATTCGCCTCGCTGCCGCTCAGGACAACCAGGTTTGCGGAAACAACCGGCAGGCTGTGTTGTTCGACCAGGTACACCGTAAGCCCGTTCGGCAGCTTAAAAGTGACCGGAACGGGAAGATTCAACTGCGAGGGAGGGCCGGAAGGAGGTCTATCACTGCGCGAATCTGCCACGGCGGAACC
This sequence comes from Acidobacteriota bacterium, assembly GCA_003225335.1. Classification (GTDB taxonomy): domain Bacteria; phylum Acidobacteriota; class UBA6911; order UBA6911; family UBA6911; genus Gp18-AA60. Next base: position 14,674 of record QHZE01000153.1, read on the forward strand.
GGGCGCCGGTTTCTCTTCTTTGCCTTCTTCGGCCAGTGGGGCCCTGGGAACGTCCTCGATTACCTTTTGACCCTGCACCCCGTAAATCACGACCCTGGAATTCCTCGTGAGCCTCGTCTGGGCGATGTGCTTCAACGCCGCTATAGTAGCCTTCCTGTATCGTTCCAGGTCTTTCGGCAGATACCCGGGGTCGCCCAAGAAGTGGTTGTACATGTTCAGGCGATCGGCAACACCGCCGAAGCCGCCCAGCGTCTCGAGCCCGCGGATGATTCCTGATTCGATGATGCTGTGCGCTCGCTCCAGCTCCGATTCCGCCGGTCCCGCGCTGCGAATGGCCTCCAGCTCCTCGTCGATCGCCTTCTCGAGATCCTCGGGCTTCACTCCGGGCTTTGCCGTGGCCTGGACTTGAAAGACGGACCCCAGACTCAGCGAGTACTGCTGCGCGCTCACGTCCTGGGCGAGCCGCCTTTCGTAGACAAGTTTCTTGTACAGGCGGCTCGACTTGCCGCCGCCCAGGATCCGGGCCAGCAGATCGCACTCAGCGTCTCCGGGCTTGAATATCGGGTCCGTGATCCAGGCCATGTAGACACGAGGCAGTTCGACCTGGTCGGTGACCACCGCCCTCCTTTCTGAAGTGATGGGAGGGGTCTGGACCTCGATCTTGGGAACCGGCGGTCCTGGCTTTATGGGCCCGAAGTATTTCTCGACCAGCGCCTTGGTCCTGGCCGTGTCGAAGTCCCCTACAATGGCGAGGCTGGCGTTGTTCGAGGCATAGAAGAACTTGAAGAACTCGCGCACGTCTTCCAGGCGCGCGGATTCGATGTCGGCGTGAGAGCCGATCACGGAAGCGTAGTACGGATGACCCTTGGGAAAGAGCTGGTGAAACATCGCCTCTTCCACGAGCCCGTAGGGCTGGCCTTCGACACTTTGACGGCGCTCGTTCCGAACGACGTCGCGCTGGTTCTCCAACTTGTTCGAGTCCAGCGTATCGAGCAGAAACCCCATGCGGTCGCTCTCCAGCCAGAGGGCGAGCTCGAGCTCGTTCGAGGGAAGGGTTTCGAAGTAGTTCGTGCGGTCGAAGTCGGTCGTTCCGTTGATGTCGCTCGCGCCCGCGGCCTCGAGGAGCTGAAAGTGCGAGTCTTCGTGCACATGCTTGGAACCCTGAAACATCATGTGCTCGAAAAGATGGGCGAAACCGGTCCGTCCGGGTCTCTCGTTGGCGGGGCCGACATGATACCAGAGGTTGACCGCGACCAGGGGTAAACGGTGGTCTTCCGACAGGATTACCTCGAGACCGTTGTTTAACTTGTACTTCTCGTAATTCAGACTCGGTACGTCTTGGGTCTTGGACACACGCTCTCCTGCTGATTTACAACCGGAGTGTGCCGGCGCAAGGAAAAGCGCGCCGGCTGCAATCCTCGCAATCCTAGCCAACAGACCATGCTTCTCAAACATGAGAAATCGTTTTTACCATACCCGGAGGATAAACCAAAGCTGTAGCTGAATCTCTCGGCGCAAACGAACGTTCAGGGTCAACACGAATTCCACGAAACAGGCCGGCTGAGGCGAAAACTTCGTGGAATTCGCGGCAAGTTTTCCCCCGGTAAGACTTTGGTGCCTGAGACTTAGGTGCTATGGGGCTTTTGGTCGGTGTGGCCGATATCAATCCCTACAAACAACAGAAAGACTATCAGCTGAGGAGGGAAACTTTTGCTCACTGAAGTACCAAAGCCGAACGCGCAGGCAGCAAAGAAAGAAGCGCCCGGAGGCCGGCAGACCAGGCTGAAGTACGTGGCGGCTTCAAAACAGACCCTGCAATTGCTGTGGAAGGACATGTTGCTTCTTGGGTCCTCCCCGTCGGATGAGATCGTGCACCGCAGGATCATCCAGAAATTGGAAGCTCTCGCGCGCGCTTCCAAGGCGCACGGCTACCCGGAAATCGAAGGCGTGAGCGCCGGGGTATGCCAGCAGTTCCGCAAGTCAGCCGAGGCATCCGGCACCCATGCGCTTTGCGCGGGCCACCTGTCGCACGGCCTGGAAGTCCTTGCTGTCTTGGTCCACGAATCAGAGAGACAACTCTGTACCTCTGAGACGGAGTAGCCTTCGCACGCGGGCGAGAAGCGCATCCCACATAGAAACGTTGCCGCATTCACAATATCCACAACTCCGCATTCCTTGACGCCGCGTAGGCCCTACCAAAAGAATGAACGAAACCACAGATGAATACAGATGAACACGGATGAACCTGGCGCGGCATAGCCGGAACCAAAAAACAAAAAACAAGAGCCCACGAACTCATTTGGGAGCGCACGCTTCCAGCGTGCTTACGGTTTCGCGATTATTACCAGAGCACGCAAGATGCGTGCGCTCCCAGGAGAACGCCCGAAAATCCTTTGTTTTTTGCCAAAGGATTTCGTCGCGTCTTCGTGTCTTCGTGGTGAGATTTTTTTGGTTGCGGCTTTGCTGCTCTGTGTTCATCTGTGTTCATCCGTGGTTTCGTTTTGTGCGAAGTTTGGGCGGAGAACGTTAAATTTTCTATTGACTGCGTCCCGGTACCGAGGGTAGGTTAAACAAACGTTTGAATGAAACGTTCGTATGAAACCAACGGCGACGCGCGAACGCATCCTGGATGCCGCCGAGCGGCTCTTCGCCGAGCGCGGCTACGACGGCGCTTCCCTCCGGGCTATCACCGGGCAGGCCCGCGTGAACCTGGCGGCGGTGAACTACCATTTTCGGTCCAAGCGGGCCCTGATGAGGGCGGTTTTCGCTCGCCGGCTGGAGCCTTTGAATCAGAAGCGTCTTGCCCTTCTGGAAACCTGCATGGCTGCGCGCGCCAACGGCCCGCCCGATCTGGAGAGACTCGTGGAAGCCCTGGTGGCGCCGGCGTTTCGCATGGGCGAGCAATCCACCGGCGACGCCGCGGCCCTCAGAAAGTTCATGGGGTGGGTGCTGGTGGATCCCGGAGTTCAGATCGAGCGGGTGCTGGCGGAGCAATTCCATGAAGTCGCGCTGCATTTCGTCGCCGCGTTCCGGCGCGCCCTTCCCGATCTCCCTCCGGAGGAGCTCTTCTGGCGCATCCACTTCTCGATCGGGGCGATGGCGTCGGTGCTCACGGGGGCTCCCTTTCTGAAAATCGCGTCAGGCGGCCGGTTGGACACGTCCGACGTCGACGGAGTCGTGCAGAGGCTTGTAGCCTACATCAGCGGAGGGTTGCGCGCCCCGCTCGCTTCCGGAAGACGGCGCAGGCGCGGACCGCCGGGAGGGTCCGGCGCTTCATAGAAAAACCGGCCGGGAGGAAACGCGCCCGGCGTTCTGCAGGGGAATCGGTCATGGCGCATTGTACGAGACACGTCCTCCTCTTGCTTTTATTGGCGCGCGTAGCGGGCCCGGAGGGCGAGGCCTCCTCGGCCGCGCAGCAGCCCACGCCTGCCCGCAAGGCCGTCATGCGGCTCAGCCTGAAGGAGGCGGTCGAGACCGCCCTCGCCCCCGAGGGCAATGTGCGCGTGCGCATGGCCGAGGAGGCGGTCCGCCAGGCGGCCGCGCGCTCGGCCCAGTCCCGCTCTGCCCTGCTGCCTCACCTGGAAGCGTCGGTAACGCAGCAGAACCTGACCCGCAACCTCGATGCGTTCGGTATCAGGGTGCGGGGTCCGGTTCCGTTGATCCCTCCGTTTGTCGGTCCTTTCAATGTCTTCGACGCGCGGGCCACGGCGACTCAGACGATCTTCGACTTCAGCTCCATCCGCGGGTATCAGGCCTCACGCGCCGGAGTCCGGCAGGCCAGGGCCGAGAGCGAGGCCGCGCAGGACCAGGTGCGCGGGCAGGTGGCCCGCTTCTACCTGAACGCGGAGCGCGCCGACGCCAGATTGGAGGCCGCGAAGGCAAACGTGGCGCTGGCCGAAGCGCTCTTGAAACTGGCCGCCGATCAGAAGGAAGCGGGAACAGGCACGGGAATCGAAGTGACGCGCGCCCGCGTGCAGCTTGCCGACGAGCGCCAGCGCCTCCTCGTCGCCGGGGACCAGGGGACCCGCGCGCACCTGGAGCTGCTCAAAGCCATGGGCCTGTCCCTGGACGCGGAGGTGGAACTGACGGAGCCGCTCGCCTACAAGGCCGCCGACGCGGTGACCCTGGAGCAGGCAATCCGTCGCGCCCAGGAATTGCGCGCCGATTGGAAGGCACAGCAGCAGCGCGAAGAAAGCGCTGGCCTCCAGCAGAGCGCCGCGCGGACGGAGCGGCTTCCGTCATTGGCCGCCTTTGCCGATTACGGCACGATCGGATCGAGCATCCAGAACACCGTGCCGACACGGCTGTACGGCGTCACGCTGCGAATTCCCGTCTTTGACGGAGGGCGCCTCGAGGGCCGGCGAGGAGAGAGCGCCGCGCAATACTCCCAGGAGCGCCTCCGAACTCGGGACCTTCGGCAGCAGATGGAGCTCGAAATCCGGCTGGCTCTGGACAGCCTGCGCTCGGCTGAGGAGCAGGTGAAAGTCGCGGAGGATGGGTTGCTCCTTGCGGAGCAGGAACTGGCGCAGGCGCAGCGCCGCTACAAAGCGGGAATGGCGCCCGGCATCGAAGTCACCGATGCGCAGACACGCCTCCAGCGAGCCAAGGAGAACCGCATCGACGCGCTTTTCAGTCACAACCTTGCCCGTATCGAACTTGCACTGGCCATGGGCAACATCCGTTCTATCATTCAGTGAAATGAAATGAAACCAAACCAAAGATTATCGGGAGCCGTAATGGGACGCGGATTTTCACGGAAACGACGGATTTTCACGGGTCTTTAGATTCGTGTTTTTCTGTGGCATCCGTGAATCCGTGTCCCAAACTGCAAAGCGAGAAAACGGGCAACAGGCCATGAATAGAAGATCGATCGTGGTTATGCTTTTCGGCGTGCTCTTGGCGGGCTTGGTGTGGGTTTCGTGTGGTGGGCGTGGAGGGGGGAATGCGCTTTCTGTTTCCGGCAACATCGAGCTGACTGAAGTCAAGGTCGCCTTCAAAATTCCCGGCAAGCTGATCGAGCTGGGAGCGGAAGAAGGGGGCATGGTCAAGAAGGGCATGGCTCTCGGCCGTCTCGATACGCTGCAGACCCGCCGGCAGCGCGAGCGGGAAGAGGCCGGCCTGACTGCCGCACAATCCCAACTGGCGCAACTCCGCACGGCGATCGAATTCCAGAAGGCAACGCTGGCCGCGGAGCTTGACCTGCGCCGGGCGGAAGTGAAACAGGCCGAGGCCCGGCTCCATGAGCTGCTCGCCGGGTCGCGCTCCCAGGAGATCGAACAGGCCAAGGCCGCCGTGGAGGCTGCCCGGACGCAGCAAGTCCAGGCGGCCGCAGATTGGGAGCGGGCGCAAATTCTGTTCAGAGACGATGACATCTCGCGGTCGCAATTCGACCAGTTTAAAGCGCGCTATGAAGGCGACGCCGCCGCGCTCAAACAGGCGGAAGAGCGCCTCAAGCTCGTAATGGAAGGCCCTCGCAAAGAAGAGATCGAAGCGGCGCGGGCGCTGGTCGAGCGCGCGGCGGCGAGCGTGAAGCTCTCCGAGGCGGCCCGCCTGGAAGTGACGAGAAAAGAGCAGGAACTGGCGGCGCGCCGCGCCGAAGTGGAACGCGCGCGGGCCCAAATCGCAGTGCTCGACGCGCAGTTGGCGGACGCAGCGGCGCTTTCGCCGATCGACGGCGTGGTGCTGGTCAAATCCGCGGAAGTCGGGGAGGTGCTGGGCGCAGGCACGGCTTTCCTGACCATCGGGGACATTGGGAGTCCATGGCTTCGGGCCTACATCAACGAGAAAGACCTGGGCCGGGTGAAGCTGGGCGCCCGGGCCACGGTGACCACGGATTCTTTTCCCGGCAAAGCTTACGGCGGGCGCGTGTCCTTTATTTCCTCCGAGGCTGAGTTCACCCCCAAGCAGATCCAGACCCAGGAAGAGCGCGTCAAATTGGTATACCGGATCAAGATCGACATCCAGAATCCGCAGCACGAGCTGAAATCCAATATGCCGGGCGACGCCGTGATCTCGATTGACGAATGACGATTGAAAGACTTCCCACGAATTTCACGAATTACACGAACTTTTTTCACTCACTGGTGGTCGATGCCAATGGTGAAGTAGGGGCAAAGATTTTGTGTGAAGGTGCGTCGCCGCCAATCCCTTTTCGTGTAATTCGTGAAATTCGTGGCCAGGCTGTTAGTTCGTAAGGGATCGAAAATGAGCACACAGGCATTGTCCGTGGTTGAGGCGCGAGATCTCACCCGGCGCTTCGGCGCAGTCACTGCCGTGGATCGACTGAACCTGGCTGTGACGCGGGGGGAGGTATTCGGATTGGTCGGGCCGGATGGCGCGGGGAAGACCACGACCCTCCGGTTGCTCTGCGGCCTGCTCGACCCTTCGGCGGGACAGGCCTGGGTGGATGGGCATGATGTCTCTCGCGACGCGGACGCAGTGAAAGACCGCATCGGGTACATGGCGCAGCGCTTCGGGCTTTATGTGGACCTCACGGTGGACGAGAACATGAGCTTTTACGCCGATCTGTTCGGCCTCTCGAAGCCGGAACGCGGCGAGCTGATGCCCAGGCTTCTGGACATGACGCGCATGGGACCCTTCCGCACGCGGCACGCCGGAAAGCTCTCCGGAGGGATGAAGCAAAAGCTGGCACTCATGTGCACGCTGCTGCACCGTCCCCGCGTGCTTTTTCTGGATGAACCCACTAATGGCGTGGACCCCGTCTCGCGGCGGGACTTCTGGACTCTTCTGTACCAGCTTGTTAAGGAGGGCATGACCGTATTTGTCACGACTGCCTACCTGGACGAAGCGGAACGCTGCGACCGTGTAGGCTTGATGCACCGCGGCCAGCTCATCTGCTGCGACACCCCTTCCGCCCTGAAGCGGCGGCTTCCGCAAGTGTGCTGCGAGGTGCGGGCCGGCAACCTGCGAAGGGCGCGCGAGGTGCTGGCCGGGTGCCCGGGCGTCACCAGCGTCGAGCCGGCGGGGGCCGTGCTCCACCTGTTTTTGACCCCAGGGCAAACCTCCCCGGAAATCCTGAAGAAGGCCCTGTTGGAAAAAGGCCTCGGGCCGGTGGAGCTTGAGGAAATCGAGCCCTCTCTGGAAGACGTTTTTATCGCACTCATTCGCGGAGTATGAGGGCAGAGGGGCAAAGGGGCAGAGGGGTCAAGGGTGCAGGTGAAGTTTTGTTTACCGTGACCAATGACCAATGACCAATGAAAAATGACAAATTGCACGCGGGGAACGAATCCCCCCATCCTTCATTTGTCCTTGATTATTTGTCATTGGTCATTTGTGAAGGCGACTCTGCGTATGTCTCTGCGGTGAGATTCATGGAAGGTCTGCAGTGAACGAAATGAATGCCTGGGCAGTCGAAGTCGACAGTCTCGTCAAGCGCTTCGGCGATTTCTGCGCCGTGGACCATGTCTCGTTCAGGGTGCGCCGCGGCGAGATCTTCGGGTTCCTTGGGCCCAATGGCGCGGGAAAGTCGACGACGATTCGCATCCTGTGCGGCCTGCTGGCGCCCACGCAGGGGAAGGCCCGGGTGGGCGGATTCAACGTCGCGACCGAACCGGAGAAGGTCCGCACGAACATCGGCTACATGTCGCAGAAGTTTTCGCTCTACGACGATCTCACCGTGGAAGAGAACATTGACTTCTTCGGGGGGATCTATGCGGTTCCTCGCGAGTTGCGGCGGGAGCGCAAGGAATCGGTGCTAAAGATGGCTGGACTGGAAGAAAACAGGCGTTCTCTGACGCGCCTTCTGGCGGGGGGCTGGAAACAGCGGCTGGCTCTGGGTTGTGCGATCCTTCACCGGCCTCCCATCCTGTTTCTGGACGAGCCGACCTCCGGCGTCGATCCGATTGCGCGGAGAATGTTCTGGTCGCTCATTTACGAGCTCTCCGACGCGGGACATACCGTTTTTGTGACCACGCATTACATGGACGAAGCCGAGTACTGTCACCGTCTGGCCCTGATGTACAGGGGGAAGATCAGCGCGCTCGATACGCCGCGCTCCCTGAAGGAAGCGGCTTCGCGGGATTCGATGGAAGACGTGTTTATCGCCATGATCGAACGGGAGGAGAGCAAGACGTGAGTCCGCGCCGCGCATGGGCCGTTGCCCGAAAGGAGTTCTTGCACATCGTGCGCGACCTCAGGAGCTTGTCCATGGCGCTGGCCCTGCCCCTGTTCATGATCCTGCTCTTTGGGTACGCCCTGTCGCTGGATGTGGACCGCATCCCCACAGTGCTCTACGATGCGGACCGCACACCTCAGAGCCGCGATCTGCTCGCTCAGTTTCGCGGTTCGCGCTATTTCCAGATCGAGGCCATTGCGGAGGATTACGCAACGGTAGAACGCAAACTGGATAAGGGGGAGTGCCTGTTGGGAGTCGTCGTTCCCCAGGACTATTCTGTCCGGCTCCTGTCGCGTCGCGAGCCCCGGGTTCAGCTTCTGCTCGACGGCAGCGATTCCAACACGGCCTCCATTGCCTTGGGTTACGCGGAAGGGATCGCGCAGTCTTATGGAAACCGCCTGCGTCTGGAGAGCCTGAATCGAGGGGCCGGCAATCTCCCGGCCGTGCCCGTGGAGGCGCGCATTCGGGTCTGGTACAACAGCGAGCTGAAATCACGGAATTACATCGTTCCGGGCCTCATCGCCGTCGTGCTGACGATTGTCGGAGCCTTGCTCACGTCGCTGACGGTTGCCAGAGAATGGGAGATGGGCACGATGGAGCAACTTCTCTCGACTCCGCTCAGGGCGTCGGAGCTCGTTCTGGGGAAGATGGCCGCCTTTTTCGCGCTGGGAGTCGCCGATACGCTGCTGGCCCTGGTGGTCGGCGTGCTGATCTTCAGGGTCCCGCTCAGGGGCAGCCTTCTCGTCCTCGCCGTCACCAGTTGCATCTTCCTGGTGGGAGCTTTTTTCTGGGGGATCTTGCTTTCTTCAGTGGCACGGTCGCAGCTTCTCGCGTATCAGATGAGCATGATCAGCTCGTTCCTTCCCGCTTTCCTTCTTTCGGGTTTTATCTATGCCATTGAAACCATGCCTCCCGTCATTCGCGCAATCTCCTACGTGACCCCGTCGCGATATTTCGTCACCGTTCTCAAAGGTGTGTTTCTCAAGGGCGTAGGAATTCGTGTTCTCTGGACCGAGGTTGCGTTCCTGATGGTGTACGCGGTGATTGTTTTTTTTGCCGCCACAAGGAAAGTGAAAACGAAACTGGCCTGACCGGCGAATGTGGGCCCGGCGCGGCATAGCAGCAACAAAGAATCGTAGCGTCCCGTGCCGCGGGACATGTGAGCCTGGATCACTCCTTTTGCGTCGACAGGACCGTTTGCCCCGCCAGTGCGGGACGCTACATTTTTTCTCACAACCGCGGAGAACTGAGAAAGATTTGGCGAATGACGAATGACAAATGAAAAATGACAAATTGCACGCGAGGAAGGGATCTGCAAATCCCTCATCCTTCATTTTTCATTGATCATAATTGATCATTTGTCATTTGATATTGGTCATTGGTCATTTGTCATTTGGTGAAAATATGTGGGGAAGGGTCCGAGAGATTATAAAGAAAGAGTTTTACCAGACGCTGCGCGACCCGCGCATGAGGGTGCTTCTGGTTTTGCCACCGATCATCCAGCTGATTGTCTTCGGCTACGCCGTCAATCTGGACATCGAGACCAGCTCTATGGCGTGGGTGGATCAGGATCTGACGCCCCGGAGCCGGGAACTTCTGGCAGAGTTTCAGGGGTCGCACCGTTTTCTCCTGAAGGCCGTTCCGGCGCGGGAGAAAGAGATCCAGTACCTGCTCGACCGCGGGGAAGTCCAGATCGTCGTACGGGTCCTGCCGGGGTTTGCTCGCGATATTGAACGCGGAAACCCGGTTTCCGTGCAGGTCCTGTTGGACGGAACCAATTCTAACACGGCCTCGATTCTCGCCAGTTACGCCCAGCAGGTCGTGTCCGGCTACGGGCGCAAAGTCCTGGCCGGACACGAAGGGCTTCGTCTTGCAGCGCTGACGGAGTCGACCGGAGCGCCGGTTGCGGCGGATCTTCCCGTCCTCACCGCGCAAAGCCGCGTGTGGTTCAACCCCAGTCTCAAAAGCCGGTACTATTTCGTCCCCGGTGTGGTGGTAAACATCATCGCGCTGGTGACCATCATGCTGACGGCGATGAGTATTGTGCGCGAGAAAGAGATAGGGACGATGGAGCAGTTGATGGTTAGTCCGATCCGGCCGATCGAATTGATGCTCGGCAAGCTTCTCCCTTTTGCCGTGATCGGCCTCGTGGACGTAGCCGTCGTTACAACGGCGGCCCTCGCGGTCTTCCGCGTCCCCTTTCGTGGAAATGCGCTGTTGCTTCTCGGTTCGGCCGTCCTGTTCCTGCTGACGACTCTCGGAGCCGGGCTTTTCATTTCCACGGTCTCGCAGACCCAACAGCAGGCTGTGATGTCTTCGTTCTTTTTTTTCATGCCTGCCTTCATGCTCAGCGGCTTCACCTTCCCCATCCGCAACATGCCCGTGCCGGTGCAGTATCTGACCTATGCCGATCCGCTCCGTTACTTCATAGAGATAGTCCGCGGCGTGTTTTTGAAAGGCACGGGGAGCGACATCCTCTGGCCGCAAATGGCGGCTCTGGCGCTGTTCGGCGTTACGGTCCTCGGGCTCAGTGCCGCGCGCTTCCGCAAACGGCTGGATTGACCGTGTCCCCTGGCGAGGGCCGGGTTTCGCGCGAGAAAAGAAGGAAGTGAAAAATGCCCGCCGGGTCCCTGTTCTTTCAATTCGGAGACCCTTCGCCCGGACCCTTCCTCCGGGGGCGCTTGGCGCCGGACGGTTTAGTAGAGTTCATTCTACTTCCACCACCCTCGTCGCGAGTTGGGACTTTTTTTAGAGCGGGCGTTTCGGCTGAGGGCCCGGCTGCCGCGTTGGGGCCCGACGGTTTAGTAGAGTTCATTCTACTTCCACTACCCTCGTCGTGAGTTGGGACTTTTTTTAGAGCAGACGTTTCGGCTGAGGGCCCGGCCGGCGCGTTAGGGCCGGACGGTTTAGTAGAGGTCATTCTACCTCCCCCATCCTCGTCGCGAGTTGGGATTTTCCTTGGAGCAGGTGTTTCGGCTCAGGGCCCGGTCGTTGCGCCCCCGCCACTCTCCTGGGATCGAGCGATCCGAACCTCCGAAGACCCCTTCAAC
>QHZE01000154.1 GCA_003225335.1 Acidobacteriota bacterium
CATCGCTCCTCCACCATCGGGGCCTATTTGCAGGACAACTGGCGGGCCACCAACAACCTGACCCTGAACCTGGGGCTTCGCTACGAAACCCACACTCCCTGGGTCGAAGTGAAAGACCGGCAGGTCAATTTTGCGCCCCTGAGCGGTGAGATCCAGTTTGCGGGCAAGAGCACCTACTACGAGAACAACCGCGCCCTGTACAACCCCTATAATTGGGGCATTGGCAACTTCCAACCGCGCTTCGGTTTTTCGTGGAACCCGGATTTCATGAACAAAACTTTCGTAGCCCGCGGCGCGTATACGATCTCTGCCTACCTGGAGGGAACCGGGACCAACCTGCGTCTCCCGTTGAATCCGCCGTTTACGACGGAGTTCAACAGCCTTTACGATGCCCTGCCTTTTCCGGGTTCGACCCTGGATCAGGGGATGACAATACTGAAGTCTCCGACCGACCCGTATGCCAATGCTGTCATCCGGCTGTGGGACCCGAACATCAAGCCTGCCATTGCCCAGCAGTGGAATTTCTCAATTGAGAGCCAGTTCGGCAACGAAACAACGCTGACGGTGGGTTACGTGGGCCAGAAGGGAACTCATCTCATGGTGCCCATGCCTTACTTTCAAAGGCAGTTGCTGGGCCTGAACCCTGACGGCTCGCCCAAGACCGCGCCGAGTCCGTTCCTGGCGGGCAACCCGGCCCTGAAAAATATCAGCCAGATTTCCGGAACAGAATCAAACGGCACTATGCGCTACGACGCCCTGCAGACCGTTCTGCGCAAGCGCTTCAGTGCCGGCCTGCAATACCAGGTGGCCTACACGTTCTCCAAGGCCATGGAGAATTCGAGCGGTTACTATGGGTCCTGGAGCGGTCAAGTTTATCCCAATTCCCCATATTGGCAAAACCTGTACGACGGGCGGTCGGAATGGGGGCCCGCCTTCTTCGATGTCAAGCATATGCTGACAAGCTATGCGGTTTATGAGTTGCCGGTGGGAACGGGCAAGAAGTTCGGCAGCAATTGGAATCCTGTGGCCAGGAACGTTATTGGCAACTGGGCGGTAACCGGAATGTTGAGCTTGCGCGGTGGATTCCCGACCTCAATGGAGGGAAGCGACGCCTCCGGAACGGGCTCCCGAGGCGCCCGTCCTTCTTGCAATGGACCGCATCACACCTTCGGCACGAAGAATGCTTCCGATGGCGGGTACCAGTGGTTTGATCCTTCTCCTTATAGCAACGCGGCTCCGGGTACCTTTGGCACTTGCGGGAACGGAACAGAGTACGGGCCGGGCCTGCGAGAGTTAGACATGAGCTTCCAGAAAAACTTTCGTGTCACGGAGCGGTACCGGGTGGAGTTCCGATCGGAGTTTATCAACTTTACCAATACGCCGATCCTCGGGCCTCCGGTCCCATGGATCGGTGCATCGATGGGCAAAGTCATAGGCTCCCAGGGACCACGCAACATTCAGTTCGGGCTGAAGATTCACTACTGACGCTCCTTTTGTTCACCACGGAGAAACCAATAAAATTTTCGCAATTCCTTTGCGCACTTAGCGACTTCGCGGTAAGACTGACCCGGAATTAACCGCGAAGACGCGAAGAGCGCAAAGGAATTGCGAAGAGCCTCGAATCTGTGGTGATTACTTTTCCGGCGGGCCCGTCGGAGGCTTCCTGTTACTCTCTCTAAATCTCTCCGCGTCCTTCACTTCTTTTTCAGCTTCCTCTTTCGTCAATTGCTTGAAAATAGCCGTGTGGTAATCCCGTTTCTCCGTATTCTTCAAGGCGCCATAGACGTGGGCTAGCTGAAAGTGGGCCGACTTCGAGTTAGGCTCCAATTCTACAGCCTTGAGCAAAACAGCGAGGGCTTTCTCCAGATCCCCCAAGAGGCGGTAGCATCTTCCGATCTCCACATAAGCCTTTGCAAAGTTGGGATCCGCCGCTAGGGAGGCTTTCAGCAACGGGAGGGCGTCCGCGGCTTTATTGGCAGTGAGCAAAATATCCGCCAGGTAGTAATGAGCGACCGGATGATTGGGGTCTTCCTGCAAGGCCAGTCGAAGTTCCTTTTCGGCCTCGGAAAAGTCGGCCGTCCGGTAATAGATTTCGCCCAAGGCGAAATGGACTCCTGGGAAACCAGGTTGTCGTTTCAGCACTTCCCGGTACTCCTGGATTGCCTCTGCCGATCTGTTGCTATCCGCGTACGATTCTGCGCGCAAGGCATGTACTTGAACGGAATCCGGGTCCAGCACGGCGAGTTGATCGAAAGCCTGCATGCCAAGGGACTTGTACAGCCGGGCCAATTGGTACCAGACTTTGGCGTCCTTGGGGTCCTCCCGCACTAGTGCCTCCAGGTGTTGGACGGCTTCCGCTTTCCGATTGACGGCCTGAAGAGCCATCGCCGCATAGTAGTGAGCCCTGCGATAACCGGGGTTGGCCTTCAACTCATCATCAAACGCTTTCAAGGCCTTGTCATGCTGATTGAGCCCAAAATAAGAGAGCCCCAGGTAGAAATTGACTTCCGGGTATCCGGGGGCGGCACGCAAGAGCTTCTGGAACAGGTCAATGGATTCCGGAAACTTGAGCTCCGTCTGGTAGAGAATCCCCAACCGCTTGAAGACTTCCGGTCGATCGGGGAACGAGGACAGGGCGTGCTGGTAGACCTTTTCCGCCCCCGCGTAATCTTCCTTCTGCTCAAGTTGCCTGGCCTGCGCAAGAGTGCTTTCCAGAGTCTCAGAAGGGACTTGCGACGGAGCCCCGGCGGCCGAGAGAAAGAACATATGGCAGGCTGCCAAACCCAGCACACCGGCCTTTTTCATCAAAATGCCCTTTGCGCTCTTCGCGTCTTCGCGGTTAATTCTGGCTCAGTCTTACCACGAAGGCGCTAAGTCGCAAAGAGGAGAAACAAGTAGCAAGCCTTGGCACGACTCTGCAATTCGGGCAGTGACCCTGCGGCAAGACGTCCTGTTTCACCACGGAGACACACAGAGGGCACGGAGATTTCACGGAGGCGCCAGGGTTCCCCGTGCATCTCCGTGTACTCCGTGTCTCGTGGTGAATAGAGGGCTTGAATTCTTCTCGAGCTTGGCTTAACACAATTCGTCGGGCAACCCGAAATTGGCAAGACTCTCGCGCCTTGACTCGTTTGGCCCTTTCCCCTATTCTCATCGCATTGAATCTGGCTGGTAAGGTAACGTTTTGCCGACTCTTTCCAAAATCATCGTCCTGTTTTGGGCAGTGTCCATTGCCGCGGGTGGATTTGCCGCTCAGGTCATTCGCAAAGCGGGCCCTCCACATGCCGCGGGCACAGCTCAACAAAGCGAAGTTGACGAGATTGCCAAGACGGCTCGGGGGGCCTACGACAAGGAAGATTGGGAAGACGCAATCCGCGGCTACGAGAAGTTGGTGAAGCTTGCCGCCAACATAGCTGAATATCATTTGAACCTCGGAATCGCGCGTTATTCCGCCGGGCGTTGCCGCGATGCCGTGCAGCCTTTGCGGCAGGCGTTGAAACTCAAACCTGGCCTGGGGCAGGCGCATCTTTATCTCGGTGTGAGTCTTGGGGCAACCGGCCAATGCCGGGAGGCGCTGCCTTATCTCAGGAAGGATTTGCCGCGTGTCACAGGCCAGCAGCTCAAACGAGACCTGGCGTTGAGCGGAGTACGCTGTGCGGTCGCGCTCAGCCAGCTCGATGATGCGATCGATTTCATCCGAGTCCTGAACCGCGATTTCCCGAACGATCCCGAGGTTCTCTATCGCACTGTCCACGTTTACTCGGATTTATCCACGCGAGCTTCCCAGGAGTTGCTCTACAAAGCCCCGTCCTCTTACCAGGTGCGCCAGCTCAACGCTGAAGCGCTTGAAACACAGGGTAAATGGGAGGAAGCGGCTGAGGAATATCGGAAGATCCTGGAGCAGAATCCGCGACTCCCGGGTATCCACTACCGCCTGGCCCGTTTGATCCTTTCCGCGCCGAAAACAGCCACGACTATGGACGATGCGCGCAAAGAGCTGGAACAGGAGCTTAAGATCGACCCGAGAAATGCTGCCGCGGAATTTGTGATGGGAGAGCTGGACCTCCAGACCGCTAAACTCGACGAGGCCATTGCTCATTTTTCCCGCGCCGTGAATCTTGATGCCGGCTTTGTGGACGCTTTTCTTGAACTGGGCAGGGCCCTGACTTCAGCGGGGAAAGCTTCCGAGGCCGTGGCGCCGCTGGAAAACGCTGTCAAACTCCAGCCAGAGAATCCTATGACCCACTATCGCCTGTCGATTGCTTATAGCCGCGTTGGACGAAAAGAAGACGCGCAGAGGGAGTCGGCAACCTTCAAGGAGCTCTCCGAAAAAGCACAGCAGACCAAGGAAACCATTCAGAAGGCGGTTTCGGGTGTGCCGCCAGAGAAACCTTAGCCTTCAGGATATCCGGTTGTCCTGAGTCTAATACACTCGGTAAAAAAACAACCGGCAACCTGATTCTTCGTGTCTTCGCGTCTTGGCGGTGAAGGTTGTGCCCAATCAACCACGAAGTCGCGAAGAATGACCAGGCACACATCCTTGGTCTCAATGCGCCAGGTGAGGGTACGTGGCCGCCAGCAGTGGAGGGACGTCGGGAGGCCGGGCATCCAGCTCCTCCAAGATATCCAACGCCGTGGTCAGAGACTGCCCGCGGAAGTGATTGTTGGTGATCGCGTAGGTTTCCTCAGCGTTCTGCTGGATCGTGCGAAGCAACCCTACGATCTGCTGGACCTCCGGTTTCGGGTACAGGTAGTCATACCGGGCGTCGCGTCCGGCTTCTTCGTTGAACCAGCTTTTGTAGTTGCGCCCGTGCAGCCGGAAATATCCCACGCGCGAGGTCACCTGCGATCCGGGACGGATCGAGTTTCCAATGACCGGCTGGTCCACGTTGCAGAAGGCCACACGGTTTTCCTTCAAGAACTGGTAGAAGGGCTCCCGATCCCAACCGCCGTGGCGCACCTCGACGGCGAGAGGAAATTCTCGCAGCAGGCGGAAGAGCTTCTCCAGATACTCCTGGTTTTCCTGGCTGCACCGGAAGCTCCAGGGAAACTGCAGAAGGAGCGCCGCCAGGATTCCGGCTTCGGCGATAGGCGCCATCGAGCGCCGGACTGCCTCACAGTCTTTGGCGAGCGATTCTTCGGTGCTTCCCTCCCGCTCGTGCGTGAGGCGCTGCCATGCCTTCGCCGTGAACTTGAAGCGCCGGTTCTTTCGCACTCGCCGCGCCCAGGAGGCGGCGTCTTCCGGGCGCGGCGGGCGATAGAAGGAGCTGTTGATCTCCACGGTGTCAAAGTAATCTGCGATGAAAGCCAGCGCATCAAACGACCTGCCCTTACCCGAGGGGTAAACGGTCCCCTCCCAGTCCTTGTAGTGCCAGCCGGCAGGCCCAACTCGCACCGTGGTTTGCCGCGCGGGTGGTTCGAACAGCGATCCCTGTATCATGGCCTGAATTGTACCGCAGAGCTGGAGGAGGAGAGGGAATCTATCCATAGCGAGCGAGCCTCATACCGCCGAGCGTGTAAGAAATTGTAGCGCCGGCGTCTCGCCGGCATATAAGTCCTTGCATTTCAATGGACCTTCTGCCCCGCTGGGCGGAGCGCTACGATTTTTTCGCAGCTTCCCACTTGCCACGGGCGGGACGCCCGCGCCACTACCTGATTCAAATTTGACCGATTTGTGAACCTTGTGTCCACCAAGTGGACCTAGCGGGTTATGGCGGCTCCCTCAGGAGAGAATCACACCTATGATGGCGCCGGAACCTGCTTCCAGCAAAGCGGCGGCCGAACCGTTGCGGACCACGATCTCCAGGTAGCCGGCGCTCCCGGGCACCACAAACAACTCGCCTTCCTTCCCTTCCGCATAGGTCTTGCGGAATGTCGCGATTTCCCGTTGGCGCAAGAGGATCTTGCAGGAACCGGACGGGCGATCGCGGTATACCGGGAGATCTTCCGGCCTCAGGTTTGTGATCAGATTCCCAAATTTGTCCACAGCTAGAATTGTGGCCTGAAACAGGGTATCCCTGACGCGGGTCAGTTTCGGCAGGCTCAGGCGAACCGGCTTCTCGAGCGCCGGGCCGAGCTGTTGCAGCGAGATGTTCCGGCTGATCCAGGCCGCGACCGGAGCGAAAACATCACGGCCGTGAAAGGTTGAGCTGATTGGCCTGCGGAAGTAATGAGCTTCCGCGATTTCATGAATCCGCACACCTTGGGCTTTCTCCAGGACGTACGTGAGAATCCCGTTGTCCGGGGCGACGAAGTAATGCCCGTCCGCCGAAGCCGCCAGCGCCTTGCGTGCCGTGCCCACCCCCGGGTCTACCACCGCCAGGTGAATTGTGCTCGGAGGAAAGTAGGAGTATGCCTGGCCAAGAGTAAATGCCGCGGCGACGACATCGTGAGATGGAATCATATGGCTGATGTCGATCAGGCTCAGTTCCGGGTTGAGGCTGAGCATGACACCTTTCATTGCAGCAACGAAATAATCCTGAAGCCCGAAGTCTGTGAGCAAAGTGACGATCCGAGGAGGGCCCGCCATGATAGCTATATTCCTTTCAGGGTGTGAGAAACATTCTATAGGTTTCTCGCCCAATGCGCTAATGCGATTTAGCCACAGAGCCACGGAGACACGGGAAAATCCTGTCTCTGGGGTCGTGAGAAAAAATGTAGCGCCGGCTTCCAGCCGGCAAAGGTCCTGTTGACCCAAAAGGAGTTGTCGAGGCTCAGGTGCCGGCGAGACGCCGGCGCTACGATTTTTTCTCACGACCTGTGGCTCCGTGGCTAAAGAGGATTGGAAAGAATTCGCGATAGTCAGACTTGCCACCGATTTCACGAGATTTGATTTGCTGAGTAGCTTGACTTGGCCCGAAGTAAACGGCTACTTTTATTCCAGCGGTTTCGGAGCATTCATGATCAAGTCAAGGATTTACCTGGACAACAGCGCCACTACGCGCGTCGATGAGCCGGTGTTGGAGGCGATGGTCCGGTTCATGCGTGAGGTTTACGGGAACGCCAGCTCCATCCACACCTTTGGACAAGAGGCGCGCGCTGCCGTGGAAGACGCCAGACGCGCCGTGGCCGATCTGGTGGGCGCGGATTCGCGCGAAATTGTCTTTACGTCGGGGGGGACCGAGTCGGACAACACCGCGTTGTGGGGCGTATTCCGCAGTGGATATCGGCCCGGTAATCACGTTATAACGACGCGGATCGAACATCCCGCGATCCTGGCAACCTGTAAGGCGCTCGAATACGCCGGCGCTGATATCACCTATATTCCTGTGGGTTCATCGGGGCGGGTGGATCCGGCAGACGTCGCTGCGGCTATAACCGATCGCACGATCCTGATCAGCGTGATGCACGCCAACAACGAAACTGGCATCATTCAGCCCGTCAGGGAAATCAGCGCGATCGCGCGCGAACGCGGCATTGTGATGCATACGGACGCCGTGCAGTCCGTGGGCAAGATCCCGGTCAACGTGAAAGAACTGGGCGTGGACCTGCTGTCGCTTTCGGGGCACAAGATCCATGCGCCCAAGGGAATCGGCGTTCTCTACATTCGCAAAGGGGTTAAGCTCGTTCCCTTCATGACGGGGGGGAGCCACGAGCGCAAGCGCCGGGCGGGAACCGAGAATGTCCCCGGCATCGTCGGGTTGGGCGAGGCGGCGCGGCTGGCGATGGAGCGCCTGCCGGAAATGACCGCGCGGGTCGCCGCTCTGCGCGACCACCTTGAGGCGAACCTGCGAGATCGGATTGCCGGCGTCCGCGACAACGGCGCTCCGGAGTACCGCTTGCCAAACATTGCGAACCTTTCCTTCGAGGGGATTGAGGGTGAGGCCGCCGTGATCGCCATGGACCTGGAGGGCGTGGCCGTCAGCACCGGGTCGGCCTGCGCCTCCGGTTCCCTGGAGCCGTCCCACGTGCTGGTCGCCATGGGACTGCGGCCTGAAGTCGTTCAGGGCTCGCTGCGCTTCAGTCTCTGTTATCACAACACAGAGGCCGAAATCGATGCGGTCGCGGAGACCATGGCCCGCGTGGCCGAGAGACTGCGGCGTCTCGCGCGGCGCGTGTATGTCTGAGAGGACATTGGAAAGCGTGTCTGCAAAGCCTGCATCCTTTTTCCGGGAGCGAAACGTCGAAGGGGTAATCGTCTTGTCCGTGGAGCGCGGACTCAAGGGCCAGGGCGAGGCTAGCCTGAAAGAGCGCCTCGACGAGCTTGTACGTCAGGGGCACTTGCAAGTATTGGTAGATCTGGCAAACCTCCCTTACATGGATTCGACGGATCTCGGACGCCTGATCCGCTGCCATATCTCGGTGCGGCAGGCCGGCGGCCGGGTGCGGCTCTGCAATCTTTCGGAAAAGGTTCGCACGCTGATGAAGATGACCCGGCTGGATACCGTGCTGGAGCTCTACACCACAGAAGAGGAAGCTCTCGCCAGCATCCGCGCATAGGATTCGGCCAAATTTCGTGTAATTCGTGGCAAGTTTTTTCGGCCACTGCGATGATCCCGATGGAGTCCTTCTCGCCTGCATATCTGAAAGTGAGCAATGCCGAGCTTCGCGAGAGAGCGGAACGCGCTCTGGCCTCTCTCGCCCACTGCAGGGCCTGCCCGCGAGATTGCGGCGTCAACCGGATCAAGGACAAATGGGCGGCCTGCAAGACGGGGCGCTACGCATCGGTCGGCAGTTTCTTCCCGCATTTCGGTGAAGAAGACTGCCTGAGGGGCTGGAACGGCTCCGGCACGATTTTCTTTTCGCACTGCAGTGCGGTTGCCCGGCATCCAACTTTACAATCAGAACAGGTTTCTCTGCTCGTCCTGGACGTCGTAGACCAGGTGCCCGGAGACCAGGCGCGCGGAACGGTTCAGGCGGTGCGCTTCGGTTTTTCCTGCTTCAATGATGTGTACAACTTCGCAGCCGCGGCAGGCGGCCAGGTAATCCGAGACCAGGGAGCGATGGCACCGCCATGAGAGGCGCTCGGCACACATGATCGCCACGGACTTTTCGCTCGCCAGTCCGACGAGCTGATCGATTCCCGCGCGAAATTTCTCCGAGGCCATGTGGTCGGCGTAGTTGCGGAATCCCGGGCTTCGAAGGGCGACGTGCGGCGAATTCGGATCGCCTTTCTTCCGGTAGCCTCCCAGCGTCTCGCCGAACCAGTGATAATCGATCCCTGCCTGGGGGAGTTGCTGCGAGAGCACGTCCTTGTGGAAATGCGGATATCGTTTTGAGCTGGGGAAGGAGCGGACGTCTGCGAGCGCTTCAATCCCATGTTCCCGCAGCAGCCCGACCAGTTCCTCCAGCGACCGCGTCGAGTGACCGACCGTATAAATCTGCACAAGCTACTCTGTGTCTGCGTCGCAGCAGTTCTCTCGAATGGATTCAGGGATCAATTGGAGGATCTGTAGCATTGTCATTACGTAGGAATCCGAACACTTGCGAAAGAAGGTGTTGAGGAAACTGCGGGAGATCAGCAGCTCTGCAAATCTGGCCCGGCTTGCCGCGAAGCCAATGGTCGCTCGGATGAGGTCAAGGTATCTCTTCGAGCTGTCCACCGATATTCCCGCCTTCCCCAGCTCTACCGCCAATCGCCCAATGATCGATTCAAGTTCGGACGCCTTTTGTGGCCGGTAGGCAACCTGACTCTCTCCGCGGCAAAACGCACTCAGCGCTTCGTCAGTCAAGCAGAGCTTGAGCAGATAATCATCAATCATGAAGCGGGAGCATCCAAGGGCTCTGAGGTCATTGTCGGAGGGTAGACCCGCCAACACTATTCGAATTGCTGATTGTTCGCAAAGATACCAGGCTCCCTTTCGTCGGGGCTCCTGATTGAGGTGCTGCGAGATGATTGAAAGTACCTCCTTTTCGATTTCATCCCTGGAATAGCCGTTGCGATCGAGGAGAAGGACGATTCGGTCTTGCCCCAGAAGTTTTGTGGCGATGGCTGCCCGACGAATAGCCGCCTCTCGACCTTGGGGTTCATCCTCTTCGGGCTCCGGTGTGTGGAGATCTGGGCAAATCGCTTTGACGACGGTTCTATCAATGTGGCCTTCCACCACGACCGCGGAAGGCATCAGCCGGTTCTCCGGATATCGAATCCACCCGTCATCAGAGCTTGCGCCTCATCCGGCTTCAGTGCCGCTGTGTGAAAGAAGCCGTCCTTCGACAGGGCGGTCTGAAAGATCCTAAGATCCGTCTGTGTCGAGGGTGACACAGCCAGGTCACCGAACGTCCGCAGTGTTTCGTTGCTGTGGGTTGCCAGGAAGAGTTGTGTGCCGGCCCTTTTCGACAGGGAAAATAACGCCTCGACGAAGCGTGGAAAACTCTCAACGTGTTGGTAACCATCGAACTCTTCCGCCAGAACGGCGCTCCCGTCGCTTAACAAGATCGCCATGAACATTCGCAAGGCGATTCGCATTCCGGCTCCAAGGTCGTCGATGTTCAGCGCGTAGTCCCGATCCGTGAAAAGGGCTTTCAGGGCGCGTGTTCGGGCGCTATAGGAAAAGGATTCCAACTTGAGCTCGTAGACAGAGTTCATCATCTTGAGCAGGTCCCGATCGCCTCGAATGTTCAGTAATTGGTCCCAAGCCTGTTCTTCCAGGGTACGGTCCAACAGTACTCTTACATCGAGCAACCTCATCTTCCCGAAGAAAGCCTGGATCACCAAAGGCCAACTTCCAGCAGAATGGAATCCTATGCCCTGAGGTGAAGCGCGGAGCTCTAATGTTTCACCCGGGAATTGGTATGTAATGCCTATTTCGTTTGCAGGTTGCTTCTGGTACAGCATATCTGTTGATGGAAACTGATCCTCGTTATGCCTTAGAGCGACGAGATGTTGTTGTCTGGAGTATCCCGAGCCTTGGAACATGAACCCCGGGCTTTGATGAGCGCCCAGAAAGATAGCCTCGAGGGCGGAAGATTTGCCGCTTCCGTTCGGGCCAACAAAGAGGTTTACGGATCCGAACCCTGTAATACTGCCCTCTTTGATCCCTCGATAATTTCTGATTGTGACGGCCCTCAGCATTGCCAGATGATAACACAATCCAGCGCCTCGCCTGCCGGCTGAGGTTCGGGTCCCCCGTCGCCAGAAATCGAGCCGAGGTCTGGGAAGCGAGCCCAGTCATTCGCGGGTAACACGGCGGTGCTACGTTATCCTCTGGTATGGCTGTCGCGGCCACGATGCAAAACTCTGACCGTTTT
>QHZE01000654.1 GCA_003225335.1 Acidobacteriota bacterium
ATAACGCCTAGCACAGCCCATCGAACCAGGGCTTCACCGGACTGGGCTCGTCGCTTGCACGGATCAGTTGCGAAAAATCCGGCTCACTTCCTGATGCTCAAGAAAAGTTGACGCAACCTTCCTCATTCCTATTCCGTTCCACTCTGGTCCTCGTTTTCCTCCGGCCACTCGTCTTCAGTTACTTTCCACGTCTTGTCGGGGTTATAGGAATCCATCGCCTGAAAGGTCTTCAGGGTGTCCGGTCCAAGATCCTTCTCATAAACGACTCCATCAGGGCCGACCATGAATGTTTTCACTCCGGTCACGCGATATTCTGCCGGCGCGGCCGCAAGGCCGAACCCGCCGATCATCTCTCCTCCGACCACGAAATCTATTTCACCCCCCGGCGCAGCCGGACCCTGCTTCTTCAGCACTTTGAAATAGTAACCGTGATATGGTTTGGTTTTGTCGGTATAGCCCTGTTCGAGAGCTTCGGCCACCCCTTCGCCAACCGGGCCGCCCCAAGTTCCATCAGGATTTTTCCAGGCCAGACCATCGTGTTTTCCCGGCGTGCTGAGAATCTTCTGCGCATCATCGAACCCGCGACAGATCGTAATGGCGTCGAGTTCGTTCGCGCCAATACGGCGGTTTAGGATTTCTTCTTTGCAAATCTTTGTATCGAACACCCACTTACCCTTTCGTTTTACAATCGGAATTGGCAGCGGAAAGTCATTCTTCCCGACTTCCAAAATGGCGTGATCGCCCTTCTGTTCGAGTGAACTCTTTTCCTTTGCTTTCTCCGCAAAGGCAACCGCGCGGTTCTTGTCCTGTACCGGGTCTTCCGAGTCGACGATGTCATCGCTCTCAGGACCCAGAATCTCTTTTAAGGCAGCCTGGTCGAATGCTGCGGCTGCTTGTACCAGCGCATCGGCCGCCTCTTTGGCAGTGGCGAATTGCTTTTGGTTAGACGCTGGTGCGGCAGCCGCATCCTTTTCCGCGGCCGCGGACAAGGCGGGAGCTAACGAAACGCATACTAACACCGCGAAAGCGGCCAGAAGAATCTTCGATGAACTGTTCATTTTCACGTTATTGTTCATAATTTTGTTCCTCCTACCTTCTGCCGCCACCGCCGCCTCTCCCGCCGCCGCCGCGACCACCACCGCCGCCGCCGTGATAACCACCACCACGGCTACCGCCATAGCTTCCACCGCCGCGGCTGTATCCGCCGCCGCCACCCATGCTAGAGCCACCCCTGCTGCTGCTTGCTCGAGCATGATTCGCGGTGCCACTTCCGCCACTGCCGAAGGCGCCGCCGCGTGAACTTGCACCAGAAGAAACGCTGCGATTACCAACATTGTTGGCACCACCACCACCGGCTGGCCGAGTGCTCGCTCCACCCCCGGGTCGTGTGCCTGTTCCGCCACCGCCAGGCCGAGTGGCTCCCGCTCCACCAGAAGGCCGGTTGGCAACTCCAGCACCACCTCCGCCGGGACGCGTTCCGGCGCCGCCGCCGCCGGGGCGAGTACCCGCTCCGGCTCCGCCTCCCCCAGGGCGATTCATCGTTCCGCCGCCGCCCGCACCGGGTCGATTACCGGCCCCGCCGGCGGACTGTTGGCGAGCTCTGCCACCATATTTATTGGCCGTGCCCCTATCTCCGTAAGGAGCACTACCGCGGTGTTGCGGATTGTGTTGCCAGTTCTTATTCCCGCCCTTGATATTGTTCTGCTTGTTGTAGTGATTTACGTACTTGTTGTTGTAGTTGACGTTCACGTCGCCGTGCCCCCAGCCACAGCCCCAGCCCCAGCCGCCGCCCCACGCCGCACCTAAAGCAAGGCCGGCCCCAAACGCCAAGCCCATTCCGGGGACGTAACCTGGATAGTAGTAAGGATAATAGGGATAGGCAGGCGGGCCGTAGACCACGACCGGATCGTAGGATGGGACATAAACGACTTGGGGGTCAGCTTGCTCAATTACGATCACTGACTTGCTCTCGACCGTCTTGGTTTCGACCTTCTGCTGCCCGCTGGTCTTCAAATTTCCGGTTCCCTGAGCCTTGGCGCGCATTCGCTGGACGGCGTCCATCAAATCCGACTGCTGGGCCAGAAAGGCGTTCCCCAAGTCCGTCGTCCACGAAACATTGCTCGCCAGCCGTGTCAGTACTTCTGGAAACGCAGCCATGGCCTGAACACTTGGATCCCAGTTTTGTTTTTCGACCGCGTCAGCCAGGGCCTTGTCTTTTAAGTTCTTGTTCCGCTCTAGCCATTGCTCAAGCTGGATGATCTCCAGCGGATACGTTGAAGCAGCTAATGTCTGCGCCAGCAGGGGATCTGAATACAGCGCGATTGGGGCAACAAGCGAATCCAATTGATCTGGCGGAATCTTCTCAGCCGGCGACGGTTCGTTGGTCGTGGTCGTCATCACCTGCGACTGCGCCTGTTGCGCCGGTGCTGGTGATTCGGTTTGCTGAGCGAAGACCACACATGGTCCTAACCAAAACAGGACAAGAGCGAAGAAAGTGGCGCTGATGCGATCACCGATTTGTGCAGAAATTATTGTGCAGGCGTTTCGCGGTTTCATAACTTTTCTAATTTTGGTTCACCATCGTTTCTCGGACGCATATAACAAGATGAAATGTGGCTGTCGGCAATGAGCGCGGATATCGGACCGGGAACGCCATCAATATCTTCTTCAAGTTTAATAGCCGGGCCCTTGAAGACATCCTCTTGATAAACGTAGGGAACGATAGTGCGAACGATGAGATTCCAGTCACTGCCGAACGAGATCGGAATAAGGGGCTGTATGTTTAACGTGTAGCGCCAGCCTTCGTCTGAAGGAC
>QHZE01000655.1 GCA_003225335.1 Acidobacteriota bacterium
TCGACGGCAAACTTCGTCGCCGCATAGGCCGCGCAGTGTTTCAGCCCCACAACGCCGGCGACAGAACTGATGTTGATGATGTGTCCCGAACGCTGCCGCCTCATGACAGGCAACGCGGCCTGCAGCACATGCACGACGCCGTAAAAGTTCGGTGCGAACTGGCGCTGGATCTCAGCGGTGGTCATCTGCTCGAAATTACCGAGCAGACAGTAGCCCGCATTATTGACCAGGACGTCAATGCGCCCGAA
Source organism: Acidobacteriota bacterium (assembly GCA_003225335.1). Lineage (GTDB taxonomy): Bacteria > Acidobacteriota > UBA6911 > UBA6911 > UBA6911 > Gp18-AA60. Next base: position 249 of record QHZE01000655.1, read on the forward strand.
ACGCTTCACCGCTTCGTCGACGGCCGCTTTGGCCTGTGTCTCGTCGGCGACGTCCAATTGCACAAAGGCGATGTTCTCCTGTGCCGCGTCGGGATAGGCCTTGCGCACCTTTTCGAGATTTCTGCCGGTAGCGACGACGCGATCACCAGCGCGCAACGCCGCCCTGGCAATTCCTGTTCCAAGGCCGCTACCGGCACCCGTAATAAACCAAACTTTGCTCATGCTGTTTCTCCCGGATAATTACTTCACGTATTGTTGTTTGGCGCGCGCTTCGGTTCAGCGTCCGACCAGCTTTTGCAAGTGCTCGGGATAACGCGCCCCCTGCACGGCGATTTTCGATGCTGCACCTTCCAGTTCGCGCAAGTCTTCCGCCGAGAGTTGAACGGACGCTGCGCCACAGTTCTCTTGTAAGCGATGGAGCTTCGTTGTGCCGGGAATGGGAACAATCCAGGGCTTCTGTGCGAGGAGCCACGCCAGAGCGACCTGCGCCGGTGTGACCTTCTTCTGTGCGGCGAACTTTCCAATTACATCCACCAGCGCCTGGTTCGCCTTGCGGTTTTCCTCGCTGAAACGCGGGACGTTGTTGCGGAAATCCTCATTGCTGAACCTGGTATTCTCGTTGATTGCCCCCGTGAGGAAACCCTTGCCTAACGGGCTAAACGGGACGAATCCAATTCCGAGTTCTTCAAGCGTCGGCAAAACTTCCGCTTCCGGCTCGCGCGACCACAACGAGTATTCGCTTTGGAGCGCGGCCACGGGCAGGACGGAGTGAGCTTGGCGAATTGTTTGCGCGCCGGCTTCGGACAGCCCGAAGTGCTTCACCTTGCCTTGCAGAACCAACTCTTTGACTGTGCCGGCCACGTCCTCGATGGGCACGTTCGGGTCAACGCGGTGCTGGTAAAGCAAATCAATCGTCTGGACTTTGAGCCGTTTGAGCGAAGCCTCAACCACTCTTTTGATGCGTTCAGGCTGGCTGGTCACACCACCTTGCTTGCCGCTGTCGCAATCGAATCCGAACTTCGTGGCAATGACTACTTGCTCACGGAACGGAGCGAGTGCTTCGCCGACGAGTTCCTCGTTGGTGAACGGGCCATAGACTTCGGCGGTGTCGAAGAAGGTGACGCCCTGTTCCACGGCTGAACGGATGACGTTGATCATCTCCTGCTTGTCGCCGGCTGGCCCGTATCCAAAGCTCATGCTCATGCAGCCGAGACCGATGGCCGAGACTTCCAAGTTATTTTTCCCGAGTGTGCGTTTCTTCATAATTGTATTCCTTAGATTTCTAATTCCAGCGAGCGATCGGCACAGGTTGGTTACGGTAACATTTACTTGGTTGGTCGCGTCAGGCCCAGCGATTCCAGCCAGAAATAGAACTCGTCGATCCAATGGTCGCTCGATTTGCCTTGTTTGCGCATCCCGAAGCCGTGACCGCCCGCGCTAAAGACGTGCAGTTCCGGTTTGTAACCTGCGGCCTTAAGCGCGTCGTAGAATCGTGTGACGAGCGGCTCTGCGCTTGCATCGTCCTGCGCCACGGCGAGGAAGATGGGCGGCAGTCCCTGCGGAATTGGAGGCACTTCGTTGAAGGGTCCGCCGTAAATCGGAGCCGCGTAGTTCGGTCGCGCCTCCGATTGCAACACGACCGCCGAGGTGAGAATCGCGCCGGCTGAAAATCCTGTGAGGACAACGCGCTCGGGAGAGATGCCCCATTCCGCGGCGTGGGCGCGCACGACTTTGATCGCCTGGATTCCGTCAGCAATACCGTGTTTGCTGTACTCATCAATCAGACTGCGATTGCGCATTACAGCGCCGAGGGCTGCGCTCGCCGACTGTGCTACCTGCGCCGGCTCCTGACCTTCGACTTGCAAGAGCCGGTACTTCAAAACGAACGCAGCGATGCCGCGGGCGGCCAGCCATTTCGCTACGTCGTGTCCTTCTGAGTCAATCGACAGCCACACAAAGCCGCCCCCTGGAGCGATGATGACCGATGTGCCAGTTGCGGTGGAGGGGTCAGGCAGATAAGCGGTCAGAGTTGGAGCGCTCACGTTCATGATGCGCTGGTTGCCAACGGAGCCAATGACGGTTTCCGGCTGCTTCCATTGCTCGGAGCCGGGCGCGACTCCGGGCCAGATATTGACAACAATTTTCTCCCTTGCGGACGTGAGCGATGACTCCGGCTTGCTTTTGTTGGTCTCCTGTGCGGTTGCCGAAGTAAAAAGGGCAACCGCCATGAACCCAAGCATGATGAAAGACTTTTGATGATTTCTCATAAATTGTGGTTCTCGAATTATCTTTTCCCGGTTTTCGCTTTTTCTTTTCAGCCTTTTTTCGTGAGCCCATCTCAACGTAGCGCTTCGGTCGCGGCGGCCCCATTTCGAGTCCGCCATTCGCTGGGCGAAGTTCCTTCCCAGGCGTGAAAGGCGCGAAAAAACGAATTGGCGTCTTCAAAGCCCAGCAGGAAGGCGGCTTCGCTCAGTTCCACGCTGCGTTGTTTCAGATAATGATGGGCAAGTTCGCGGCGCGTCTCTTCAACGACTTGTTGAAAGGTGATGCCTGCATCGGTAAGGCGGCGTTGCAGCGTGCGCGCTCCCATGCCGAGTTCTCGCCCGACATCCTGCAGCGTCGGACGCTTCCCCGCCAATGATCGCCGGAGGGTGTCCTTTACTTGTTCCGCAACATTTACGCTTATGTTTCGCGCTTTAAGTTCGGACTCCATGTGCGTTCCGATGATCGTCAGCAGTTCTTCGTTATGAGTGACAAACGGGCGGTCGAGATCACTGCTGCGAAAGATGAGTGCGTTGCGGCCTGCCTTGAAACGCACGCTGCAGCCGAAGTGGCTTTCAAGCAATCCGCGGTGCTTCACAG
>QHZE01000155.1 GCA_003225335.1 Acidobacteriota bacterium
TTCCTGTGCAGCGATTTCCAGCACTTCAAGGTCATCCTTGCCTGCAAGGCTCGCCGCATTCGCGGTGCGGAAATCCACGCTGGGCTCAAGTCTGATCGTCGCCGTTACGATCTTCTGATTGAGGTCGGCATCGGCCTGATAGCGGATTCTCATGAAGTGATGAGCTTGGCGCGACGGGCCTCTTCAAGCCGCTGGTAGAGTTGCGGATTCTGTAGTCGCGCCTGCCGCCGCTTCTCTTCGAAGTCTGCCTCTTCGAGGCGCAGATGTTCGTGGACCTCTCTGCGATGGGCCAGGTAATAGGCAATAGCCCCGTAGACCTGTTCGAGCGTGAGCACCGGAAAAGACTGGAGGATGGTTTCGGGCGTGTCTCCGTCGAGAAAGGCGTAAACAATTGAATCGAGAGACACCCGTGTGCCAACAAGCCGGTAACATCCCTGGTGATTGACGACATAGCTTTCACTCATGGGGCGTCATCCTCTCCGGTTGATGCGACAAGCTAGAGTTTCAACTACCGACGGCTTCAACAAGTAACGGTGATTATACGTTATTCCAGCGCCATCAGCCAGATGAAGCCGCTGGCGGCAATCAACGTGAGCTCTTTCGGCCCGACTGGTCGATACAGAGTTGTTGTTTCCGCGCTTATCTTCACACCGTTGTTCGCAAGTACAATAACGTATTGTCGCAGGCGACGATGATGAATCCTTACGGCTTTATGGGACACGGAGGAACGCGGATTCCACGGAACTTCACGGATAGATCGGTCCCGTGTCCATCCGTTGGATCCGTGCGGTTCCGTGTCCCATGGGGCGTTCTTTTGAATACGTTGGCATATTTGTAACCGATGGCCTGAGTGATTGTTTTACACGCTCGATTGATAGTGTCAGAATCAGACGATGTGAAGCGTGACCTTGAGCCATCTTTCCTGCAACGAAAACCTGAACCCGCGCCGCGCTTTTGGTAGCCTGCCCGCCATGGAATCGAGTCCAACGACCGGAGTCAGTTCAGTCACCGGCGCGCCGCAGCGGAAACCGGCTTTGCCGCTGGGGCTGAAGCCGATGGAGTGGGCGGTCCTCCTTGTGGCGTCGCTGCTGGTGCTGGCGGCGTCCTACCGCGGATGGTGGACCATCGGGGTTGCCGAAGCATGGGGATTCGCCACCGGCGGGGTCTGCGTTTGGCTGGTGGTGCGGGAGCATCTTTGGAACTGGCCGATTGGCCTGGCGAACAACGTGTTCTTCCTCGTCCTGTTTTTCCGAAGCCGCCTTTACGCCGACATGGGTCTGCAGGTCGTGTACTTCGGGCTGGGTGTGTATGGCTGGTTGAACTGGCTCTTCGGCGGCGAAAATCGGACGGTGCTCCGAGTCAGCCGCACTACCCGGATCGAGTGGCTGGCACTGGCAGTCGCGATTCCCGTTTGCGCTTGGGGGCTGCGGGAGATTCTGCTCGCCGCGAACGGCGCCGCGCCATTCTGGGATGCGCTCACCACGGTTCTCAGCCTCGCCGCCCAATACCTCTTGTGCCGGAAACGATTTGAAAACTGGTGGTTCTGGATCGCCGCTGACCTTGTTTACATTCCGCTTTACCTGAGCCGTGCGCTTCCGCTAACGGCGTTGCTCTACGCTGTCTTCCTGGGGATGTGCCTCGCCGGCGTCCGGGAATGGCGGCGCAGTCTCGGGAGGGGAGCGGGCGCCGCATGAAGCACGGTTTGGGTCTTGTCATCGGAAAGTTTTACCCGCCCCATCGCGGTCACAAGCTGCTCATTGATACCGCCACGCAGCAGTCGGAGCGCGCGGTCGTCATCGTTTGTGCGAAACCGGCGGACACCATTCCCGGCGAGCTCCGCGGGCAGTGGCTGCGGGAAATCCATCCCGCCGCCGAGGTCATGGTGATTGACGATCGCTACGACGAAAACGACTCGCGTGTGTGGGCGGAGAACACGGTGCGTTGGCTGGGTCGCGCGCCTGATGCCGTGTTTACATCAGAGGATTACGGAGACTGCTACTCCGCCCTGATGGGATCGAAGCACATTCTGGTGGACCGGCAGCGCCAGCGCGTGACGGTTTCAGGGACCGCGGTGCGGAAGGACCCGTTCGCGAACTGGGACTACCTGGAGCCTGTGGTACGGGGATGGTTCGCCAGGCGAGTCTGCATTGTGGGCGCAGAGTCCACCGGCACCACAACGCTCGCCAAGGCTTTGGCGGAGCAGCTTGAGACTGTTTGGGTCGAGGAATTCGGACGTGAATACTTCGAGCGCAAGCTGGCCGGGAAAAATCCAACCTGGCGGAGCGAAGAGTTCATTCACATTGCCCGGGAACAGACTCGGCTCGAAGACAAAACGGCCCGCGAGGCCAACCGGATTCTCGTGTGCGACACGAATGCCTTTGCGACCGTGCTCTGGCATCGCCGCTACATGGGCACGCACAGCGCACAAGTCGAAGAAATTGCCCGCAAGGGACGTTGCGATCTCTACCTCCTGACCGGCGATGAAATTCCATTCGTTCAGGATGGCTTGCGCGATGGCGAGCACATCCGCCATGAGATGCATCGTTGGTTTGAAGAGGCGCTCGCCCGGCAACAGGTCCCCTGGAAGACCCTGCGCGGTTTGCGTGAAGAGCGATTGCGCGAAGCGGTGCGCTCCGTTGAAAGCCTGTTCGATGATTCTGCGTGGCGGCCGAAAACTCCGAATTGAATTGCCGATAAGATCCCATACATCTAAGGGTTCGCCGTTTGCTCTGGACCTTACACGCGTCTCTCGTTAGTCAGACATGTGCCCCGGCACGTTTGGGTCGGAGACCGGCCCGCGGTTCCCTTCCACCCCAGAGGGGTGGGAGGAAATTAGCCAAGGGTGAGCGGTTTTTGCGAACCCCTGGGTGATGCGCCCAGCCAAAAAAAATGACCCCGCCCCAGCGGGGCTGGAGGACTAAATGTGGCATTCCGTTGGCGAGGCTGTTTTTGATAGTCCCACCGCCCCTGCCGGGGCGGGTTGTAAGGTAGGCCCTGATTCCAGGGGTTCGCAAAAAGCGCTCACCCCTGGCTAATCTCCTTCTGCTCCTTCGGAGCTTATGAATGTAGAAACTTGTGATGAACGAGATGCCCACGCCACTTTGTCGCCTAACAGTGCGACGCAGGCATTGACGAGATGCGTGTAAGGTCCAGAGTTTGCTGCCGCCTTGGTTTGGAGCGGAGCGTCGCGAGGAAACCTCTGCGTATCAAGGCGCAAGCAAGCTTCCGGGCACTCCAAGGGCTTCGCCCGAATGCGCGATGGCATTTTGCGTGGTTGACTCCTACTTCTAATTGCACCCGTCTCTTCTCGGAGACTTTGCCTGAAGAGAATCTCCTGTGCTATCGTTGCCGATATGCGACAGTTGCTGAGCTTGTTCCTCCTGGCTGCAATCCTGGGGCCTCCATTGGGTATGGCGCTCTGCGAGGCGCAAGATTCAGAGCCTGCTTGGGTCTGCTCCATGCATGATAACGCCGAGAGTTGCGCGCGGGCTTGCGCTGCCCGGCAGGGAAAGGAACCCGCACAGGAAACAAGCTGCCACGGCGGCAGGACGCGCTGCTTCATCAGCGTCGCCTGTCATCCGGCAAAGCTATTCATCGTACCGTTTCTCTTCGAAGTGGCAACGCTCCCTTCCAAGACACAGCTGTTTCCGCCCTGGGGCTCGGCCGATTTGAGCGTGTCATTACGCTCGGGGTCGAGCCGATCCTGCGAACCTCTGGAACTCCCGCCGCGCCTTGCGGCTTCCCCCATCTGCTCCTGCTAGTTAACCAAAATCGAAGAAAGTGAAGCCCGGCCGGACGACTCCCGGTGGTCAGGCCCTCAAAATCATGCCTGGCCCCTGCCCGGCTCCTTCGCATTGCGTGTCGTTGCCGATCTGTGAGGATTTCCTTCTCAGGCGCGCATCTCAAGGATGCGAGCGTGCGCTTTGGAGGCCCATGGCGAAAGGCATTTATTGTCGTGCTTGTCTCTTTCTGGCGATTCTGTGCGGTGCTTCTCCGGGGTTCGCCACAATTTTCGGAACTGTCCGGGGGGTCGTATTTGATCCACAGCATCTCCCGATAAAGGGCGCGCCCGTGACGATTCGCGCTCGCGCTTCGGAGTGGTCGCGAACCGCGCAAACCGACGCCGAGGGCCGGTTCGAATTCAGGGCGGTTCCTGTGGGCGAGTACGTCGTCGGTGTGAACCTTTCAGGATTCACCCGGCTGGAGCAGCCGGTTGCGGTGACTTCCGGAGCGGCGCCGATACTTCAAATTCAGCTCAAGTTGGCTGCCGTCGAAGAGAACGTCGTGGTCTCCTCAGCGGCCGAGCCATTGGATCCTGCGTCTTCCACGACTCAGAGTATTGTCAGCCGCGAGGAAATCGCGCGAACTCCCGGGGCCGACCGCAGCAACAGCCTGGCTATGATCACCAATTACGTGCCGGGCGCCTACATGGTGCACGATCAACTCCACATCCGCGGCGGCCATCAAGTAACCTGGCTGATAGACGGCGTACCCGTTCCCAACACGAACATCGCGAGCAACGTCGGGCCGCAGTTCGATCCGAAGGACATCGACTATCTCGAGGTGCAGCGCGGCGGCTACTCGTCAGAATATGGCGACCGCATTTACGGGGTCTTCAATGTCGTGCCTCGCTCAGGTTTCGAGAGGAATAATGAGGGACAGCTCGTCGCAAGCATCGGCAGCTTCTATCAGACAAACGACCAGATCAGCCTTGGCGGCCACACCAAACGATTCGCGTATTACACCAGTGTGAACGGCAACCGTACCGACCTCGGCCTGGAAACACCGACGCCGTACGTGCTTCACGACCTCGGCGCCGGACTGGGCGGCATGGCGTCGTTGATCTTTGCGGCGGGTCCCGGCGATGAACTTCGGCTGGTGACTTCGGCGCGCGGAGATCATTACCAGGTGCCCAACTCCCCTGAGGATCAGGCCGCAGGCGTCCGTGATGTCGAAAACGAGAGGGACGCCCTCGTCAATTTTTCCTGGGTGCACACCGCCAGACCGGGAGTGTTGGCGACCGTTTCGCCCTTTTACCACTTCAATCGGGCCAATTTCATAGGAGGAGCGGGCGCCAGGCCGGTCACTCCCGAGACGGATCACCGTTCCCAATACGCCGGGGGCCAGGTCACGCTCGCCGCGCTGTCAGGGAGACACAATGCCCGGGTCGGGCTCATGGGGTTTGCACAAAAGGACAACGCGCTGTTCGGAATCGTGGCCGGGGATCAGATGGGGCTTGCCGGTTTGAGTCAGCGTGAGAAACTCGCGGGGAACGTGGAGGCGTTGTTCCTGGAAGACCAGTGCAGAGTGTTTTCCTGGCTGACGGTCAATGGTGGGATCCGGCTGACGCACTTTGCAGGGGAGCTGACCGAAAACGCCGCAAGCCCGAGGGCCGGGGCGGCCATCCGGATCCCCGGACTGGGTTGGGTCGTGCGCGGATTTTACGGACGGTATTACCAACCGCCACCCCTCTCCACCGTCTCCGGGCCGCTGTTGGACTTCGCTCTCGAGCAGGGCTTCGGATTCCTGCCGCTGCGCGGAGAGCGGGATGAGCAGTACGAAGCAGGGATCGCCATTCCTTTCGCCGGGTGGACACTCGATACAGACTATTTTCAGACGCGGGCGCGGAATTTCTTCGATCACGATGTTTTGGGTAATTCCAACATTTTCTTTCCCCTCACTATCGATACGGCTCGCATCCGCGGTTGGGAAGCGGCCGTGCGCTCTCCCCTTTTGCTCCGGCGCGCCAAACTCCATCTGGTCTTTTCGCGTCAGTTCGCGGAAGGGAGAGGCGCCGTCAGCGGCGGGCTTACGGACTTCACGCCGCCTGAAGGTGATTTTTTCTTCCTGGACCATGATCAGCGCACCACACTGGGCATGGGGTTCGAGATAAACTTTCCCGGGCGCGCCTGGGCCTCAGGACACGTTGCGTATGGTTCAGGATTCCTGAACGGCGATGGCCCGGGGCATCTCCCTTCGCATACGACGTTGGATCTCTCCCTGGCCAAGGATATCGGCGAGAGATGGTCGGTAAGATTGACAGGGCTCAATCTGACCGGCCGGCGCTATCTGCTGGACAACAGCAATACCTTCGGAGGCACGCATTTCAACGACCCTCGCCAGATCATTGTCGAACTGAAGTACCGATTCCGCTATTGATCTTGCAGCCCTGGCGCTGGGGGCTTAGCGAAAGCGAACACCCGGAATATTCCAAACGAATGCGTCCCGGCAAGGGCTTTTTGTTCGGAGTTCAGGCTTTAGCCTGCCCAGGTCAGTGCAGCCTGAAGGCTGAACTCCATGCCGACTCGCACTTCTGATTGCATCCGCTGCCGGGAGAATTCTCCGCGCTCTCTGCCGCCAAACCTATGCTATCCTCCCCGGAGCTCTGGAAAGCAAGTGCCTATGGTTTGGCAGCAGCTCTCAGACTTCCGCGTGCAGCCGCAGTGGTTTGTCGATTACAAGCCGCAGCACACCGGCGACCGGCAGCACATCGTACATGCCAAGGGACTTGATCTGGTGATGCTGGTCGACGCGCGGCGGCGTCGCGTGTTTGGGGTGCCGGACGCCGGCGGTTGGCACCGCCCTCCGCCGTGACGCTGCAACCCTGGGGAGTTGCCAATGCGGATCCTGGTCATCGACGTCGGCGGCACACACGTGAAGGTGCTCGCGTCCGGGCAGCGGACGCGGCGCGAGGTCGAATCCGGCCCAAGCATGACGCCCGGGCGGATGGTGACTGCCGTGAAGCGGCTCACGGCGGACTGGCGCTACGACGTGGTGTCGATCGGTTACCCCGGGCCGGTGCTGCACGGGCGGCCCATCGCCGAACCCCACAACCTGGGACCCGGCTGGGTGGGCTTCAACTTCCGCAAGGCGTTCGGCTGCCCGGTGAAAATCATCAACGACGCGGCGATGCAGGCGCTTGGAAGCTACCGCGGCGGGCGCATGCTCTTCCTTGGTCTCGGCACCGGCCTCGGCTCGGCGATGATCATCGACGGCGTGCTCGAACCGATGGAGCTCGGTCACTTGCCTTACAAGAAGGGTCGTACGTACGAAGACTACGTGGGCGCGCGCGGCCTGGAGCGGCTCGGCAAGAAACGCTGGCGGCGGCACGTGGCGGACGTGGCCAAGCGCCTCAAGACGGCGCTGGAGATCAAGGACCTCGTGCTGGGCGGCGGAAACGCTCAGAGGTTGGAAGCCCTGCCCGCGAGGGCTCGCTTGGCCGGCAACGCCAACGCCTTCGCTGGCGGGTTCCGTCTGTGGAAGGACCGATCACCGAACAAAGGGAAGGCGAGATGACCGAGAATCACCGCGTCGTGTTTCTGCTCGACGTCGACAACACGCTCCTCGACAACGATCGGGTCGCTGAAGATCTCAAGCGCCATCTCACCCGCGAAGTCGGGGCGCAGCGCCAGGAGCGTTACTGGGCGATCTTCGAGGAGTTGCGCGTCGAGCTCGGCTACGCCGACTACCTGGGCGCCTTGCAACGCTATCGTGTGGAGAACCCGCGCGATCCGCGCCTGCTCGCGGTCTCGTCGTTCCTGGTGAACTATCCGTTCGCCAACCGGCTCTTCCCAGGCTCGCTCGACGTGATCGAGCACCTGGCGCGCTTCGGTACGACGGTCATCCTCTCCGACGGCGACGTGGTTTTCCAGCCCCGCAAAGTCGAGCGCTCCGGGCTGTTTGACGCCGTCGAAGGGCGCGTCCTCATCTACATCCACAAGGAACAGGAACTGGACGACGTCGAGCAGCGCTTTCCAGCGGAGCACTATGTTCTCGTCGATGACAAGGTCCGCATCCTGACGGCCGTGAAGAAAGTCTGGGGCCAGCGCCTCACTACCGTCTTTCCGCGACAGGGTCACTACGCGTTCGATCCTGAGGTGGCCAGGTTTCCAGCTCCGGACGTGACGATTCAGCGCATCGGCGATCTCGTCAACTATGACCTGCCCGGCGCGGCGCGGGCCAAAGGGGTACCGCCATGAAACAGGTCGCGGACCAAATCCAGAAGAGGTAAACGCGATGGGTACACCCTTGTCGACGGATCTCCTCAAAAGAATGGATGCCTACTGGCGAGCGGCAAACTATCTGTCGGTCGGCCAGATCTACCTCCGCGACAATCCGCTGCTGAAGCGCCCGCTGACGCTGGAGCACGTCAAGCGGCGGCTCCTCGGGCATTGGGGCACGACGCCCGGGCAGAACTTTATCTACGTCCACCTGAACCGGGCCATCAAAGAATATGACCTCAACATGATTTACATCTCCGGACCGGGGCACGGCGGACCGGCGTTAGTGGCCAATACTTATCTCGAGGGCACTTACAGCGAGCTGTACCCGGAAGTCTCGCAAGACGAAGATGGGATGAGAAGACTGTTCAAGCAGTTCTCCTTCCCCGGCGGCATCCCGAGCCACGTCGCGCCCGAGACGCCCGGCTCGATCCACGAAGGCGGCGAGCTGGGGTACAGTTTGAGCCACGCGTTCGGCGCCGCCTTCGACAACCCCGATCTCATCGTCGCTTGCGTCGTGGGTGACGGCGAGGCTGAGACTGGGCCGTTGGCTACCGGCTGGCACGCTAACAAGTTCCTCAACCCGGCGCGCGACGGGGCGGTGCTGCCGATCCTCCACCTCAACGGCTACAAGATCGCCAACCCGGCAGTGCTCGCACGCATCAGCCACGCCGAGCTGGAGCAGCTCTTTCGGGGCTATGGGTACGCGCCTTACGTCGTCGCGGGGGATCAGCCGGAATTGATGCATCGGCTCATGGCGGAAACCCTCGACGCGGTCATCGCCGGGATCAGGCGTATCCAGAACGAGGCCCGGACCAATGGCGCCGCGCCGCGGCCGATCTGGCCTATGATCATTCTCAAGACACCCAAGGGGTGGACCGGACCTAAGGTTGTCGATGGCCAACCGGTCGAGGGCACGTACCGGGCGCATCAGGTCCCGCTCTCCGACCCAACAGCGCACCCGGAGCATCTCAAGCTTCTCGAGACCTGGATGCGCAGCTACACACCCGACGCGCTGTTCGATGAAGCCGGCCGGCTGCGGCCCGAGCTCGCGGAGCTGGCCCCAAGGGGCGACCGCCGCATGGGCGCCAACCCGCACGCCAACGGCGGTATGCTGCTGCGCGACCTCAAGCTTCCCGACTTCCGCAGTTATGCCGTCGATGTCGCTGCCCCCGGGTCAGCGGATGCCGAGGACACGCGCGTCCTGGGTGAGTTCTTACGCGACGTGATCAAGCTCAACCCGCATAACTTCCGCGTGTTCGGGCCGGACGAGACGGCGTCGAATCGCCTCACCGCCGTGTTCCAGGCCACGGCCAAGCAATGGGCGGCCGAGATCCTCGAGACCGACGACCATCTCGCCCGTGAGGGGCGCGTGATGGAGGTGCTGAGCGAGCACCAGTGTGAGGGTTGGCTGGAGGGCTACTTGCTCACCGGCCGGCACGGCCTGTTCAACTCTTATGAGGCGTTCATCCACATCATCGACTCGATGTTCAACCAGCACGCCAAGTGGCTGAAGGTGACGCGTCACATTCCGTGGCGGCGGCCGGTCGCGTCGCTGAACATCCTGCTTGCCTCGCACGTCTGGCGGCAGGACCACAACGGCTTCACGCACCAGGATCCCGGCTTCATCGATCACGTCGTCAACAAAAAAGCCGAGATCATCCGCGTCTATCTGCCGCCCGATGCCAACTGCCTGCTGTCGGTTGCCGACCATTGCCTGCGCAGCCGGCATTACGTCAACGTGATCGTCGCCGGGAAACATCCCGCACCGCAATGGCTGACGATGGACCAGGCGATCAAGCACTGCACGTCGGGCATCGGCATCTGGGAATGGGCCAGCAACGACGCCGGCAGCGAGCCGGACGTGGTGATGGCGTGCGCCGGTGACGTGCCGACTCTGGAGACCCTGGCGGCAGTCCAGCTCCTCCACCAGCATCTTCCCGGGTTGAAGGTCCGAGTCGTCAATGTGGTCGACCTGATGAAGCTCCAGCCCGTCACCGAGCACCCGCACGGCCTCAACGACCGGGACTTCGACGAGATCTTCACCACGAACAAGCCGATCATCTTCGCGTACCATGGATATCCGTGGCTCATCCACCGCCTGACCTACCGGCGCATGAACCACGCCAACCTGCACGTCCGCGGCTATAAGGAAGAAGGGACGATCACGACGCCGTTCGACATGGCCGTCCTGAACGACCTGGACCGCTTCCACCTCGTGGCCGACGTCGTCGATCGCGTGCCGGGGCTGAGCAACAAGGCCGCCTACGTGAAGCAGACGGTCCGCGACCGGCTCATCGAGCACAGGCAGTACATCTACGAGCACGGGGAAGACATGCCGGCGATTTGCGACTGGCGATGGAGCACCGCTTCCTGAAAGCGCCCCGGCGCACAGGCCGCGCCATCGCGCTGGTCTTCTGCCGAAGCCCTCAAAGGCAGAGCGCCCGAAGACGCCGGTGGTGGTGCGTCCGAGATCGTCATCGGTAATCCGCGGCTCGGACTAGTGCCA
>QHZE01000656.1 GCA_003225335.1 Acidobacteriota bacterium
TCAAGAAGAATATTGCCCTAAAGTCCTATAGACGACCAAATCCCCAACGCGGCATGTTGGAGATTAAGCCGCAGGTGTACTAACACAGCGACGGTGTCGTTAGGTCGACAAACAACAAAGAACTATGAGAACAACCAAACGCACATTCGACCACCGAGAATACCAACAATGAAAACAAAAACTGTCCTCGTCACGGCGCTCGCCGCCGTGCTGGCGTTCACAACCATCCGGGCTGCGGATATCAGCCCCGCCGAGGCCCGCGCCATCGCGAAGGAAGCTTATATCTACGGCTTCCCGTTGGTGGATAACTATCGCATCCAGTACAGCTACTTCCAAGATAAACAGAACCCGGAGTTCAAAGCTCCGTGGAATGAAATCAAGAACATTCCTCGCGTTTACACGCCGGCGGATACAGCGATTCAATCGCCCAACTCCGACACGCCCTATTCCTTTGTAGGGATGGACCTGCGGGCTGAACCCCTCGTCTTGACCGTGCCGGTGATTGGAAAGGAGCGTTATTTCAGCGTCCAGCTCATCGACGCCTACACCTTTAACTTCGACTACATCGGCAGCCGCACCACCGGCAACGACGGCGGCAGTTACCTCATCGCCGGCCCGAATTGGAAAGGCCAGACGCCCAAAGGCGTGAAGAAGGTTTTTCGCACGGAGACGGAATTCGCTTTCGCTGTCTATCGCACGCAGCTCTTCAATCCGGACGACATCGACAACGTGATAAAGGTGCAGGCTGGCTACAAGGTGCAGACATTGTCGGCGTTCGTCGGCACAGCCACACCCCCTTCCGCACCAACCATCGATTTCATCAAGCCGCTCTCGCCTGAAGAAGAAAAGACTTCGCCGGAGTTCTTTAACATCCTCAACTTCGTTCTCAAGTATTGCCCGACAGTCCCTTCTGAGACGGAACTGATGGCGCGTTTCGCGAAGATTGGCGTCGGCGCGGGGAAGGCGGTGGATATCAGCAAACCGGAAATGAAGGCCGCCACCGAGCAAGGCATGAGCGAAGCCTGGGCTGCCTTTGGCGGCTTGGAGAAAGAATTTGCGGCTGGGAAGATCACCTCCGGCGACGTCTTCGGCTCGCGGTCATATCTAAAGAACAACTATCTCTACCGCATGGGCGCCGCCGTCCTTGGCATCTACGGCAATTCAAAGCAGGAGGCGATGTATCCGTTTTATTTGGTGGATGCGGCGAAGCAGAAGCTGACTGGTTCCAATCGCTATACCGTGCGCTTCGCGCCGGGCCAACTTCCGCCCGTGAACGCCTTCTGGTCGCTGACGATGTATGGGATGCCGCAGAGCCTTCTCGTGGCCAACCCGATCAATCGTTACCTCATCAACTCCCCGATGCTGCCGCAGCTCAAGCGCGATGCCGACGGCGGGCTGACGCTGCTCATCCAGAATGAATCTCCCGGCAAGGACAAGGAAGCCAACTGGTTGCCCGCGCCGAAGGGTTCGTTTGTCATGGCCATGCGCCTTTACTGGCCGAAAGAAGAAGCGGTGGAAGGCAAGTGGACCGCGCCGCCGGCGAAGAAAGCGGAGTGAAATTAACCTAACTAATCAACCACCGGAAATACCAAATTATGAAAACGACACGTAACTTAAACCTCCTATCCGCAGCGGTCGCCGCCGGGCTGGCACTCACAACCGTCCGCGCTACGGAACTCCCTCCGGCCGAAACCAAAGCCATCGCAGAAGAAGGATTCATCTACGGTTTGCCGATCGTGATGAATTACGCGGTGATGTATGAGTTCGCCGTGGACAAGAAGTCCAGCCAGTTCAAGGCGCCCTTCAATGAAATTAATAATCTGCATCACGTCGCTACCTACAAGGACACGGCGGTGGTCACGCCGAATAGCGACACACCCTACTCGACAATCTGGTTGGATCTGCGCGCGGAGCCGATGGTGCTCTCGGTGCCGGCAGTGCCGAAGGAGCGCTACTACTCGGTGCAGTTGATCGACGGCAACACCTACAACTATGGCTACATCGGCAGCCGGGCCACCGGCAACGATCCTGGCGACTATCTGGTGGTTGGCCCTGGCTGGAAAGGCGAGAAGCCTCCGGGAATCAAGAAGGTCTTCACTTCGATGACACCGTTTTCGTTGACCGTCTATCGAACCCAGCTCTTCAATCCTGCGGACATGCCGAATGTGGAGAAGGTGCAGGCCGGTTACAAGGTGCAGCCGCTTTCCGCCTTCCTCAGGCAACCCGCTCCGCCAGCGGCGCCGAAGGTCGATTTCCTCCCGGCCACCAGCGCGGGGATCAAGGAAAACTTCTACGGGTATCTCGCGTTCGCCCTCCAGTTCGTCCCGCCGTCGGCGGAAGACAAGGAGATCCGGGCCAAACTTGCCAGGATCGGCGTCGAGCCGGGCAAGACCTTTGGGTTCAAGAATCTCTCGCCGGAACAAAAGGGCGCCCTCGTCGAGGGCATGAAAGCGGGCGACGAGAAAGTCGATAAATTTCTGGCCAGCGGAACGAAGAACATCAACGGCTGGGGCATCGGTTCATTCTTTGGCGACCGCGCTTTTTACAGCGGCAATTGGCTGTTGCGTGCGGGCGCAGCCAAGGCCGGCATCTACGGAAATGATGCCGCCGAAGCCATGTATCCCTTTACACGCACGACTGCGACAGGCGAACCGCTCGACGGCAGCAAGCACAACTACACCCTTACCTTCCCCGCCGGGCAGCTCCCGCCGGTCAACGCCTTCTGGTCGGTGACGATGTATGACGGCAAGAGCCAGCTCTTGATCAAGAACCCGATCAACCGCTATCTGATCAACTCGCCGATGTTACCGACCATGAAGAAGAACGCAGACGACTCGCTCACGCTCTATATCCAGAAAGACAGCCCCGGTGCAGACAAGGAATCCAACTGGCTCCCTGCGCCTAACGACACCATCTATCTCGCCATGCGTCTCTACTGGCCGAAGACCGAGCCGCCTTCAGTCTTGCCGC
>QHZE01000193.1:0-13182 GCA_003225335.1 Acidobacteriota bacterium
GCTTGAACGGAGTTAAACTCACTCTCGCTCTGGAAAATCGGCACGAAGAACATGCTCCTAGCCTCTTGCCGCAGGTCGTTGTACTTGAAATCCCGGACCACCCCGACGATCTCGCAAGCCCGGGTCGAATCAAACTTCTCGCGGTTCACGATGCGCCGCCCCAGCGGGTTCCTGCCACCGAAGAAGGCCCTTGCGAACGCTTCATTTACAATGGCCACCCTGGGCGCGCCCGCAACGTCGCGGTCGGTGAACGGGCGGCCGGCGACAAGCTTCATGCCCACACTAGCGAAATAATCGTGCGAAACGGCGTTGTAGCGCGCCAAGGGCGGTGGCCCCGGCGGAGGTTCGTATCCCTCGATCGAAATCGAGCCGGACATTTCTCCGGGATCGAACAGGCCGATGAACGATAAACTTGTCGAGCGAACACCCGGCAAATCTCGCAGGCCCTGCTGGATCTGCCGGTAGAGGGCCGGCCGCTGCGAGCGCGGGACCAAGTGAATCTCGACGTCGACGAGCAATACGTTTGCCTTGTCGAACCCGGCGTCGAGCGCGTGGAGCTTCAGGATACTGCGAAGCAGCAAACCGGCGCCGCTGACGAGAGCAAGCGACAGTGCCACTTGTGCGGCGACCAGGACTCTGCCGAGACGCTGCGTTCCCGCTCCGGCACTCTGGTTGCGGGACGCCAGCTTGAGCGCAGGGCCGATGCCCACGGCCGCCGCGCGATATGCCGGGACCAGGCCGAAGAGCAGCGCAGTCCCGCACGAGAGCAGGAGTGCGAACCCGAGCACGCGAGCGTCCGGCGCGGCATCGAGGATCACGGAGCCGGCCCGGGTGGTGATCATTGCGACCAGGAGCGTGCTGCCAAAGCTCGCGACCACCAGCCCCAGCGCGCTCCCGGCAACCGCAAGGAGAAGACTCTCGGTCAGGAGCTGCCGCACGAGCCTGGAGCGCTTCGCGCCCAGGACCAGGCGCACGGCAAGCTCGCGGGATCTCGATGTCCCTCTGGCGAGGAGCAGATTCGCGAGATTTGAGCAAGCCACGAGAAGGACGACTGCGGCTGCCGCCAACAGGAAGAAAAGCGGCATCGAGTACTGGCGGCGCAACCGGTCGAGCCCTCCCGCAGCGTTTTCAAACACGACGCGATAGTCGGCAGCGCGGTGTTGCTGAAGCACCATCGTGGGCCCGCGCGCGATCTCTTCGGCCAGGAGCTGCTGGTAAAGGACATTCGTTGCGGCAAGCGCCTGCGGCTCGGAAACGTCCGGCTTCAGGCGCCCGATCACTTGAATAAAGCTCCCTCTGCGCGACTTGAGCGATGATTCGGTGATCGAGTGGGCGATGGGGACCCACACCTCCGGAGCGTCGCCCACCGTCTCGCCAAAAAATTCCGGCGGCGTCACTCCAACGATCGTGAAGACGCGCTCAGCCAGATCCGGAGCATTGCCGATCGTTGTGCGGATCTCCTTGCCGATTACAGCGGGGTCGCGGCCGAACTGCCGCTCCCAGAAGCCATAGCTGATCACGGCTTCCGGCACGGCAGTGTTTTCGGGAACGTCCGCAAAGGTCCGGCCGAGAAAGGGCTCGACGCCGAGGACGGCGAAGTAGTTCATCGAGACCTTGCCCGTCCGCACCTGCTCGAGTTGCCGTCCGGAGCCGGCGAGCGTGAAACGACGGCTTCCCTGGCCGCTCGTCGCGATCACTCCTGAAAAGACCTGCTGGCGCTCGGCCAGGTCGCGATACATCGGATAGGAGATGTAACGCGGTTCTCCCCGGTGCCGCGCTTGGAGTAAGACCAGTTGCTCCGGCCGGGAGACGGGAAGGCTGCGGATCAGAACCGCGTTGATCAAACTGAAAATTGCGGTATTGGCGCCGATGCCCAGAGCGAGGGTCACGATTGCCACGGCCGTAAACCCGGGATTCTTCCGGAGCATGCGAACTCCGTATCTCAGATCGTGCCAGAGTTCTTCGATGAATCTGGCCGTGCGCATGTCGCGACACTCCTCCCTGATCTGCTCCACTCCGCCAAAAGCTCGCATGGCAGCATAGCGGGCTTCTTCCGGGTTCATGCCTGCTTTAATGTTGTCCTCAATCAGCCTCTCGAGATGGAAGCGCAGCTCTTCGTCCATGTCGCGGTCCAAACGACCGGAGCGGAGAAGGGAAATCATGGTTCGCCACATTGCGTGGAATAAGTTCATTGAAGCTCAACGCCTCCGCTACGTTCGGAGTTCAGGCTTTAGCCTGCACGGAGTCGGACTGGCGGCGCCGCTCCCAGCTTTCGGTCTGCGTCTCGAGCTGCCTGCGCCCCTCTCTGCTCAGGCGATAGAATTTGGCGCGCCGTCCGTTTTCGGAAGTTCCCCATTCGTAGGCGATCCATCCTTTCTGTTCCAGCCTGTAGAGTGCGGGATAAAGCGATCCCTGCTGGACCCTGAGCACGTCTTGGGAGATCTGCTGAATGCGCAGCGAGATCCCGTAACCATGCATGGGCTCGAGGGCCAGGGTTTTCAGGATCAGCAGATCCAGCGTGCCTTGCAGCAGGTCCTCACTCGGTTTGGTCATACTCTCTCCTAGATGTTCTAGGAAGATATGCAGCTACCTGTAGGATGTCAAGGAGAAACTACTTCGGACGTGTAAACAGAAAAACTTGCCACGAGTTTCACGGCGCAGCAGAGCCGCAACCAAAAGTATGAACGAAAACCACAGATGAACACGGATGAACAGAGAGCAGCCCAGCCGCAACCAAAACTATAGTCCACTGTCTCTTTGGAGTGCGGCAGCTTGCTGCTGCCTTTGTTCGTGTGGAGTTGCTCCGGCTCCGGAAAGGCGCAAGCAAGCTTGCGCACTCCAAAGAGGACGCACCAAGAAAGTTGGGAAAATCCTTGCCAGGTTGCGAAGGATTTTCGGCGTAGTACTCCGAATTGTCTTTGCTCGCTGTACTTGCGAACAAGGCCGTCAACTTGACGGGCCTCCCGCGCCCGGTATAATCGGACAACCATGCCCAAGCACGCGCTCGAACCATACATCCTGGAACCCGCGCGCGAATGTATGCCGGTACGCGAGCTCAGGGCGCTGCAGAGCGAGTCTCTCGTCCGTGGGACACGCCGTGCGTGGGAACAAGTGCCCCTCTATCGCCGCAAGTTCGAGGAAGCGGGCGTCGATCCGGGGGAGGTACGATCGATAGAAGATCTGCCGCGCCTCCCGTTCACCCACAAGACGGATCTGCGAGATACCTACCCCTTTGGTATGCTGGCCGTCCCGTTCGAGAGAGTGGTTCGCATCCACGCGTCCTCCGGGACAACGGGAAAACCTACGGTCGTGGCCTATACCCGCAACGACCTCGAGCTCTGGGCGCAGATGATGGCGCGGGCGCTGGCAGCGAGCGGCGTACGGCCGGGCATGGTGGTGCAGAATGCCTATGGCTACGGCCTGTTTACGGGAGGCCTGGGATTTCATTACGGCGCGGAACGCCTGGGGGCTGCCGTCGTTCCGATCTCCGGCGGAAACACGCAGCGCCAGCTCCTGCTTCTGCAAGATTTCGCCAGCGCGCTCATCGTCTGCACGCCCAGCTACGCGCTGTTCATCAGCGAGGCGGCCGCCGAGGAAGGGATCGACCTCCATGACCTCCCGGTCGCGGCAGGCATTTTCGGGGCGGAGCCGTGGAGCGGAGAGATGCGCGCGGAAATCGAAGCGCGGTGGGGAATTCGGGCGTACGATCACTACGGTCTGAGTGAGATCATTGGTCCGGGAGTAGCCCACGAATGCCCGGGGCGAAACGGGCTGCACATACAAGAAGACCAGTTCATTCCCGAGATCATCGATCCCGCGACCGGCCAGAACCTGCCGGACGGCTCTCTGGGGGAACTCGTCATAACAGCGGTGGGCAAAGAGGCGTTGCCGCTCGTACGCTACCGCACGCGGGATTGCACGCGCCTGTTACGCGAACCTTGCCAATGCGGGCGCACGCTGTCGAGAATGGAGAAGATCGCCGGGCGAACCGACGACATGATCATCGTGCGCGGGGTGAACGTCTTCCCGAGCCAGATCGAGAGCGTGCTTCTGAAGTTCGAGGGGCTGGAGCCTCATTACCAAATCCTCGTCGATCGCGGCACCAGCCAGACCGACGACCTCGAAATCCGAGTGGAAATCCCCGAATCGATCCGCCAGGATCCGGCCAAGATCGCGCAGTTCGAGTCCAGGCTGTCCTACGAGATCAGCGGAACCCTGGGAATACGCGTTCGGCTCGAACTGTTGCCGCCGAAATCACTGCCCCGGAGCGAGGGCAAATCCCAACGCGTCATCGACAAACGGAAGCCGAACCCTTGAGTTGAATTCGATGAGGTGAATTCCAGGCGGCGCCGGGTCTGGAAGACCTCTTACCTGCCGTAGGAGATTATCATGGCAACATCGAGCGACTTCGAGTATATGCGCCTGGAGAGGGAGGGCAAGCTGGCCTGGCTGACCTTCACGAGGCAACGTTACCTGAACGCAATGAACATGGCGGCTGCCGAGGAGCTGCACAGGGCGGCCACGTCGATCGCTGATGACGCGGAGGCGCGGATCCTGATCGTGCGCGGGGAAGGGCGCGCATTTTCGACGGGAATCGATCTCAAAGAGCTTGCTGCGGGCGGGACCAGCATGCGCTACTTCCGGCGTTGGGATGAGGCGCTCCGGGTTTTTGAGACGATGGAAAAGATAGTAATCGCCGGAGTGCACGGCTACTGCCTCGGAGGCGCGTTGCAGCTCGCGCTGGCCTGCGACATCCGAGTGAGCACCCCGGATTGCCAGTTGGGGCTGCCCGCTATCAAGGAATCGCTGATCCCCGGACTAGGCACCTGGCGCCTGCCCAAGTACATCGGTTGGGGACGGGCCAAGAGGATGATCCTGGGGGGAGAGAACATACCGGGCGAAGAAGCCCTTGCCATCGGACTGGTTGACCACGTCGCGCCCGCGGAGAGCTTCTTCTCCCATGTCGATGCCATTGCGGGCCGCTACGTCCGTGCCTGCTCGACGGGAACGCGCATGAGCAAGTTGCTGACCAGCCGTGCATTCGAATTGGATTACGATGCGTTCTTCCAACACTACCTCGAGCTTCAGGAGCGGGCCTTCACCAGCGCTGACGCCTCCGAGGCAAAACGCGCGTATCTGGCGAAGGAGGACCCCGTGTGGAAGTGATCCCCGCGGATCAGCGATGTCTTGAAAATAACAAATGATAATTGACCAAACGCATCCGCTTTACCAACGGACACGGAGCAGCGGAGCCGCGACCAACAAACCTTGGCGATCCCCTTTGTGCACTTAGCGCCTTCGCGGTGAAACTGAGCCCGAATTAAACGCGAAGAGCGCGAAGGTGCTCATTTTCCGTTGCGCGGCCCCAACCAAGTCCCTATCCTTCGTCAGGAATGCAGAGTTCCAGGGGACTCAAGCCATGAAGAAGAGCGTGCTGTTTCTCGGCCTGTTTTTCGTCCTTATGGGGACCGCAGAATGTGCCTCGCAAAAGGCGGCGGCCAAATATCCCAAGCTCGTCCTTTTGATTGCCATAGACCAGTTCCGTTACGACTACCTGACGCGCTTCCGCGAGCAATACACGGGCGGATTGCAGCGCCTTCTGACTCGGGGAGCCGTATTTGCCAATGCCAACCTCGAGCACTACCCGACGGTGACAGCGATCGGTCACGCCGCCATGCTCTCGGGCGCGACTCCGGCAATGAGCGGCATCGTAGGCAACGACTGGTATGATCGCGAGTCGAAGACGCAGGTTACCAGCGTTTCCGACGATAAAGTCAAACTCCTGGGGGGGACTGCAGAGGCAGGCGCCTCGCCTCGGCGCCTCCTGGTCAGCACCCTGGGCGACGAACTGAAGATGGCCGGCAGAGGCGCGACTCGCGTCGTGGGAATGTCGTTCAAAGACCGGTCCGCGATACTTCCGGCCGGGCACATGGCGGACGGCGCTTACTGGTTCGATACCAGGACCGGAAACTTCGTCAGCAGCACATACTATTTTCCGGATCTGCCCGACTGGGTGAAGGAGTTCAACAAACAACGCCTGGTTGACAAATATGCCGGCGCTGGGCGGGAAATTCCGGGAGCAGGGGATGCGAGCATGCCTTCCAAACCGGGTCCCGAATTGTACGAGTCAGTTTATAGCTCATCCTTCGGCAACGAGCTGCTGGCGGCTTTTGCTGAGCAGGCGATCAGGTCGGAGAAGCTGGGACAACGGGATGCGACGGACGTGCTCACCGTAAGTTTCTCGTCTAACGACGTCGTAGGCCACGGAGCGGGCCCCGACTCTCCCGCCGTTCGCGACATTTCCATACGGACCGACCGAATTCTCGGGAAACTTTTCGAGCAGATCGAGGGGATCGTTGGATTGGATAATGTTCTTGTCGTCTTGACCTCCGACCACGGAGTTGCTCCGCTGCCGGAGAAGCTGCGCGAGCGGAAGATGCCGGGCGGACGGATGGAAGGGGCCGAATTGTTCAACGCGATTCAGACAGCGCTCGAGGGGCGCTTCGGCGAAGGGAAATGGATGCTTTCCACGGCGGGGACCTCGCCGTACCTCAATCACGATCTGATCGCGCAGAAGAACCTTGACGCCGCAGAGGTCCGGCGAGTGGCGGCTCGGGCCGCAGCTTTGGTTCCGCGCGTGCTCCGGGTGTACACGTGGGACCAGCTTCAATCAGGCCAGGTGACCGGCGACAGGATATCCCGGCGCGTGCTTCGCAGCTTCAACGCGCGGCGTTCCGGGGACCTGGAGATTCTTCTGGAGCCCTATTGGATCCGGTCCATCGTGGGGACAACCCATGGAACTCCGTATTCCTACGACGCGCACATACCGCTCATTGTGATGGGACGCGGAATCAAACCTGGAAAGTATGCGCAGAGCGTGGCCCTGAACGACCTGGCCCCCACGCTTGCCACGCTGCTCGACGTAGAGACTCCCAGCGGGTCTGAGGGCCGTGTCCTGGACGAAATCCTGCAATAAGCGCTACGATGCACCACGAAGGCACACAGAACACCAAGAAAACCTTAACCACTCAGAAGCTGTGAGAAAATCCATTCACCCGTAGGGGCGACCCCATGGGGTCGCCCGCCCGGCCAATGATAGCGCGGATCCGCGGGCGGCCACGCAAGGCCGCCCCTACGTCAATTTCTTCACAGGGCGAATTCGGTGCTTCAGAATGGGTGCATTAAAGTTGATGATCAATCGCGTCTTTCGACGGAGCATCAGCCTTTTCCTTCTGTTTCTGCTCGTGCAATGGTCTTTGTGGCCTCCGTGCTACGTAAAAATCATTCCCCAACTGGAAAGAATTTTTCGTCTGCGTAAACTGCACAAAATGAAATCACCGACGAACACAAACCCGTGTTCATGCGTGTTCATCGGTGGTTTCGTTGGTTTGCGGCTTACGGCCCGCCAGGTCTTTGTGGTGAAAAGAATGGGTCTCCTGGGGATGGGACTAGCCACAAAGTCGCACTCCTGTGTGGCACTGTTGTTCACTGGATTTCCAATTAGAAAACACTGCAAGTAGTCGATATAGAGGATGTGAGCACCGAAGGATGCAAGTTGGCGACAGAAGAATCTATGATCCATTATCCGTCTACTCATGCTCTCCACACGGAGGAAGGCACCAAGGATCTGAAGCACTACTTCGCTTATCTTGCTGCAAAGACGGTCTGCAGGCTCCGGATAGACTTGACGCTCTTACGTTCCAATCCGACCGACCCAGTGTTGTTGGGCCAGTTCACGGAACGGCTGGAGAACCTGGCGTCGAATTCCGTAAGCTGGGGATTCCAGGACATCCATCGCCTCGCGCAGGCACTGCTACGGGTCATGCTCGACCTGAGATCCGGAATTCAAAGCTGGGACCATTCCACAGCGCAAGTTCTTGCAGACGGCCTGGACGTTCTTGGGACCCTGGTATATGACCACGAAAACGAAGTCCATAGAAGGAGCGCTGTCATTCGACTTCTGAACTCGCTCACACAGTAAGAATATCGCCTTTGATCCCAGGGTCCGGCGCTCGCGCCAAAGTGTAAATCCCCTCACCGACCCACAGACAAAATCAGAGAAAATTGATGTCCAGAATTCGCAAGCTCAACCTGTCCGATGTTTCAGATGCCACTGCGGTCCTCCATTCTGCCGACCCCTGGGATTCCAACGAGGGATTTCGAGAGAGATCGCGCCAGGTACTCGAATCTGTTTCGGGCAGGGAGGGCCTGTATGTCGGCGAAGAGAACGAAACTGTCGCAGGCATTGTATGGTTCCTGCCTGAACCTGTTTTTGCGGAGGGCGGACTCGTGATCCTTCTGGCGGTGCGGCCCGAAATGCGGCGGCGCGGAATCGCGCGACAGCTCCTCGGGTTTACGGAGAGAAAAATCTTCAACCAGTCGCAGAGCTCCTTTTTTTCCATTTCCTCCCACAATAATTCAGGGCTGCAATTCCTCGAGAAGATGGGTTACACGAAAGTGTCCGAGATTCCTTCTCCGGTCGGATCGGGCGATGCCCACTGGATCTTCAGGAAGACCGCGCAAGCGCGGAAGAACGCGCGATAGTGGAACGCGTTTCCAAGGATAGACGGAAACCGTTGACTTGCGGTAAGTTACATACCTTTTCCCTTGACAGCTCAAAAAAGCCGCGATTAAACTAACCCCGGCGTTGCCAGAGACGCTCCACAGTGACGACCACCCAAAGGCCT
Source organism: Acidobacteriota bacterium (assembly GCA_003225335.1). GTDB lineage: Bacteria > Acidobacteriota > UBA6911 > UBA6911 > UBA6911 > Gp18-AA60. The sequence continues at coordinate 8,688 of QHZE01000193.1, forward strand.
GATGCCAGCCGGTTGGCAAATAAATCCAGAATCGAGGTGAGCATCGGCAGCGCCTTGGAGTATTTGGACTTGGTTCAGACACTCACGGATTGCATTACCAGTTTCATGGCTTTTGATGAGGACGCAGCGCACTGGATCGGGATGTCGGTTCGGGAATCCGTGACGAACGCCATACAACACGGCAACAAGATGGACCAGGACAAGAAGGTAGATATTCGATTCGAGGTGTCGCCGGACCGGCTCGATATTTCGATCACCGATCAGGGACGGGGATTCCGTGTGGAGGATCTTCCCAGTCCCCTCGATCCCGAAAACCTCTTAAAACCCAGCGGCCGTGGTATCTTCTATATCCGCTCCTTCATGGATGAGGTGGAATTCAAGCCTCTCCCGCAAGGCGGTATGGAGGTGCACATGGTAAAAAAAGTGCCTTCAAACTAGTAATGGATTTCATAAATGCGGCAACGTATTTGGAGTGCGGCAGCCTGCCGTCGCTTTGGGCTGGCGAAGCTTGCTTCGCCCAACTAGAGCGTCCCGCAACGCGGGACGTGCTCCAAAAGGGCACAGATACGTTGTTGTATTAGCGAACCAGTGTACTTAAGGAGATAAGCCTTATGAAGATCGAGACTCGCAAGGTCGGAGACGTGACCGTATTGGACTGCAGCGGCAAGATCACCTTGGGCGAGGGGACCATGGCCGTGCGCAATTCAGTGCGCGAAATCCTCAAAAATGGCGGTATGAAGATCATTCTGAATCTGGGTGACGTGAACTATATCGACAGCTCTGGAATCGGCGAGTTGGTGAGCAGCTACACAACGGTTACCAACGGAGGCGGCCAGCTCAAGCTCCTCAACCTTACGAAGAAGATCCAGGAGCTCCTCGCCATCACCAAGCTGCTGACAGTGTTCCAGGTGTACAATGACGAGCGGGCCGCAGTTGCCAGCTTTTCTTAGCGAAACAGTTTGTCGAAGTTCACAAGCTTGGACAGGTCGTTGAAAAGGGCGAAGCCCATTAGCAGGATCAGAAATACGAACCCGATGTGAACGATCTTCTCCTTGAGGGCCATGCTCAGATCGCGGCGCATCAGACCCTCGACCAGCAGGAGGGCGATGACGCCGCCGTCCAGGATAGGTATGGGGAGGAGATTGAAAATACCCAGCTGCAGGCTGACCAGGCCGAGGAATCCGAAGAAAACCTTCGCACTGCCGGTCCTCGCGGCGCTTCCCGATATTCGCGCGATCTCGATCGGCCCGGAGAGCGTGCGTACCGATGCTGAACCCGCGAAGATCCTGCCGATGATTTTGAAAGTCAGGGCAGAAATCTCGTAGCTGCGCCTTATCGAACGAGCTACCGCCTCCACCAGGCCATACTTTTCCAGGTCCGCGGGTATTTCGGCGACGAAGCCGATGAGCGTTCGACCATCCTTTTCGAACGGAGTAATGGTCAGATTCACGACCTGTCCCTGCCGCAAGACCTCAAACTGGAGGGGTACGTCTTTGCTGGCCGAGATGATGTTGAGGATCTCGTCATAGGTTTTTCCAGAGAATCCGTTTCTGCGGACCGAGAGTATTTCGTCCCCTTCCTTCAGACCGGCCTTGTGCGCAGGCGAGCTGGGATCGACAGAGCTGACAATGGCTCTGGCGAGGGTGACGCGGAATCCCAGAGCCAAGGGGTCGGGCGTTTCATCCTTGGGTGCCTCGAAGCGCAGCCGCAACTTCTCGTGGTTTCGCTCGACTACCATTTCCAGGTTGTTTTTGGGGGCCGTGGCGAGGGCTATCTCCATGTCTTCCCAGGTGCGCACGGGATTCCCGCTCACCGAGATGATCAGGTCTCCGGAGCGAAGGCCGGCGCGATGGGCAATCGAGTTCTCCGCGACGGGTCCCACAATCGGAGGCTCCTTGAAATACCTGGGCACTTGAACTCCGCTGATGTACGAGGACGTAAGTATGGCCACTGCCAGGACGACATTCATGAAGGGGCCGGCGATGGCCACGAGGAAACGATGCCATCGGGGATGCGATTGAAATTCATCGGGTGAGCCCTGACGTTCTTCGTCAAACGTTTCTCCAGCCATCTTCACATATCCGCCGATCGGAATGGCGCTGAGCCGGTAATCAGTGCCGCCGCGAAAAAATCCCAGGAGTCGCGGGCCCATGCCCAGAGAGAAGACCAGGACACGGATCTTAAGAAGCTTGGCGACCGCGAAGTGGCCGAACTCATGGATGGTGATCGTTATTCCAAGCACCACAATGAAGGCAAGTATGCTTACCATGGTCAAGAATCCCCGCGGGCCTACGAAGAGCTTGGACGATGCCTTACGCCTGACATAGGCGGTGCGTTAACTTTCGCGCTTCTTCCCGTCCCCAGGCATCTGCCCCCAGAATGGCCTCGAGAGAAAAAGCATGTTTAGGGGTGTGCGCATCCAGTACCGTCTCGATTATCGAGGGGATGGAGTGAAAGGGAACCTCGTCGTTCAAGAATGCTTCCACGACAACTTCGTTGGCGGCGTTAAGCACCGCGGGAGCGGTTCCCCCGGCGCGCAACGCTCTGTAGGCGAGGTGCAGGCAACGAAACTTCTCCAGGTCGGGTTCGTGGAACTCCAGTTTTGAAAGCCTGTGGATGTCCAGAGAGGGAAGAGGACAATTCCATCTTTCGGGGTAAGTAAGCGCGTATTGTATGGCAATGCGCATATCGGTGACGCCGAGTTGCGCGAGAACGGACCCGTCCACGAACTCCACCATGGAGTGGACGATGCTCTGAGGATGGATTGCGACATCCACTTCGTCCGCGGAAACTCCGAAGAGCCAGCTCGCTTCGATCACTTCGAGCCCCTTGTTCATGAGGGTGGCGGAGTCGATCGTGATTTTCTTGCCCATTCTCCACGTCGGATGATTGAGCGCCTCTGCCCTGGTTACCGTAAGCAGTCTTTCTTTGGGGGTTTCCCGGAAGGGTCCTCCCGAGGCCGTCAGAATCAGGCGCCGGACTTCGCTGCGGCGAGCTCCGCGCAGGCACTGGTGGATGGCATTGTGCTCGCTGTCGACGGGGAGAATCTCCACGCCCTTTTCTTTCGCTTTTTGCATCATGAGCTGCCCCGCCATCACAAGAGTCTCTTTGTTAGCCAGAGCCAGCTGTTTTCCCGCCTCGAGCGCGCGGTAGGTGGGGAGCAGCCCCGCCGCTCCCGTAATGGCAGAGAACGTCAATGTCACTTCGGGATGGCAGGCGACCTCCGTGTGACCCTCATCGCCGCAAACGAAGCGGGTTTTCGACAAGGGGTATCCTCGCTTGTGGAGAAGGTCCTGTAATTCCAGAGAAGCGGGCTCGTTCGCGGTCGAGGCGATCTCCGGCTGGACCTGCTGTACCTGATCGGCCAGCAGGGCAACATTCTTGCCGCCCGCGAGCCCTACTATCCGGAACGCATCGGGAAAACTCGATGTGACGCGAAGGGTATTGGTGCCGATTGATCCCGTAGATCCCAAAAGAGCAAGGGTCTTTCTCATAACGACGAGGCAAAATACTACCACAATTGCGGAGGAATGGGGAGCAGAGGGGCAGAGGAGATTCTTTTCCTCTCAGCCCCTCCGCCCCTCTGCCCGACGGACCTATGTAGCTCCGTCGTGAAACTCATCAGGGCGCGTAGAGCTTCAGAAGGTAGAGGTACAGAACGGGGATGGCGAAGAGCAGACTGTCAATGCGGTCTAAGACCCCCCCGTGGCCCGGGATCAGGTCAGAGCTGTCTTTAGTGTCGGCCGCCCGCTTGAGCATAGACTCTGCAAGGTCGCCGAGCTGGCCGGCGGCGCCAAGGAGCAGGGCGGCGGGGCCCACGTGTCTTACAGGGAGCTCCGGGAAAAAGAGACGCTGCAATAGGAGTGCGGCTCCGGTTCCTGTCAGCAGGCCTGCCACGGCTCCCTCGTTGGTCTTCTTGGGACTGATTACGGGCGAGAATCGGGTGCGGCCGAAAGCTTTTCCCGCCAGAAGAGCAGCGGTGTCTCCCACCCATATGACTGAGAGCAGGATCAGGACCCACTGAAGGCCCAACCTTTCGCCAAATTCGTAGCGGATCGGAAGCGCGGGGTAGAGACACAGGGCCAGGTACAGGACGCCGAGAAGGTCTACCATCATTCCGGTCACGCGCTCGCGCATGGGCGCCTGTCTCCCCATTGAAACAAGAAACGCCACTACAACGACGAGCGACAGCAGGAGCTCTCCGGGCACCAGTTTGATGTGCAGGCAGAGAATCAAGAACCAGAAGCCCGCGTGGCCGAACCACGGTTGACCTCGCAATCCCATTTTTTTCATTAAGTGGAAGTACTCGCGCAGGCACGCAGTGCCGAGGATTCCAAGAGCGCACAGCAGGACCGCCGGCGATGCGAAAACAACCAGAGCGAGCACCATGGGGATAAGGACCAGGGCGGAGGCGATGCGTGGAAGCATGGCTACCCGGCCGAGGCAGTTAGGGTCTGTGAAGAAATAATATGGACGCTTTGTTGCAGGCCCCCAG
>QHZE01000193.1:13286-25297 GCA_003225335.1 Acidobacteriota bacterium
TAGCGCCGCTCGCGTTTTTGGTACTCGAGGATGGCCTCGAAAAGATGCTTGCGCCGGAAATCAGGCCAATATGTGGGAGTGATCCAGATTTCGCAATAGGCGATCTGCCAGAGAAGAAAGTTGCTGATGCGCATTTCCCCGCTGGTGCGGATCAGCAGATCCGGGTCCGGGATGCCCGAGGTGTAGAGAAACCGCGAAATCGTCTCTTCGCTGATCGGAGTCCGGTGCCCGTTGTGGTCGAGCTCGGCATGGAGGCGGTTAAATGTATCCACGAGCTCCGCGCGCCCGCCGTAATTGAGGGCGACGTTCAGAATCATGCCAGTGTTTTCGCGAGTCTTGCAAACGGCGTGTTCCAACTCGCGTTGTACCGACGGCTCGAGCTCCTGGATCCTTCCGATGGTTTGGAAGCGGATGTTGTTTTTGTGAATGTTCTCCAGTTCGGCCCGGACGTACTTTTTGAGCAGGCTCATCAGCGTGCGTATCTCGGAGCGTGGCCTCTTCCAGTTTTCGACCGAAAAGGCGTACAGCGTCAAGACCTGAAGGCCGAGCCGGGCGGAAATCTCGACTATTTCCCGAACTGATCCGATGCCGGCCCTGTGACCCGCCACTCGGGGAAGATTGCGCCGGCCTGCCCAACGGCCGTTGCCGTCCATGATCACTGCCACGTGCCGCGGCAGCCTTTCAGGATCGATTCTTTTGAGCAGGCTGGCTTCGGCGGAACCGCGCTTTGCCAGCCCTTCCAGATCTACCATCGGGCCAATCCGTCCACGCGCGTGATGTTAACACAGCGCAAATTTCCATGACAACAACAGGATCAGGGGGCGGAGGGGCAGAGGGGCCAAAAACAAAAAGCTTCCTCCGGGCCCTAAGCTTTCCCTTTGCCGCTTGATCCCTTTGCCCCTTGACCCCTAGACGTACGGTAGCGGACGTGCAGTAGCACGAGCCCATGAGCGGGCACGGTGAAGCCGGCCAGATCCCGGTTTCGGGAGGCGAACAGGTTGCCGAGTTGGTCCAGGTTCATCCTCCCACGCCCCAATTCGAGAAGGGTTCCCACCATGTTTCGGACCATGTGGTGCAGGAATCCTTCGGCTTCTGCGGTGTAGAGCAGTCTGTGGCCTACTTTCTTGAGGTCGGAACGATAGACCCAGCGGACCGTGTCCTTGACTGCGCGGCCGGAAAATGCCGCCAGACTGGCGAAGTCATGACTGCCTTCGAATGACTTTGCGCCGCGGCACATGAGATCCAGGTCCAGGGGATAGGGGTAATGGTAGTGATCGCGCGCCAGATGCGGCGGCATGACTTTCCCTCGGTAGATCTGGTACCGGTAGGTCTTTGAGTACGCGGAACGCTGCGAGTGAAAATTCAAAGGGACCCGGCGGGCGGAGAGGACCCGAATATCTCTGGGCAGGAGGCCGTTCAGAGCCCGGGCGAGGCTGGCAGGCGAGAGGCGCGCCGCGGTGACGAAGTTCGCGAAGAATGTGCGCGCATGCGTGCCGGCATCCGTTCTTCCGCTTCCCACAAGACTCACAGTTTCTCCCGTAATCTTTCGGATCGCTTCGCTCACCACTGCCTGGATTGTGGGCTGGTTGCGCTGAATCTGCCAGCCGTGGTATTGGGATCCGTCGAATGCCAGGGTCAAACAGATGTTTCTCGTCCCGGTTTCACCGCCCTGCTTCCTGTGCGACATACCCGACATGTCTCCAGCGTTTAGGACGAGTTCCGAGGTTTCCGGGCCCATCCCGAGCCCGGAATGACCAATGACAAATGACCGATGATAAATGACAGATAGACTAGACCAAGACTAGTTTCTGGCGCGAAACTGGCCCCGAGGGCGCGACTCAGGAAAACCCAGGGCGCAAGCCCTGGGAACAAGCACAGCAACAACGGGAGCCCCGAAGGGGCGAAGCAGTTGGTGCCGGTATTAAAGAGGTGCTTATGACGAGCATTCATCCGGGGTTGCGACCGAACCTCCCTGCACCGCCCTTCAGGGCTTCCTGCAATCTGGATCTTGAACCCAGGGCTTGCGTCCTGCGTTGTCCTGCTGGACCCTTCGGGAGCCTTGGTTTCGTGACAGAAACTGGAACCGGACCAGGCTTGCCAGACCTGGGCCCCCGGGATTTTTTCATTTGTCATTTATCATTTGTCATTTTCGAGCGCAATCCCTGCCGCAACGCAACGCTTTGCCGTGGAAGGGCCCGCGGGGTCTGCCAAATGACTGCTTAAGGCGGCGGGTCTTGTGCTAGAATGGTTCTATAGAGAGGCAGATATGTCGGGTCACTCAAAATGGCATTCCATCAAGCACAAGAAGGCCGCCACGGATTCCAAGAGGGGGCGCATTTTCACACGTCTGATCAAGGAAATGACCGTCGCGGCGCGTTCCGGCGGAGGCGATCTGGATGCCAACCCGCGGTTGCGCCTGCTTGTCAACAACGCGAAGTCGGCCAACATGCCCGCCGAGAACATCAAACGCGCGATTATGCGCGGGACCGGCGAGCTCCCGGGAATCAGCTATGAAGAAGTGACCTATGAGGCATTTGGCCCTGGGGGCGTAGCTATTTACCTTCGTGTCCTCACGGACAACCGTAACCGCACCGTGGCCGAGATTCGGCACGGCCTCTCCAAGCATGGCGGTAACCTGGGAGAAACCGGCTGCGTATCATGGATGTTTGACAGGAAAGGCTACTTTGTCGTCGAGAAGTCCGCGGCCAATGAGGACAAGTTGCTGGAAATAGTGCTCAACGCCGGCGCCGATGATATGCAAGAGGACGGGGACAACTTCGAGATCTTGTCTTCACCGGAAAACTTCGAAAGCGTGAAATCGGCGTTGGAAGCGGCGAAAATTCCGGCAGCAGTGGCCGAAATCTCCATGGTGCCCCGAACCTACGTGAGACTGGAGGGCAAAGACGCGCAGACCATGCTGAAGCTCATGGAAATGCTCGAAGACCAAGAGGATGTGCAAAACGTGTGGGCGAACTTCGACATCGATGCCGCGGAGCTCAAAGAAGCTTCGTGAGACGGATTCTGGGCGTTGATCCCGGAAGCGGATCCACAGGGTATGGCATCATTGAAAGCGACGGCTCGCATCACAGCGCCGTCGTTTACGGCGCGGTGAGGAGCACGGCGCGCCTGCCTTTCCCCGCGCGCCTTCTCAAGATTTACGCAGAGCTGAACCGGGTTCTCGACAGCGACTGCGTGCAGGCCATGGCAGTCGAAGAAGTGTTTCATGCCGCCAACGTGCAGTCTGCGCTCAAACTGGGCCACGTGCGGGGAATCGTGATCCTCGCCGCGGCCCAGCACAGCGTTCCTGTGTTCGAGTACTCTCCCCTGGAGATAAAAAACGCCGTTGTCGGATACGGCCGGGCTGAGAAGGCTCAGGTGCAGTCGATGGTCCGGTTCCTTCTGTGCCTATCGGCGCCGCCGACGCCGTGTGACGCCGCGGATGCTCTTGCCGTCGCCATCTGTCACAGTCACCATGCCTTCGCCGCGGATTGTCTCAGCGCGGCGGAGGCACAGAGATAATACCTCAGCTTGTTGGGAGTTTAGGTTTCAGCCTGCGCGAAGTGGAGCCTGAGGCCTGAACTCCAAACCAGGAGCGATCGACAGAGACGAGATGGTCTCTGTGTCTCCGTAGCCTCTGTGGTTGATAAGTCAGGATTCAAACGACGACCATTCCGGCGTAGCCCACTACGCGGTCGAAGTCGCCGCTCACAGCGCCGGAATTTGCGTAGCGTATCAGATGCCCTTGGGTAGCCCCCAGATCGCGACTGGCTGTCAGGGCCGCTACCGTGGGGGCGAACCCACACATACTGACGTCCTTTTCGCGAACCACGCGGTAGAGTCCCTCGGGATCCACAGCCAGCACCTTGTCGATGGCGTAGCGGTCCTTCTGAGCGGAAATGTCAGCAGACTCGTAATGGTTCATATCGGTGCTGGAGACGATCAAGACCGGCTCCGGGACCGACTCCACAGCGCGGGCCGCCGCGTGGCCAAGTTCCTCCAGAGTTGAATAGTCTCCAGTCCCAATGCATATGGCGGCGAAGCTGAAGTCGGGCACCATGGCTTGAATGAAAGGGATCTGAACCTCGAGGGAATGCTCGCGCGCATGAGCCATGCAATCCTCACGCAACGCGGGACACTCACGCTCGAGAGTCTCCGTCAGGTCAGGATCGACGGGAGCCTCTCCCAGGGGAGTGTGCCAACTTCCCGGCGGATAGATAGAAAGCGGGACGCCCATCCCCGTGTGGTTGGGACCAAGGACGATAAAGCGCCTGGGAAGCCTGACAGAACCGTAAACTGCCCCAGCCACCGCACCGGAGTACATGTATCCTGCATGCGGTGCGACGATCGCCTTGGCGTCGTACACGCAGTCTGACCTTTTGAGGTACGATTCAATTTCACGCAGCAGGGTATTGGCACTCGCGGAATAGAATTTCCCTGCGACCGCCGGCTCACGAGTCATGACCAACTCCTTGGGAAACATAATAAGATGATGCTCGCCAAATCAAGGGTATTTTCCGGAGGTTCGGTTTCACGGCTCTCACCACTAAGACACCAAGAATCACTGAGACCATTGGGTTGCCGCTGGGCTGCTCTGTACTACTAAGCGGAAAATCCTTCGCGATCTGGCAAGGATTTTGTGCGTTCTCCTGGGAGCGCACGCTCCTGTCTTCACCACAAAGAAGAACACAAAGATCCACCACGTTCTTGGCCGTGTGAATCCTTCGTGGCTTCGTGTCTTTGTGATGAGATTCTTTTGGTTGCGGCGGGGGCTGCTCTGTGTTCATCCGTGGTTTTATTCCGTGAAGACCATCACAGGTTACCATTTCCAGAGGCCGCCAAAGGCCTTGCTGGCTGCGTTCGAGATTTCCCGGAAAAGCGGTTTTTCCGGAGGAACATCTTGCGCCGGAGAGTCATGTTCCATCTGGGCCAGGACAGCCTTGGTGCATTCCTGTAAGCCTTCCATGCTGTAACCCCCCTCGAGAACGAAACATATTTTCCCGCCGCAGGACTTTTCCGCAGCCCGGATTAGCGAGGCCGCGACAGAAGCGTAGCCCTTCCGGGTGACGGCCAGCCCCCCCAGGGGGTCCTGGAAATAGGCGTCGAATCCCGTCGAGACGAGGATGAGTTGCGGCTGGTACTGCTCGAGAATCGGCGCCACGATGTGCGCGTATATGGGGGCAAAGACATCGTCTCCCGTCCCGGCCGGAAGAGGGAAATTCAGGGTGTAACCCTTTCCTTCCTTGATCCCGGCCTCGTCGAAGTTGCCGGTGCCCGGATAGTATGGATATTGATGAGAAGAGACATACAGTACCTGGGGATCGTCGTAGAAGGCGGCTTGCGTCCCGTTGCCATGGTGTAGATCGATATCGACGACGGCTATGCGCAGGAGTCCATAGCGCTGACGTGCGTATGCCGCGGCGAGGGCAACATTGTTAAACAAGCAGAATCCCATGGCCTTGTTCGGCTCGGCGTGGTGTCCCGGGGGCCGGACAAAGGCGAAACCGCGCGTCAGATTGCCGGAGCAGATGGCATCCACGCATTCCAGAACACCGCCGGCCGCATAGAGACCCGTCCGGTAGCTCTCACTGGAGACCACCGTGTCGGGATCCAGGTAAGAGGGAGCCTTCTGCGCCGCCCGTTCTACACGCTCGACGTGTGCCGGATGATGGATCAACTCCAGTTCCTCGCGCAGCGCCGGTCGCGGCTCGACCCGCGACCATTTGTCCAGAGTCTCGTGGGAATCCAGCGCCTTCTGAATGGCCGCGAGCCTGCGTGGCGATTCCGGATGCCGGCTCCCAGGATCGTGCAGCAAGTAACAGTCGTCGATGAGAAATCCCAATCTCCGTTCCATAGAAGGAATAGTGATTCTTCGTGCCTTCGCGTCTTCGTGGTAAAGGACTACGACCAATCCGCCACGAAGACACGAAGAGGCGAAGAATCGCGAAGCGTTTTCAAGCTGCTGGAAGAATCACACAACGCTGCTGTGTAATGTGCGCGGCAAATTCGTCGTAAAAGCTCTTGATATAGCTCTCGACGGGCATGGCGGCGGCGTCTGAGAGAGGGCATATGGTTCGGCCTTTCATCTGAGTGCAGAGGTCCAGTAGGATCTCCAATTCCCCGGCACGCCCCCGGCCGTGCTCGATGCGGGTCAGGATCTGGTAGAGCCATTCCGTTCCCTCGCGGCACTGCGTGCACTGTCCGCAGGATTCTTCTGCGTAGAAGCGGGTAATGCGCCGGACTGCCTTTACCATGCACGTGCTTTCGTCCATCACCACAACACCGGCTGAACCGAGCATGCTGCCGGCTTTGGCGACGGAATCATAATCCATGCGCGTATCCACGCGGTCCGCCGTAAGAATAGGAACCGAAGACCCTCCCGGTATGACGGCCTTGAGTCTGCGCCCGTTACGGATGCCGCCGCAGTGGTCGTAAATCAATTCTCGAAGTGTGACTGTCATTGGCAACTCGTAGACGCCCGGCTTGTTCACGTGTCCGCTTACCGCGTACAGACGTGTCCCCGTGTTCCTTTCAACGCCAATGGCCGCATACCACTCGGGACCGTTGTTGATGATGTGTGGAACGTTGGCCAGCGTCTCCACGTTGTTGATCACCGTGGGACATCTGTAGAGGCCAACGACCGCAGGAAACGGGGGCTTAAGCCGGGGATGGCCGCGCTTGCCTTCAAGCGATTCGAGCAGGGCTGTCTCCTCTCCGCAGATGTAGGCGCCCGCGCCCCGGTGGAGTATCAGGTCGAGATCATACCCGGAACCCAGAATATTCTTTCCGAGATACCCCTTTGAGTAAGCCTCTTCAATGGCCTTCTCGAGCACCGTGGCTCCGTAAGAGAACTCGCCCCGGATGTAAATGAAAGCGAGATGACAGTCCAGAGCGTAGGCGGAGATTATGGTTCCTTCCAGGAGCAGGTGAGGGTCTTTTTCAATAACGAGCCTGTCCTTGAAAGTCCCCGGCTCGCTCTCATCGGCATTTACACAAAGGTAAATGGGCTTCCCGGTGTTCTTCGGAACGAATCCCCATTTGACTCCGGTCGGAAAACCGGCGCCTCCACGACCCCGGAGGCCGGACTTCTTTACAATTTCGATGATGTCATTGGGCTTGCAGTCTCTCAGGGACTTGCGCAGCCCCTGGTACCCTCCCAGAGATTCGTACACCCCGATCTCGCGGAGGTTTGGAACATGCATATTCTTCGTCAGAATTTTCATCGACAGAGGCCTTGGGAGGAAAATATTGGGACCGGCATTGTGGATTGCGGATTGTGGATTGCGGATTTCAATCCGAAATCGACAATCCGCAATCCGCAATTTCCATATTCCCAGCCAACGATAAAACTCCTTCAAAATACCGGCTAATACTACCATAATCTAAGCGACGGTTTACGTATGATCCCGGCCGGGGCACTGCTCGAAATTCGCCAAGTCTTTGAACGCTGCCAAAGAAATTACCCGACGATCCAGCAGGACCTGGATGTGTTTGCCGCGCACGTAGAACAAATAATGCATCGCATGCCGGAGGCCGAAGGGGCCGCGAGTTTCCAGGGCGACTGCAACGCCTGGCTCGTTGGCTTTTCCCGGTTGCACCATATGGATCTCTTCCTGGCACTGGCCTGCTCCCGCGGAGACCGTATTGCCTGGGAGTATTTCGCGGACGATTACCTTCCTCTGGTGCAGCGCTTCGCGCTGCAGGTCTGCAGGAACAGCACCGAAGGCGAGGATCTCGCCCAGGAGCTTGTCGTAAATCTTCTGCCCGCGCCCGGGAGGGAGGCAAAGCTGGCGAGCTATAACGGGCGGGGTTCTCTGGCCGGATGGCTGCGTGTGGCAGTCGCGCATGCTGCGATCGACCGCTTTCGGCGGTCACGCAGGCAGGTTTCCCTGGACGAGCTCGAAGAGCAGAATCGCGAAAGGCCCGCCCATTTTCAACGGGCTTCCGAAAACGGCGTCGAAGAGAGGCTGGATTCCCACTGGGGACCTGTGTTGTCAAAGCTGCTGTCCGAGGAGCTCCGGCGCCTGCAGCCGCGGGACCGATTGCTGCTCTCCCTCTATTACGTTCAAGGCGTTCCGCTAAGGGAGATCGGACGGCAGTTTGGTGTTCACGAAGCAACGGCTTCCCGTTGGCTTGAGCACCTGCGGCGCGGCATTCGTAAGAGAGTGGAACGAGAGATCAAACGACACCACGGGTTGGGGTCGAGAGACCTCCAGTCGTTGTGGCGCTGCGTTTCGGAAGAGGAAGGCCTCGCACTGGAAAAGCTTCTCGCGGACGCGGGCGACCGCTGAACCTGGCAGAGAATGAAGACGTGAAAGCAATGCAAGATTCCCTGGTTCAAACGTCTTCAACTTAGCGGTCGTTTTAACAAATACGGTGACGTATTCTGGCGGAGCACCTTATGGGAGACGAACTTACACGGGATCGGCACAGCCCCGCGACCAAAATCAAGTTTGCCGTAGAGACGCGGAGAAGGATTTGTAAATGACAAATGACCAATGAAAAATGACAAATTGCATGCGAGGAACGAATCCACAAATCCCTCGCCCTTTATTTGTCATTGATCATTTGTCCATTGGTCATTTGTCATTGGTGATACCATGCGTAGGACAGAAGACCCCATAATCGATTCCGCCATCCGAAAGGCATTGGGCAGCCGGTTGTCCTTGTCATCCCCCAAAGTGTCAGGAGGTTCTGGCGCTTTCCATGAAGGTCGATGACACCCGGGGGGGCGACTTCGTGGCTGCGCGGCCTGCTCGCACGGTCCTCTTCCGCTTTTCTTTCACCCTCTCCTCACTCGCTCTTGTCGTTGTGGCCGTGGCTGCGGGTATTCTCATACTTCAAACGAGAAGCTCGCGAAAGCCTGCTGTCAGTCAGGTAGCTGAATTTCGGGAAAAAAAGTCTCTGCCTGCCGCCACGGGAAAAGATCCAGCCGATTCTGTCGCTCAAAACAGCCGGCAAGTGTCCGTCGAGTCCACTGATCTGAAGGCAGCCGTCGCCCCGGTGGTGCGTGACGAAGAGTCACGGCTCCGTGAGAAGGCGCGACGGGACAACGCTGCCCGGGAGACGGATATGCCTGCAGCTCGGGCGAGAAAATCTCAAGAAACTCTGAAGGAAAGAGCTGCGGAGCTCGAAGGGGTCTCTCCGGCTCGGAAGGATGATGCCCGGAAACAGGTCGCAGGGGTCGCAGGGCAGGTGGTCAGGACTCAAACGGCCGCTGGGGGTGACAAGGATGGCCTTCTTCAAGTGCAGTCCAACGAGAAACCGCAGGTACCCGCAAGCGCTCCCGCGAGCGCGGTGGTTGCGGAAATGTCCGCCAAGACGGCGCAGATGACGCCCCAGAGCGCGCTTGATGCGTTCTCCCAGTTTGCCGATCAAACCAGCGCCTATGAGCTTCAACGGGCAAAGGGCGCCGCGAACAGGAAACTCGAGAGCGCCCCGAAGGTACTAATATCGCAAACCGTCAAGAAGGCCGGAAGCAAGACCTTCTACCTGCTTGCCGGCTATTGGATTGATGGGGAGTGTCGCGGTCGCTCCGCTGCTCAGATCGAAGAAGTATCCGAAGGGGAGGCTCGCTATCTCGAGTTGAGCAGGGAATTCCCGGGAATTTTGGAGCTGCGATCTTCCAGACTGCCTGTGCTGCTGCATCGGGGCGACAAGAACTACGTCATCCACTTCCGCACCCCCTAGGGTTCGCGCAGAAATAACTTCCCATTTTGCTGCAGGCCCCCAGGCCCGCTGGCGAGGCGCGAGCGACGAGCAATACCCGGGGTGGTATGTGAGGAGCGAGCAACAAAGCCAGCGGGCCTGCAGGGGCGCGGCGGCGAAGGGCGCGTATCGGCTTTGTTGCCGCTCCTCGACGATGTCCGACATCACCTGCGTCGCGGCGCCTCGCATCTGCCCGCCCGGCGCTCGCGCCAAAATGGGAATTCATTTCTGCGCGAGCCCTTAGCTTAGCCCACCACAAAGACACGAAGACACAAAAGCTCACACAAACAAGAACCTGGTGGATCTTTGTGTCTTCGTGTCTCCTGTACTATGAAGCTTGAATTTCGTACCGGGCGGGACAGGATGGGTGTGCTCCCAGGAGAAGCTTGGCTGTTCTTTGCGTTCGCGTCTTCGTGGTGAAGGCTTCCCACGCTCCACAAGCTAGCTGCGGAGCTTGCCGACACGCACCTGAGCCGGCCGCACGAGTTGTTCCCCTATCCTGTAGCCGCGCTGAACTTCTTCGACGACGAGCCCGTCTTTGGCCGGGTCAGCGACTTCAACAATTCCCACAGCCTCTCCCAGGTTGGGATCGAAAGGCTGGTCCAGAACTGGAATGACTTCCACACCCAGCGCCTTGAGTTTGGATCGAAAGAGATTCGCTGTCATAACAACCCCTTTCAAAAGACCCTCGGTGCCGTCAGTTTTTTGGGCCGCGTCGAGCGCCCTCTCCAGGTTATCCAGGACCTCGAGAAAGGGAAGCAGGAGGTCTTTCTTCTGGAGCTGAATTTGCCGCTCGTAGTCTGCCTCCAGGCGGTTTCGCATTTTCGCGATCTCTTCGTCGACCTGCTTTTTCTTCTCTTCGGAGCGTCGCTCGGTCTCGGCAAGCTTCGCCACCAATTCCTCGACGAACGCGGGATAGCGAGGCTTCTCCTCGACTGCGGCTTCAGCGGGGATGCTGTCGATATCCGCGAAGTGACGCTTGTCAATGACCTTGAATTCGGCAGCATCGCCGTTGCTGAGAGCGCTTCTTTTTTCTTTCATGACCGTTCGTCTCAGGGCTCCATACCCACTGTTCGATTTTGACTGAAGGCCAAAGCCTGAGCGCGGTTCTGCGCGGCTTGAACGGCTTCCTGTGCCTTCAAAGTCAGTTTGTCCAGGCGCGTTAGTTTCTCCTATTGCAGTTGAGAATTGTCTCTCACATTCGGATGTTTGAGAAGGCGTATAAAAGCGGAATCGGCGCGGGCACGCGGATTCAAGTCTGCGTGGGTTCGCGTTCATTCTCGGGGCATGGCCGTCTCGGCCATGCCCACGTTAGATCCTCACTTCTGACGGGGCGGACGCTCGTGCCACGACCTGATGCAAATTTTGACCGATTTATGAACTTTGTGCCCACCAACTGAAGCCAGGCCTACAGGGACACCGGAGCATCCTTAGGATGCTCCGGTGCCCTGGGTCTCTAGATATCCTGGATTTTAATACGAGTATTAGTGGACAGCTACCGGGATCTCGCGAGGCTTCAATTCGGGCCTCTGCGGGATCGTGACCGTCAGAATGCCGTCCTTGTAGTCGGCTTTGATCTTATCGCGATCGACGGTTTCCGGCAGCGTGAAAGACCTCGCAAAGGTCCCGGAGTACCGCTCCATCCGGTAATAGTTGTTGCGGTCTTCCTGATGTTCGAGCTTTCGCTCGCCCTTCAGGGTCAGGACGTTTCCATCCAATTGGACCTCGATGTCTTTCTGCTCTACGCCCGGAATCTCAGCGCGGAGTACGAGGTTGCCGTCTTTCTCCAAAACATCCACCGCCGGCCGCCAAATGTCCGCGCTCTCGAAGATGGAAGAGCGAAACGGCCAATCATTGAAGAAATCCTCGAAAAACGGGTTTGCCGGCGCCGGAAACGCCGATCGTGACGGAGATTCCGAGCCGCGAACCCCTGGAATAAGTTTCATCATTTTTGTACCCTCCTTTTTATTATAAAGTTGTTTCTGCGCTCCAGTTCTTTAGCGCCTTATGCCTTAGTCTGGTGCCGTGTGCTGGCATAGTCCTCGCACAGCTTTTACTTCACGGAAACCGGAATCGTTTTCGGCTTTACCTCCGGTTTCTGTGGAATCGTCACCGTAAGGATTCCGTTCTTGTAGTCCGCCTTTATTTTTTCCGCGTCTACTGTTTGCGGAAGAGTAAAGGATCGTGTGAATGTCCCGTAGAAGCTCTCTGCCAGGTAATAGCTGTTTCGGTCCTCGCCGGGCTCCGGCTTTCTCTCGCCTTTCAGAGTCAAGACATTTCCTTCGAGTTTCAGGTCAATATCCTTC